>JALHMA010000107.1 GCA_022844265.1 Saprospiraceae bacterium | reverse complement strand
TTGGAGTTTCAGGCTGGAATGAGAAAGAATGCATACTTCATTTCCTCATCCTAGCCTGAAACTCCAATAACTCATAACTCATAACTCATAACTCATAACTTTTTTCCGTTCTTTGTCCAGCCCAATCACTCACCATTCAAGCAATCGCTCCAATGCACATATATTTTCGTAGTATTCTGTTACCTGCATTATTGATGACAGGTCAGGTAATGGCCCAGAACTCCGGCTGGGACCTGGTGGAAGCCAATGATTTTGTGGCCGCCCGCAAGGCGTTTGAGGTGGAATTGCAGCGCGATCCGCGACATGAATCTGCATTGGTGGGTATGCTTTTTTGTGCCGAAACGGTACACCAGGAAGAACCATACCAGCAAAACGCCAACCAACTGATGCGCAGCTACTGGCAGGCGCATTATGTTTGGCTGTTCGACCACCTGTTTGAAGGCCGGCCCGAAGAGTTCCTGAGCCGGCCATTGCCTGTTGCATTACAGATTCCCATGATTGTGGCCACGGCAGACTCGCTGATGCTTTACCGGCGCACAGCGGAAAGCAAGGCAGTGAGCAAAAACATTATTCCCGATTGGAACTGGTCCATTACCGGGCCGTTCGATAATATGCGTGGAAGCGGATTTGTAGAAAAAGGCGTTGTGGAAACTACTGCATTTGATCCTGGTGCTGTATTTAAAAACGATGAAGGCAGCGAATTCAGTTGGTTGCAACGCCGACGGCGGGCGCCAGGCGCGGCTGTGACGTTCGATCTGCTGCCCCGGCACAACGGGTTGGCTACCTACTATGCCAACACTTTTGTGACAGTACCCGGAACAAGGCGCGTTCAACTGCGTATTGCGCGGAATACACCCATGAAAATATGGCTGGACGATCAACTGCTGGCAGACTTGGGGCGCTCTTTTACCCCCAATGAATGGGATGGCGAAACCCTTACATTTGAATTGACCGCAGGTACGCACCGGATATTGGTAAAACTTTCAGAATACCCCGTCGAAGTGGCGGATGCTCCGATTGCCCTCGAATTCCTGGATGTGGAGGCAAGTGAAGAAAACGGAGAAGCATATGCTGCGCACAATACGCGTTCCTATACGTCGTACAACTACTCCAATGAGCAAAGAGCCGCCTTCCAGATTCGGCTGACGGATCCCGTATCCGGATTGCTTTTCGACGATGTGTCTACCGATTATTCAGGAGCATATACGCCCGCTGACAAAGTGGCGGCGGTTGATTATCAAAACCGTCCGTACCTGGATTATTTTCGGCAGCAGGCGACGACGGGCGAACCCTGGCGATTATACCTGTTGGCAAAAGCCTTTTTCAAATCGCAGGCACAAGAAGAAGCCGAGGCCTTTTTTGCGGCGTACAAATCTGCGCATCCGGGTTCGGCATTCGCGCGCTACCTGCTTGCGAAATGTTTTGATGCCAACGGAAAAGGGGAGCGCGCCGAGGCGCTGCTGAGTGAAATGGACACCCTTGTCACGCCTACTTATGCCGAATTGTATAACCGTTTTCAAAAGATAAACAGGGAGCAGGAAGAAGTAAAATATGTCGGTGCTCTGGAGCAGTTGCTCGGTGTTTCACCTGCTAACTGGGAAATCATGAATACCTATCTTGACTTTTTGAAAGAAAAGGGCAGAAAAGAACAGGTGAAAAACTGGGTGAATAATTTTTTAAAATATAATAGTACTGAAAAGTGGAAAAAAAGATTGGAAACATACCTAAAAGAAGAAAGTTACAAACCCCAGACATACAAACCACTGACCGATAAACAACGCCTGAAAAACCATAAGGAAGCAAAAAAAGAGCTGAGCAAACGGTTCTCCGTCCTGCATTTTATGCAGGTCATAGATTATTACAAATACAAGGAACAGGAATCTGATGTATTGGCGACGTATGATGAAATCATAGCCGCCATGCCCTGGGCTACCCATTATTTGTTGGAAAAAGCCAGTTTCCTTTTTGAAAAAGAACGCTCTGTTGAAGCGCTTTCCATACTGACAACGCTCCTGAAAGAAGAACCCTATTCACCGACGATTTACGAGATGTTGGGGGATATTGCCATAGAACAAAAGAAGGAGACCGAGGCGCTGGGCTGGTACCGGCAAGCCGAGAAAGTAAGTGGTGAAAGCGCCCGTTATTCCGGGCTTCGGGATAAAGTGGAGAAACTCGATAACAGAAAAAAGTACTCGGGTTATTTTCGCTCCGTACAACTGGCACAAGTAGCCAAAGAGCAGTTGGGTATGGAAGAATATGCCGATGAAGAAGCCGTTGTACTGCTGTTTTCCGTACAAAATACCTACTTGCGGGAGGAAAATAAAATTGAATCGCTGCGCAAAGCAGCCATTCGCATCGGGAGCGAGGCAGGCGCTAAAAACTGGACGGAAGCGGATCTTCGGCAAATTGGTCAGATCAATTCTGCCAAAGTCCTCAAACGCGACGGAAGTATTACTTCGCCCGAGTTGGGTTACGGCATGGCTGTTTTTAAAAACTTGCAAGCCGGCGATGTGATTTTGGTGGAAGGCACCACGGAAATGGGTGTCTCGGAGGAGATTGCCGGAGATTTCTGGGATTTACTCATCCCCAGTTGGCAGGCGCCGGTGTTGCATACAACCTTTGAATTGCTGGCGCCCTCCGATCTGGAATTAAAATTTGCAGCCAACCGCCTGGATGCGACCCCACAAAGCCGGCGTGATACCGGCGAATTCAGGTTGTACACCTGGGAATGGCGCCATGTCCCCAAAATGGAATCGGAAGAGGCGGCGCCCGATACGTACGATAATTATGCCTGGCTGATGATCGGCAGTATGCCGGACTGGAGTCCGGTGGTGCGCTGGTATGAACGCCAGACGTACTGCCGTACCGAACCCAACTACGAAGTGCTTGAAAAAGCGCGCCAGATTATCCGTCCGGGTATGCAGGAGGAAGAGATTGTAGAGGCACTACACACCTTTATTGTCCGGGAAATCAACTACTCTTATGTTCCGTTTCTGAACAACAACTACATTCCCAAAAAACCGGGCGAAACCATTTCCGGCAAAGTAGGCGATTGTAAGGACGTCGCCACGCTGATGATCGCACTGTTGCATGAATTCGATATTCCAGCCTGGTATACCTTAGTAAGTACGCACTCCTTTAGCAACCGGGATATGCGACCCTCGATATATGTTTTCAACCACGCCATCATTGCGTATGAGTTGAAAGATAAAAAAGTGCGGTTTGCCGACCTGACAACCGACTATTTCCCGACGGGCGTGTTGCCCTCCGGCGACTCGGATGCCTGGGGTTTGGTGATACGCCCCGGCGAGACACAAGTGCGCCGCCTGCCCAACCATGCGCTGGATCTGGCAGTAACCCGGATCGAAATAGATGCAAAAGCCACGCTCGACCCGGAAGGTAACTTACAGGTCGATCTGCATACTGTGCAGCACGGCACGGTAGCCGGACACTGGCGCGAGATGTTGCAACGCGCCAATGTGGTCGACCGGCAAAAACTGCTGTCCGATTATTTCAGTGGGGGAGTGCTCACCCACCTCAACCTGAACCAATTTGATTGCGATAACCTGGACAGCATTAATACACCCCTGAGTATCCGCATGCAGATAACTGCATACAACCAACTGGATCATGTTTCGGGCCTATATATTATGCCCTTGCCTTTACCGCTCAGTACGCCGACGCAAAAGGCGCTTTTTAGCAACAAACGATACAATGACCTCGACCTTGACGCACTTTTTGAACTGGCTCCCGTCCGGGAAACCGTTGAGTTGATACTGCCGAAAGGTTATCAATTGGCGGAAATGCCCGTCAATCAGCAGTTTTCCAGCTCGTTCGGCGATTATGCTCTTTCCTTTGAAAAAACAACTACCGGTTTACGTATCCGGCGGGAAGTTATTTTCCATCAGCGGTTTGTCGATCATACCGATTTCCAGGAATTGAAAAAGTATTACCTCCGTATGCTCGATGCAGATGACTTGTTGCTGGCTTTGAAGAAATAACAGCCTCGTTTGGTAAAACAGAAGATAAATAATCCGTTTTTTGCCATATCCATCTGATTGCATCTATTTTTCATTTGAAATCAAATTTTATTTCTTCTTTTGCAAAGCAAACAAGGTTTGTTTCTAATCATTTTTTGAAAATTTCTTTCTGAGAATAAGACCCGATCTGTATGAAAAAAATGTACAAATTTTTGACTTTCAATATTTTGTGTATTCTCTGCTTAGGTTTAAGCACCCTGAGTGCTCAAACAACAATACGAGGCAAAGTTGTCGATGCCGAAAGCGGAGAAGATCTTATCGGCGCCGCCATTGCCGTCATCATCGGTGGCGCCGGCGGGGCAGTAACCAACTATGAAGGTGAATTTAGCCTGAAAGTGAATGAATTGCCTGCTACCCTGCGCATTTCGTATACAGGTTATGCTACCCAGGAAGTGAATATCAGCAATGAGGAACGCCTCAATATAAAAATGAGCGCCAGTTCCATCATCATTGCCGAAGCCGTGGTGCGCGGGCAACGCATCGACGACAAACAGAAAGCCGCGCCGCTAACCGTCGAAAACCTCGACGCCATCGCTATAAAAGAAACGGCAGCGGTGAGTTTTTACAACGGCCTGGGCAACCTGAAAGGTGTAGACATGACAACTGCCAGTCTGGGTTTTACCGTTATCAATATGCGGGGTTTTAACTCCACCAGCCCGGTGCGTTCGCTGCAAATCATCGACGGGGTGGACAACCAGGCGCCGGGCCTGAACTTTTCACTGGGTAATTTCCTCGGCTCCAGCGAACTGGACGTCAACAAGGTAGACCTCGTGGTCGGCGCCAGTTCGGCATTTTACGGCCCCAACGCTTTTAACGGCGTCATTTCGATGGAATCCAAAAATCCGTTCGTCCACCGCGGACTGTCGGTTTCGCTCAAAACCGGCGAGCGCAACCTGCTGGAAGGCGCCTTCCGGTATGCGGATGCCATTAAAAATAAGGCGGGACTCCCCGTTTTTGCCTATAAACTCAACCTGTTTGCCCTGCGCGCCAATGACTGGGTAGCCGACAACTACGACCCTATCACAGAGGCGGAAGGCAATCAGGTATTTGCAACAGCAGGTCAAAACCCCGGTGGCTGGAATGCCGTCAATATTTATGGCGATGAGTATTCCGGCAGGTTTATCTCTACGTACGATGCACGCGCAGGGCTGAACAGTTTTCACCGCCAGGGATACAAAGAGGAGGACGTGGTAGATTACGACACGAAAAATCTGAAGGCCGGCGTCGCATTGCATTTCCGCCTGAATCCGTCCAAAGAATTTGATTCACCCGAATTAATTGTGGCTTCCAATTACGGTACCGGTACGACTGTTTATCAGGGCGATAACCGTTTCAGCCTGAGAGGGATACAATTCTACCAGAACCGGATCGAGTTGCGGCAGAAGGACAAGTTTTTTGTCCGTTTGTATGCTACCAATGAAGATGCAGGTCGCTCATACGACCCGTATTTTACCTCGCTCAAAATGCTGGAAGCATCCAAAACCAACGAACAATGGCAGCAAGCCTATGAATTTTGGTGGGTGCGCAATGACCTGGGCGCCGTTTTTAATAAAATGAAAGCCGCAGGGTATGGCCCGCCCGATGATTTCAACGGATTATTGCAGTGGCAACGCGACAACAGCGCTACGCTGGCTGATTACCACCAGCAGGCGCAGGCTTATGCCAACCAGCAGAATCCGTCCAGCACAGTTCCATTCTTTGAACCCGGAACGGCCCGTTACGATTCTCTATTTAATTCGATTACGAGCCGCAAAAATAACAGCCGGGAAAACGGAACCCTGTTTTACGATAAATCCGCTTTGTACCATGCACACGGCGAATACCGTTTCAAAACCAAATTTCTGAACGAGTGGGTAGTAGGCGCCAATACACGCCTGTACCGCCCAGTTTCGGACGGCACTATTTTTAACGACTCGCTCGATATCCGCATCAAAAATTCGGAATTCGGTATCTACACCGGCGCGGAAAAACAAGTGGGTAATTTTAAATTTTCGGCTACCGTACGGGTAGATAAAAACCAGAATTTCGACTACCTGGCTACGCCTGCGGCCTCTATTGTATGGACGCCGCGCGAAAACAATTACCTGCGTTTTTCTTTCTCTTCCGCCATTCGAAACCCGACGCTAACCGACCAGTACCTGAACCTCCGTGTCGGTCCCGCAACGCTCATCGGCAACCTGAACGGGTTTGACAGCCTGATTACGCTGGAATCGTTCAGGGATTATCGCGATGACAATTCTGTTCCCCTGGTTTACCAGAACATTGCGCCTATTCGCCCGGAAAAAGTGAAAACATTCGAACTGGGTTACCGCACCACACTTTTCAACCGAATCTACGTGGACGCGGGTTATTACTACAATATTTACAACGATTTTATCGGGTATAATATCGGACTTACACTGCCATTTGAGCGGGTAGAGATTTTTCCGGGTACGTATACTTTTTTCCCCGATTTTGACAAACTTCAGGTATTTCGTGTGGCTTCCAATGCCTCACAAAGGGTTACTTCTCAGGGTATTGCAATCGGTCTGAATTATTATTTCCTCAATTACTTCATGGTGCAGGGAAATTACAGCTGGAACAAACTCAATACAGCCGAAACGGACCCGATCGTGCCCGCATTTAATACACCGGAACACAAATTCAACCTCGGATTCTCCGGTCGCGATATCAAGGCCTGGGGCAGAAATACCCTGGGATTCAATATCAATTACAAATGGATAGACAACTTCACGTTTGAAGGTTCGCCTCAGTTCACCGGATTGATTCCATCCTATGAATTGCTGGATGCCCAGGTCAATATGAATTTTCCAAAAATCCATTCCACGATTAAACTGGGTGCATCCAATTTGCTTAATAATAAACAATTTCAAACCTATGGTGGCCCGCGTATCGGCCGAATGGCTTACCTTTCGCTGGTATATGATTTCCGAGAAAAATAGACGTTTCCCGACGTAAGGAGTTGGATTTTACAAGGATTCCATATTCATTTCCTATTTTTGAAATGATATTGCATTGATACAGTGAAATTCGACACCCTTTCTATATTCATACATTTAACCTGCTAAACTTTTTTAACCATGCAATTAGCAAAATTACCCATCCTTCTCCTCCTGCTGTTGGCCTTTGGAGTGAGGGTATCAGCCCAAGACCGTTATCTGGAACCTGTGTTTTCACAGGCCAGCAAAACAACAATTGTCTACGGATCTAACTGGACCGTTTTACCGCTTGCTGTACCCGGCGCACATACGGTGAAGCAGCCTTTGGTAGCACAGGTATACACACCGTCAGGCGATACGGAAACAGCACGCCCACTGGTTATCTATCTGCATACCGGCAACTTTTTCCCATATCCGCAGAATGGTTCCTGCGGCGGTTTGCTGACCGACTCTTCTAACGTCACATTTGCTAATCGACTGGCAAAAATGGGCTACGTAGTGGCCGTGGCTGATTACCGCTTAGGCTGGAACCCGTTCGCTTCCCAGGAATTGGTGCGCCGTTTTACCCTGATCAATGCCGCTTACCGCGGCGTACAGGACGTGCGTGCCTGCATTCGTTACTTCCGCCAGTCCGTCGCTGTAAACGGCAATCCACACGGCATCGACCCGGATAAAATTGTCGTCTGGGGACAAGGTACCGGCGGCTATCTGTCTTTAGCCACTGCTTATCTCGATGAATTTGCAGAAATCTACACCACTGCCGACCCGAATAAATTCAAACTTCAGGTAGCTGCCGGTGTTTTCGTGCCGATGGTACAAGAACTATATAACGGCGATATCGAGGGCGTTCAGGCTGCTCCGGGTGTTGTAGATGCAACGTATAATGCGATTACAGGTATCCCGCTGGGCGATACGCTCTACAAGCAGAATACACCCGGTTACAGCTCGGACTTCGCTTTGGCGGTCAATATGGGCGGCGCACTGGGCGATAGCTCCTGGATGGAAGCGGGCGACGTTCCGCTCATTTCCTACCACGTGCTTTCCGACTTTTTTGCTCCCTGCCAAACAGATATTTTGAATGTGCCGACCATCACCGGGCCACAACCTGTAGTGGAAGTATCCGGCTCCTGCGATATGCAGACAAGAGCCGCGGCACTGGGACTGAATACTGTATTCGATGATATTCCGGACGGTTTCGACCCTTACGGCGAAAATTCCCTCAGTAGTACGAATAGTTTTTATCCGTTTGTCGGCACACCGGATAACACTTCCGCTCCCTGGGAGTGGACGCCTACGGATTTTGTACCTGCACCAGCCGCTACGGCTGATTGTAATACGGATGCCGCTGTTGCACATGCCTATATCGACACCATCATCGGTTACTTCGCGCCACGTGCCTGCGTTGCACTCGACCTGGGTTGCAACTTTGTAAAAACCAAGGAGTTGAGCGATCTGGAACTGGGTCTACAGGTTTCGCCTGTACCATCTTCGGATGCCGTGACGTTCCAAACCAAAGAAACGCCTATCCGTCAGATCTATGTGTATGACCTGAGTGGCCGTTTGGTAAAAGCGCACACCGGCATCAACAGCACTGTATTCCAGATGCAGCGCAACAGCCTGACCAATGGTATGTATATCGCCGAACTGCGTTTTGACGGCGGTTTTGTGAAACGGAAAATTGTGTTTAATAACTAGGAATTGCCGTTTGTAAGTAGTTATTCGTTATTAGTTATTGGTTATTAGTGCTGATAATCTAGCATTTACAATCAACTTAAACTAGTGCCGACGAAGTACTTGACAATGAACGATTGACGATCCCGAATTTTTCAGCCATGGAAAATTCGGGATTTTTATTTGAGGTGAAATGTTTTTGGGGCGCTGCGCTAGGAGTTGTGTCAAAAGTCAAAAGCGAAAAAAATGCTTTTTCGCGCCAAATTATGGTTGCCAAATGCAATGTGAAAATTTGACAACTTTCAAAAAGTTGTCAAATTTAGCACCCGGCCAAAACTTCATTTGGTATGCTTTGGCCAGGTTTTTAAACATCTGACTTTTGACACAACCCCTAAGTGCCCTTTTGAACCACAGCCATAAAATGCGACATTTGACCCCATGAATCGTTTTCTTTTCTTATTTTTTATTACGCTTCTTATTCTGCATCTCAACTGCTGCCAAACGCCGCAGCGCTCGGTTGCGCCTGCGTTTTACCACTGGCAAACCACCCTCGACATCACGCAGACAGAAAGTGACTACCTCGATGCTATCGGATGTAAAAAACTGTATGTCAAAGTGTTAGATATTGGCGTCAATGATGTTTCAGGAGCCATAGAACCGTTTTCCCACCTGGAAATAAAAGATACGACCGGCCTTTATAAGTGGGAAATAACGCCGGCTATTTTTATCACCAACGCCGTTTTTAAAAATATCAGCGCTGAAAAAACGGATTGGTTGGTCGGGAAAATTGTGGAAACCTGCAAGGCTTCTCCATTGCAGCCTTTTCGGGAATTACAATTCGACTGCGACTGGACGGCATCCACCCGACAGGCGTTTTTTCTATTTCTGAAAAAAATGAAGCAGGCGCTCCCCGATACCCGGTTGAGCGCAACCATTCGCCTGCACCAGTACAAATTTCCCGACAAAACAGGTGTGCCGCCGGTGTCGCGCGGCATGCTGATGTTTTACAATACCGGCGACATCGAATCGGAAGAAACGGTCAATTCGATCATCAACCTGCACGATGCGATCAAATACGTGCAGGGCGCTCCTGCCAGGTATCCGATTCCGCTCGATCTGGCGTTGCCGGTCTTTTCCTGGACACTGGTTTTCCGCGAAGGTGTATTCTGGAAAATTATCAACGGCGTACCGGCGGATGTACATGATACGACACGTTTTAAAGGGATGTCGCCCGATGTTTCGCATTTTGAAGTCAACAAAGCCACTTTCCTTTCCGGCCATTATCTTCGCCCCGGCGATCGCTTGCGCGTGGAGGCGGTATCGCCCGGCTTGTTGCTGGAAACAGCTCAGTTGGCCGGTCAGGTGCATCTGGCCGAACAAGTTACGGTGGCGTTTTTTCACCTGGACAGTACCATTTTAAGGCATTATTCCCCACAACTGATCGATTCTATATGTCAAAAGATAACTTTTCCGGAAAAAAACTGAGCCGGCGTTTTGCCTTGAAACGTTGGATTGCCCTCTGCGGCCTGCTGGCAGTGGTCTGTTCGGCATTCGGCCCACCTGCCCCGGCAGAGGCGCCGGCTGGCGCCTGCACGCCGGACGGAAAAACATTTTACGGCTACACTTTTTTGCATCCCGATATTTTGACAAAAAAGGAGGTTTTTGCGCCTTATTTTTTGAAATGGGACGATTACTACGACCGCTATTATTTCAACCGGGATGTGCAGAAAGAGGAAAATATTGAAGAATGGAAAGGCCGTTTTTGCAATTTTGCCTCCGACGCCGACATAGAATTTGTGGTGTATCAATCGGATATCAATGACCTGGCCGGTTTGTACAATGCCACATCTGACCCCGATAAAAAAACGCCGCTTCCGTATCGCCTGGGCGGCAATAAATTTGCGGAAGTCATCGCCTTCAACAGTTGTATCGAGCCGGTTTCCTACCTTATGTTTGCCAAAAAATGCGAACCTTATGTCGTCGCACAAGGCGATGGCTGGACGACGGTTGATCGCGATACGGCTTCCATGTATCTGTTGATTCGGGAGGGAATCGGGCGTTTTCGGGATACGGAATCACATTTTATTAAAATGCGCTATGCCTATCAAATCGTACGGCTGGCGCATTACCTGCAGGATTGGCAATACACGGTGGAATTATACAACTACCTGATGCCCAAGGTGGATCGGAAGCGTTACAGCATCATGTATTACTGGACGCTGGGGCACCTCGCCGGGGCTTTGCAACGCCTGGGGAAATACCCCGAAGCCGCTTACCGGTACTCCCTGATTTTTCGCAACTGCCCTTCCAAACGCACGCAGGCATACCGCAGTTTTTTGATTCGCAATGACAAAGACTGGGAACAAACGCTGAAAATGTGTACCTCGGATGCGGAAAAGAGTACGCTTTACCTGTTGCGGGCGGGCGGTTCGCACACTTTTGCCGTGCAGGATATGCAAATGGTTCAAAACCTGGATGAAGGTAATCCGCAACTCGACCTGCTGCTGATCAGCGATGTGCAGGAACTGGAAAAAATATACCTCCGCACCTGGGTGACCGACCGGAAACAGGGCAATGTGCAAGGCGCCATCAAACGGGAAGCCGCTGCCAAACACCTGATGGAATTGCAAAAATTTGTGCGGGCCACCGTACGGGAAAAGAAGGCGCGCAACCTCAAACTCTGGCGCGCCATGGATGGTTACCTGGAATTGCTGGCCGGTGACCGGTATGCCGCAAAAAACACCTGGGACCGGCTCGAAAATGACCTCGGAAACGATGATTACGATGCAAAACTGCTGCAGCAAATCGAAATTTGGCGCTGCCTGTTGGAAATTCTGAACCTCGATCCCAACTCCAAAAATACGGATAACCTGGCCTTCCGGATTCGCAGTTACGATGCTTTTGAAAAAAATCCCTATTTCGAACCTTTTCTACAAGATTGGTTATCAGCGGGTTATGCAGCAAGCAAACGCCCCGGGAAAGCAATCCTGGTTGCGTATCCGCCCTCCGCACTGGGCTACAATCCCAGTCTTGAAATACTGGACGACCTGCTGGTGCTGCTCGATGAGGACGATCCTATTTTGCTGGAACGCACCATGCAGATGGATACCAACCCGGAACGCATCCGGGCGCAATTGCTGGAACGAAAAGGCGCTTATCTGTTGAGTATCGGTCAACCCGAAGCGGCCCTGGCGGTTATGCAGAAAATAATCCCCTCGGAAGCGGCCCGGCTCACTAAATTCAGCCCTTTCCGGGATAAAGTTGGTGAAAGAATACACCGGCAGGTGGCGGACTCGATCCAACTCACCCGGCGCGGCATCGCTCAAAGGATTGTCAACCTGGAATTCCAGGCAAAAGCCGCTATGGCCACCAACGATCCCAACGCCGCCCGCTATTTGTACCAGATCGGGGTCGCCTATTACAATATGTCTTACTTCGGTTACGAATGGGAGGTAACGGACTATTACAGAAGCGGTTACAACCAGATGCGCCTGGCGCAGGGGCCGCTGTTTTCTATGCCCGGCACACCTGATGGTAATCGGGAAAACACTGATGTCAGCCTTGCACTGAGTTATTTTGAACGGGCGCTGATAACCACACAGGATGCTGAGCTTGCCGCCCGCGCAGCGTTTATGGCCGCCCGATGCCAGCAAAAACAGTACTTCTGCGACAAAGACAGCCGCTATCGACCGGGCAGTCAACTGATTCCGACCTTGCCCGATCAGTACTTTGGCTACTACAGCCTGCTGCTTACACAGTATTCTAAAACCAAATTTTACGAGGGTATTATTAAGGAATGCAAATGGCTGGAAGCGTATGCGCGGCGGTAACATAGTTTCCCAGCCTTTTTTCGTTTTTTTTCATCGTTTTTCCGCACCTTTGCGCCGCTTTTTTTAGAGGTGAAAGACGCCATTCTTTGGATTCACGACCGAAGGCTGGCATCTCTCACGTCACACCTCTATTAATAAGTAACCAGGCAAAATCGTTTAGATTAAATTCTTTGCAAATGCTTGATTATCAACCCTGATAACCAATAACTAATAACTGATAACTACTTAGAATGTCTGAAGATTTATTTAAACGGCTTGTTTCGCATTGTAAGGAATACGGATTTATTTACCCTTCCTCGGAAGTGTATGAAGGACTGAACGGCGTGTACGACTACGGCCCGATGGGTGTGGAGTTGAAAAACAACATCAAGGAATACTGGTGGAAAGCCATGGTGCAGATGCACGACAACATCGTCGGGCTGGATTCCGCTATTTTTATGCACCCTAAAATCTGGAAAGCATCCGGCCACGTCGATGCGTTCAACGATCCTTTGGTGGATAATAAAGATTCCAAAAAACGTTTCCGCGCCGACGTTTTGATTGAAACGGAAATTGATAAAATGCTGGCCAAAGCCGACAAGGAAGTGGAAAAGGCGGCCAAACGTTTCGGCGAGACGTTCGACGAAAAAATGTACCGGGAAACCAATCCCCGGGTGATGGAATACATCCAAAAGGCGGAAGCGACTGAAAAACGCCTCGCCAATGCCCTGAAATTAGGCGATATGGCCGATTTGAAGGCCCTCATCGACGAACTGGAAATCACGGAACCGGATACCGGCTCGCGGAACTGGACGGAAGTGCGGCAGTTCAACCTGATGTTCTCCACCCAGATGTCGAACACCGGCGACGATGGCAAACTGTACCTGCGCCCGGAAACGGCTCAGGGTATTTTTGTCAATTTCCTGAATGTACAAAAAACAACCCGCCAGAAAATACCGTTTGGAATCGCCCAGATCGGCAAGGCCTTCCGCAATGAAATCGTGGCGCGGCAGTTCATTTTCCGGATGCGCGAATTCGAGCAAATGGAAATGCAATATTTCGTGCGCCCCGGCACCGAAATGGAGTGGTACGCTTACTGGAAAGAAAAACGGATGGCCTGGCACCGCGCCGTGACGCCTGCCGAAAAACTGCGCTTCAAAGACCACGACAACCTGGCGCACTACGCCAACGCTGCTGTGGACGTGCAATTCGAGTTTCCATTCGGATTCAAGGAACTGGAAGGTATCCACTCTCGCACTGATTTTGACCTGAGCAGCCACTCGGAATTGTCCGGCAAAAAAATGCAGTATTTCGACCCGGAACTCAACGAGCACTACACACCTTACGTAGTTGAAACTTCTGTCGGCTGCGACCGGATGTTCCTGACCGTGCTGAGCAATGCCCTGGTGGACGAAACCGTGCCCGATGCGAAAGGAGAAGACAGCACCCGTACGGTCCTGCGCATCGCTCCGGCCCTCGCGCCGGTCAAGTGCGCCGTGCTGCCGCTCTTGCGCAACAACGAAGAATTGGTCGGCAAAGCCCGTGAGGTGTACGACAGCATCAAACTGCACTTCCTGTGCCAGTACGACGAAAAAGACGCCGTAGGCCGCCGTTACCGCCGCCAGGACGCCATCGGTACGCCATACTGTGTCACCATCGACCACGAAACATTGGAAAACGGCACGGTGACGATCCGGGAACGCGATTCCATGCTGCAGGAGCGGATTGCGATTGAAGATATTGCGCGGATTGTGCTGGATCGGGTGGATATGGCGAAGATACTGTAACGCCGAACCCTGTTCGGCGCATCGGTGCCTTGTGCGCCCGTAGGAATAATTGCAACGCGGATTTCGCGGATGACGCAGATTTACGCGGATTTGATTTGTGCGGATATTTGAAGTAAACCCCCAGGCCCATCGGCCTATATCTTTGTAGAAATACCCAAGCAAATTGCACCCAGCCCATCGGGCTGGTATCTATCGATGAAGATACCGGTCCGCTGGACCGGATACCAAACCGATTCGTCAGTGCTACAAAGATATAGGCCCGCTGGGCCTTGTGGAACAACCCCGGGCTGTACCGGCTGCTTTATCTGCCGGAGCATACGGAGGCCATTCGAGTGCGTGGAAAAACGAACAAATGTTGCCTGTTGTGGTATCCGGCAGACAAAGCAGCCGGTACGTAACGCCGAAACCCGTTCGGCGCATCTGCGCTTTACGGCACGTAAAGGAAGGAACGCAAATGAAATGGATTTTCAGATACCGCACAGGCAGTTTTCCGACAGAAAACCACCTGTGCGGTATCTAAAAATCCATACCACCACTAAAAGTCAACCCTACGCCCGCCCGCTTTTGGCCTGAATGGCCTTTTTTATTTCCGCAAAATTGTCTTTTGAAAGCATTGCTTTGGATTTCGCATTCATATCGTTCAAAAAACTCAGGAAATCGCCCAGTTCATGTGCAATTTCCTTGACGCGGCGGTATTGATTTTGTTGTTCCGAGGATATGCGCGTTCCAAACATCTTGATCAATTCCTCCCATTCCTTTTCCTTTTCAAGCCAATATTGAAAGTAGGATGCCAATACTTTTGGTTGCGATAAGGCTATACTTTCCACACGAATGGGAAAGATTTTATCAAGAAATGTTCCTTTCTCCAGTTTTGAATTCCGGTAGATTTCGTACATCTCGAACATGCAATTCTCCGATTTCAGATACTTGTCGCTTATGGCGACCACGATACAATCGCCTTTGCCGATTTGCTTCATAAAATCCGAAATCAACCCCTTATAGTCTACGTCCTCTTTATCGCGTAGAACGCGATAGCCGTCCGTCTTCAGGCTTTGGTATAAGTCGTGGACGATTTGTTCCCTGCTTTCACCTGTCTCATGTTCATCGCCCCAGGCATAGGAAAAATAAATGCCGGTTTCTACAGGTTCCGATGATACCACATCTGTCGGCAAGGGTGAAATGATATTCGATATCACACCGCCTTTAAAGTCTTTCGGGACTGTGATTGTTTTGTTGATAGTAATATGATCGCTGCTATTGGAGCCGGAAGTGGTTTCGAGTGATGCCAGTAGCCCCAACACCTTGTTATTCAATTGGTTCTGACGCAAAGTTGCATCCGAATGCGAGAGCAGTCCTAAGTTTCTCTCCCTGTCTAACAATTTCAGATCACCTTGTAAAAGGGCGATGTCACCTTTTGTTTGTTCCATGCCGTTTCCGTGCGCCCAGCGGGCAATGGCATCTAATGCTTCTTTGGTTTGAGCAGATGCGATGAAGGTGCGGATTTTGCTTTTAAGTTCGTTGAGTGTCATTTGAAGGTTGTTACTGAGATTTTTGATGTTCCATGGCTTTTATTTCTGAGGTATCATAAACGCCTTCCAGCAGTAATTGTATAGGTATGTCGTCACCTGAAATATAACAAACAGTAGTCGAGCGTTTTACTTTTAGTTTTATAAGATCGGACAATTTATACAACTGTGGTTCGTCGCTTACCACACATTCTCCGCATTGGCAGGGAACCATTTCATCCGCCCGGATGCTCCTGAACCAGCGCCTGTGCAATTCTTCCACTGCATCGCGAACACGGCGCAAAGCATATTTACGGGCATCACGGTCGCCCAT
>JALHMA010000106.1 GCA_022844265.1 Saprospiraceae bacterium | reverse complement strand
ACGATTCACTACTCACTACTCACGTTTAAAAATACTGCTTGCCGAAACTGCTCCCCCCGATCCTCATAGTTTTTAAATAAATCGAAACTGGCGCAGGCCGGGCTTAACAAAACCGTATCTCCTTCTTCCGCCAGTTTTGCTGCTGCCTGTACGGCTTCCGATGCGCTTTTTGTCTCGACCATCGGCTTTTTCATTTTCTCGAAAGCCTTGATAATCTTCGAGTTATCTATGCCCATACACACGATTGCCTTTACATTATTTTTTACCAGTTTTAAGAGTGGTCCGTAATCATTGCCTTTGTCCTGCCCTCCTACAATCCATACAATCGGGGTATCCACGGCTTGCAGGGCGTAAAAAACCGAATCGACATTGGTGGCTTTGGAGTCGTTGATCCAGGTCACGCCGTTGATTTCCGCCACGCGTTCCAGTCGGTGCGGCGGCGTTTCAAAACTGTACAATCCTTCTTCAATCAGTCCCGGTTCCACGTCCATGGCCAGTGCCGCGCGAATGGCGCAGGCGGCATTGAACAGGTTGTGGGGGCCTTTCAGGTTGGTGCTTGCTATATCAAAACTGTAACTCCGGCCTACGCGGACGTAGCCGTTTTGCAGTTCGCTTTTGCGCACCCATTGTTTTTTGCAGGTCACTGCCTGCGGGTTGTCCGCGAGGTGGTGTTGTATGTTCGGGTCGTTAGCATTCAGGATGCACAGGTCTCCGCGGCCCTGGTTCATGGCTATGCGGAATTTGGAGCGCACATAATTGTCCAACTGATACTCGTAGCGGTCCAGGTGATCGGGCGTGATATTCAGCAGCATGGATATTTTGGGCCGGAACTGCTGCGTATCATCCAATTGAAAACTGGAAACTTCGAGGACATAAATGGGGGGCGAGGGATGAGGGGTGAGGGATGGGGGTTGAGGGATGAGGGGTGAAGGGTGAAGGATAAGGATTGGGGGATGGGGATTGGGGGATGAGGAATGAGGTATGAGGGTTGAGTTTTCCAGTACGAGGCGGGCGAAGGAGTTGCCTACATTGCCGCCCTTGTATACGTTCAGTCCGGCTGTTTTCAGCAGGTGGTATGTCAATTCTGTCGTGGTCGTTTTGCCATTGGAACCGGTGATCGCTATGATGCTGCATTTGCCGGCATAGCGGTACCCGAATTCTATTTCACCGATCACGTTGATGCCTTTGGCACGAACGGCCTGCATGAGTTCCGTTTTTTCCGGTATGCCCGGGCTTTTAATGATCTCGTCGGCGTTCAGAATTTTGTCCAGGCTGTGTCCGTTTTCTTCCCATGCAATGCTGTGCGCGTCTAATTCCTGTTTGTAAACGGCCTTGATGGGTCCTTTATCGGATACGAACACGTCGAAACCCTTCGCTTTGCCCAGAAGGGCCGCGCCTGTGCCGGATTCACCGGAGCCGAGTATGACGAGTCGTTGATTCATATTTAGATTTGACTTAGATTTTTTTCCCTGCTTGCGCAGGGTTGGATTTTTCCCTGCTTGCGCAGGGATGGGTCCCTGGATTTTGCGGATTAGGCGGATTTTTGCGGATTTTATTTTTGATTGCGTTGAAGATTTTTTTTTCGTTCGTTGCTCCAGGTTTTTCGTTCAAATTTTGGTTCCAGTCCGAAATTGATCAGAAGGCCCACTTCCATATTTGTTGCTTTCAGGTAATTGACTAATTGTTTTTCATGCGCTTCCGTTAATGTGGCTACGGCTTTCAGTTCTACTATCACTGCTCCGTTGATTAGAAGATCTGCGTAATAATTACCAATTAGTCTTCCGTTCCGATACACCTTGATGCTTTTCTGCGCTTCGACTTTCAAGCCTCTTTCGAGTAATTCAAAATACAGGGCATTCTGATAAACCCTTTCCAAAAAACCATATCCCAGGTCGTTGTATACATCGTAATAAGCCCCAATCACCTGTTCGGTGATCTCACTGTGTTTGAGTTCCATAAATGAAGATGTTTGATTATGAATAGAAAAAATCAATAAAATCCGCCTAATCCGCAAAATCCAGGGACCCATCCCCTGCGCAAGCAGGGGCAAAATCTCACCGTATCTTCAGCGTCACAATCGTTATCACCGCCAGCATCACCTGCACAATCCAGAACCGCACCGAAATGGTCACCTCGTGGTAGCCCTGTTTCTGGTAATGGTGGTGCAGCGGCGCCATCAGAAACACCCGGCGGCCTTCTCCGTACTTGCGTTTGGTGTATTTAAAATACCAGACCTGGATAATAACTGACAGGCTTTCAACCAGGAACACGCCGCAGAGCAACGGAATCAGCAGCTCTTTACGCAGGATAATGGCCATGGCCGCTATAATTCCACCCAAGGTCAAACTACCCGTATCGCCCATAAACACCCGGGCTGGAAACACATTGTACCACAGAAATCCGAAGCACCCACCCAGCAGACAAGCCGCGAAAATCACCAGTTCGCCGCTGTACGGGATGTACAGGATTTTCAAAAAATCTGCCGCCACGGAGTTGCCGCTCAGGTACGCCAGGATGCCCAGCGCCGTTATGACGATGGCTGAAACCCCTGCTGCCTGCCCGTCGAGTCCGTCCGTCAGATTGGCGCCGTTGCTCACTGCCGTGATGACTAAAATCGCCATAATCACAAACAGGATCGAACTCAGCCCCCGCGCATTGTCGCCCAAAAACCACATCAGCCGCGAGTAGTCCAGTTCGTTGTTTTTGAAAAACGGGACATTGGTGATCGGCGCCTTCACATACACCATCTCTTTATAGGCATTCGGGATGGTCAGGTCCTTTACAAACAAGGTTTCCGTCACCCGGTAACCGAATTGTTCCGCTGCCTGCGGTTCCATACGCACCACCACTTCGTCGTTCAGCAGCATCGTGATCCCTACAATCAGGCCAAGCCCTACCTGCCCCATGATCTTGAAAATCCCCTTCAGTCCTTTTTTATCTTTTTTAAATACCTTGATGTAGTCGTCCACAAACCCGATCCCGAACATCCAGACTGTACTAAAAAGCATCAGCAGGATATAGACATTGTCAAGCCGCGCCATCAGCAGACAGGGCACCAGGGTTGCCGCCACGATGATGATGCCGCCCATGGTAGGTGTGCCTGCCTTGGAAATCTGGCCTGCCAGACCCAGGTCCCGCACCGTCTCGCCAATCTGCATCGAGCGCAACCATTGGATGATCCATTTGCCGATAATCATGGAGATTACCAGCGACAAAATCATGGCCACTCCCGCCCTGAACGAGATATACTGGAACAGGCCGGCCCCGGGCAGGTCGTACGTTTTTTTCAGATATTCAAAAAGATAGTACAGCATTTTTTTGAATGATAAAAGATAGATAAAAGCAACTAACTAATTGATTGTCAATTATTTTACCCACCTGAATAAGTTGAGTTTTTCGTTTTTTAAAGGGTTGCGGACCAGGACTTTTTGAATTGGCTGCAGGGCGCTCTTACAGCGCCCGCAACCTGCTCAAAAAATAGTCCCTCCACTATTATGTTTTAGAGGTGAGAGGTGAGAGGGTGAGAAGTGAGAGGGTGAGAAGTGAGAGGGTGAGAGCCGATTTAGATTCCACCATTCCCTTTTGACCATTCACTACTCACTATTCACTACTCACTATTCACCACTCACTATTCACTATTCACTACTCACTATTCACGCATCCATTTCACCAGCACCTGCTTATCATCAAAAGGATATTTCACCCCGTTGATGTCCTGGTATTTTTCGTGTCCTTTGCCCGCAACCACGATCACATCCTGCGGGCCTGCGAGGCGCACCGCCGTTTTGATGGCCTGCTCCCTGTCCTGAATGACCAGCGTTTTTTTTAATCCTTCGGCGTCCAGTCCCGCTTCCATATCGCGCAGAATAGCCGCGGGGTCTTCCGTGCGCGGATTGTCGCTGGTCAGGATCAGTTGATCGCTGAAGCGAGCGCAGATTTGTGCCATCAGCGGGCGTTTGGTTTTATCGCGGTCGCCGCCTGCGCCGGTCACCGTAATGATTCCGGCGTTTTTCTTTTTCAGTTTCAACACCGTTTCCAGCACCTTTTCCAGGGCATCGGGCGTATGGGCGTAGTCGACAATGGCGATACAACCCGGTTTTCCCGGATGGTTGATATAATCGAATCGTCCTTCCGCACCGCGCAGATCGCTGAGTACCGTGAGGATTTCCGCTTTGCTCAATCCGGTTTGCAGCAACTGCGCCACAGCATAAGCGGCCGTCAGGTTATAGGCGTTGAATTCGCCGATCATCCGCGCCACCAATTGTTCGCCGTCGATGTGCAGATGCAGCCCGGAAAGGCTGTTTTCAATAATTTTTGCCTTAAAATCTGCCGGTTTTTTGAGTCCGTAGGTGTACGCGGACGCTTTGGTATTTTGCAGCATTACGGCGCCGTTTCGGTCGTCGGTATTGATGAGTGCGAAGGCTGTTTTAGGCAAATCGTCAAAGAACTTCTTTTTGGCATCGCGGTATTCCGCGAAGGTTTTATGGTAATCGAGGTGGTCGTGCGAAAGGTTGGAGAACACCCCGCCGGCAAACCGGGCGCCGGCAATCCGGCGCTGGTGAACGGCATGGCTGCTCACTTCCATAAACACATAGTTGCAACCAGCATCGGCCATCAGGCGCAGCCATTCCTGCAGGCGCACGGCATCGGGCGTGGTATGCGTACTCGGCAGCACCTCCTCCCCTATCCTGTTTTCCACAGTGCCGATGAGGCCGCATTTGTAACCCAGCCGGGTAAAAAGTTGCCACAGCAGGGTGACGGTCGTGGTTTTGCCGTTGGTGCCTGTAATGCCCACCAAAGCCAGATCGTCCGAAGGATGCCGGTAAAAATTGGAAGCCATCAGCCCGAGCGTTTCAGAAGAATCTTTCACGAGCACCCGTACAACCGATCCGGGATCGGTAAATTCCGTTTCCGCTACAATCGCCTTTGCCCCTTTTTCAATCGCTTTGTCAATGAACTGATGCCCGTCTGCCGCTACGCCCCTGACTGCCACAAACACATCGCCCGGCTGCACTGCGCGCGAGTCGAAGCGGATTGCGCCGACTTCGATGGCGGTGTTGCCGTGGATGTCCTGTGTAGGGACGTTTTGGAGAAGAGTGTTTAAAAGCATTTCGTTATTCAGTTTTTGGTGTTTGAACCTCACCCCCCGGCCCCCTCTCCAATGGAGAGGGGGAGCGATAGCCCTCGGCATTTCTTAAAAGAAAGCCAAGGGTGAAGTCACCCCCTCTCCATTGGAGAGGAGGCCGGGGGGTGAGGTTCAAACACGCTATTCATTCCAAAAACAGCACACAAGTCTGTCCTCCGCCCGCCTTCGTTCCTGGCGCCAGGCTTTGCCTGCGCACCTTTCCAACCCCCTGTACTTTCACCCGGCAGCCCCTGTTTTCCAGCAGGTAAATCGCGTCTTTCAGCCCCATTCCAATGACGGACGGAATCGTTTTATCCGGTACGGTGCGGTGCTGCACCAGCAGGGAATCGCCCCGTTCGGCAGTGATGACCGCCCATTCCGGCAGATTGTTTTCCCTGAAATAGTCGATGTCCAGCCATTTCAGGCTACTCCTGATATCTTCCGTAGCACCGGCATCGTATGTTGGCAATCTGGCGGTGGCTAATTTCTCTTTCGGCTTTGCATTCACAGGCACGTGCAATTCGGCTTTCATCGCAAAACACTTATCTGCGATGGCCCGAAAAACAGGCGCCGCCACTTCTGCGCCGTGGTAACCGCCGCGTTCCGGCTCGCTGATTACGACGATGCAGGAATAAACGGGGTTCTCGGCGGGGAAAAAACCGCAAAAACCTGCCTGGTGGCGAATACCTTTGGAAGCGCGGAATTTGTGGTAATTCAATTGCGCCGTACCCGTTTTACCGGCAATGGCATAATTCGCCGACTGGATATTGCGGGCGGTGCCTTTGGTGACCACAGTTTCCAACAAATCTTTGGCACGGATCAGGGTGCTTTTGGAAGCAATACTCCGTTGCACCACGGTCGGGCGGAATTCTTTTACGATTTCACCATATCGCTCGGTGCGCTGCACGATATAGGGTTTCATCATACGTCCGTCGTTGGCTACCGCATTGTAAAAAGTGAGCAATTGCAGGGGTGTCATCAACAACTCGTACCCAATGCTCATCCAGGGCAGGGATGTGCCCGACCACTCACTTTTGGGGTCTTTCGGATTTTTCACAATCGGCGCTTCTTCCCCACCCACCTCAATACCGGTCGGCAAATCGAGACCGAAATCGCGGATATACTGGACAAAAGCGGAAGGATTCGTTTTAAAAAACTGCTGGGCCAGGGTGGCGGTACCTACATTGGATGAACGGGCAAATACCTCCCGGATCGTCATGGAATCCAGTCCGTGCGGTTCCGCATCCAGCAATTCCTCGTCGTATATCTTTACTTTCCCGCCATAAACGGGTATTTTTTCATCCAGGTCGTTCAGTTTCCCCGCTTCCATCATGGCCATGAAGGATGCCAGTTTGAACATCGAACCCGGCTCCACCCGCTCCCCGACTGCATAATTGTAGGTTTCCCACCAGCCTTCGGGCGTGCGGCCGATATTGGCAATGGCGCGGATTTTCCCGGTTTTTACTTCCATGACAATAGCGCAGCCGTGGTCTGCATTGTGTGTTTTGCAGGCATTAAGCAGGGCCGTTTCAGCCACGTCCTGGATGTTGATATCGAGGGTCGTGATCACATCGTCGCCGGCTTCGGGTTCAATTTCCGCCAGGTCATTCACCGGAATGTACACATCGCCGGGCACGCGGATCATCAGTTGTTTGCCCTCTTTACCTTCCAGAATATTATTGAAACTGCCTTCCAGCCCCACCGGCAGCGCGCCGTCGCGGGTGTACCCGATGGTGCGTTGCGCCAGAATTTTGAACGGGCGTTCGCGGCGGTTTTTTTGTTCCATTATAAATCCGCCTTTGAACCGGCCCTCCCTGAAGATGGGAAAACTCTTGACCATCAGGGCTTTATTGTAAGGCAGGTCTTTGGCGATGGGCACATAGCGAATGCCCCTCGTTTCCGGCGGGGCAGCGCGCAACTGAACCAGCCAGTCGCGGTAAGCGCCGGGCGTGTATTGCTGATCTACATAAGTAGACAGGAGCCATGCAAGGCTGTCGACGGCCTGTGCGTTAAAAATATCATCGGTCAGGCCTTCGGCTTTCGCATCAAAATGTATGTCAAAGAACGGCAGCGAAGTAGCCAGCAGACTTCCGTCGTCGGCCAGGATGTTGCCGCGCTGCGACGGCGCATCCACCCATTTTACATAGAGGCTGTCGGCCTTTGCTTCCCATTTGGGGGCATCGGTGACGGTCAGCCGGAACAATTGCATGAATATCGCAACAGCCACAAGCAGGATCAGTGCCGCTACTGCGTACACCCTGACCAAGACTTCGTTTTTGATATTCAACATTTTTTTCTTGTGTTTCGTGTTTAGTGTTTAGTGTTTCGGGGTGCTTCGATTTTAGTGTTTCGTATTTGGTGTTTAGTGTTTCGAGGTGCTTCGTTTTGGGTGTTTCGTGTTTGGTATTTAGCGTTTCGGCGTCCTTCGCTTTTGGTAACCGTGGGTCGTTCAGGCAACGTGCCCCAAACACGAAAAACCAAACACCAAACACTGCCAAAGGCAACGTGCCCCAAACACGAAAAACCAAACACCAAACACTATTTAACCACAATCACTTTCGGGCCTTTATTCTCCAGGTCCAGTCCTACCGGTTCCAGGCTGGCGTCCATCTGGCTTTGCATGGATTTGTACATGGTTTCGCTTTTGATGGAAGTATATTCCCATTTCAACTCTTTGATTTCCTTTTGAACCTGCTGAATACCCCGCACGTTTTTTTCAGCGAAATGCGAATTGGCGATGTACACAATCCCCAAAAAACCCAGAAACAGCAGGTACGAAAAGTTGCCGAAAACAAGGTCTGTCGTTTTCTGACTGACGTTGAAGGCTGCAAGCATTTTATTTGCCATTTTTTGTTATTAGTTATTAGTTATTGGTTATTCGTGTTGATAATCAAGCATTTGCAAAGGATTTAGCCAAAACTAATTTTGCACATCTGCTTAGTACATCCTAACAATGGCGCCTCTCACTTTTCTCACCCTCTCACATCTCTCACCCTCTCACTTCTCACTTCTTTTTTCAGCGACCCTCAGTTTCGAACTCCGCGCCCGGTTATTGATCTTCAGTTCTTCCTCGGAAGGTTCCACCGGTTTTTTGGTGATCAATTCCCAGGGCCGGGTGATGTTTCCGTAAAAATCCTTTTGCTGCACCCCTTCGATATTGCCGGCTTTGATAAAATTTTTCACCATCCTGTCTTCCAGCGAATGGAAAGTGATGATGGCCAATCGTCCGCCCGGCGCGAGCATTTCATAAGCGTCTTTCAAAAAATCGTGCAAGGCGCCCAGTTCGTCATTGACTTCCATCCGCAGGGCCTGGAACACTTGCGAGAGGTACCGCATCCGTTCGCCCATCAGGTTGTTGCCGCAGAGTTCGACCAGATCGCCGGTGCCCTTAAATGGTTTTTGTTCCCGGAACCGCAGCACCGCCTGCGCCAGCGTTTTGGAATTGCGCACTTCCCCCAATTCGCTGAATACCCGCTGTAGTTCCGTAGCATTATAGGTATTCAGTATATCTGCTGCCGTAGCGCCCTCCTGCTGATTCATACGCATATCCAGGTCAGCCTGAAAGCGATAGGAAAATCCCCGATCCGCTGTGTCTAACTGGTGACTGCTCACACCCAGGTCGGCCAGAATACCCTGCACCGAACCCGCCCGAAGTCCTTCGGCGCGCAACTGGCGTTTCATGAACCTGAAATTGGAGTGTACAAATGCAAAGGCGGGATCGCCGGCAAATTCCTGCGCCGCCGCATTTTCCTGCGCATCCATGTCCTGATCGAAAGCGAACAACCGGCCTTTGCCGGCTAGTTTTTCCAGGATTAACCGCGTATGTCCGCCGCCGCCGAACGTGACGTCCACGTAAACGCCACCGGGTGTAACACCCAGATAATCAACGGATTCGTGAAGTAATACGGACGCGTGGTACATTTTTTTTAGTTTATGGTGTCTGGTGTTTGGTGTTTGGGGGTGCATTGCCTGAACTGCACACTGTTGCCTCAAGCGAAGCTGCCCTAAACACTAAACACCATACACCAAACACTACAATTCAATATCTCCCACACCCTCGGCGCCGCCACCCATCACGTCATTTGCCAGATCGGCAAATGCGTTGGGGTCGAACGTTGCCATCGAGTTGTGTTGCTCCGGCGACCAGATTTCAATCCGGTCATCCATTGCAAGAAGAATGGCTTCTTTGGTGATACCCGCGTAATCCAACAAAGGTTTTTGTAAAAGAATCCGATCCGCGCTATCGGTAATAACAGGGTATGCTCCGAGATAAAACGAGCGTACAAAGGCGCGATTCCGGTCGTTAAAACGATTGAGACGGCTCAACTTAGAAGAGATGCCATCCCAGACCGGTTTGGGGTAAAGTGTGAGACACTTTTCAAAACCCCGATTGACTACAAACTCATAGACCACCCCTTCGCCGACATCTGCCACCTGGGCTGATAATTGACGCAGTAGCGCGGTTGGAAGGCGCATACGGCCCTTGTCATCAAGGGCGACTGGATATTCGCCAATGAGTTGCATTCTTTCCTGTGGAACTAACTATTTCTGCTAAGCAAACCGGGATACCGTGTGGGACAGATCACCAATTCACCGCCACAAACGTAACCTCTTTTCCCATATTTTCCCACAAATTGACATTTTTTTATCATTTTTTTAAAAAATTTTATTTATTTTATTTTTAAAATATTGATAATCAATTATTTAACGAAAATTGTAAATTTTCTGATTTCTTGAAAAGAAAACAATAAAGGAGTAAAAATATCCGGTTTGCAGAAACTTAAACAGTCATTTACTGCTGTAAAAGTAAATTTATGTTTGTTTTTGTTCAAGAAAATTTTAGAATAGATACAATTGAAGAAAGTAGTGGGAGAAAGTGGAAACCAACCGGGCACTTTTCTACTGGTCGTCGTGGGTTTATTGACGGGGTGACTTGAAGTCACCCCGTCAATTGGCAGCGCTTCACTTTTAGGTTTAAAGCCAGATATTTGAGTACCTAACCAAGAGATATAATAAACACTTTGCTATTTGCCGTCGTTTTAACCGCGTTGAGTTGGAAAAATGCTTGAATAAAGTATTTTTGTCGCGAATCCAGCTCAATCAATATCCCTTACTTGCATCGCAAACAGTTGTTTATGAATCGTTTATTCATTTTACTTTTACTATTTCTTCTACCCTCCTTTCAACTTATAGCTCAAACAACCAGGGTTAAAAAAGTCGTTTTACAAGGTTTTTGGTGGGATTACAAGAACGACAACTTCCCCAACGGCTGGGCCAATTACCTCACCGAACTCGCACCCCGGATGAAAGGAATGGGCGTAGACGCCGTCTGGATACCGCCTACGGTCAAAAACCAGGATTTCGGACAAAAAGGTGTGGGCTACGCGCCGTACGACCATTACGACCTGGGCGACAAATTTCAAAAAAACGACGCGACCACCCGGGTCGGTACCAAGGACGATCTGCTGCGCATGGTGGCCGTTTTGCACGCCAATGGCATCGAAGTCATCCAGGATATTGTGCCGAACCACGTGATCGGAGCAGGCAGCGACACCGGCGGCGGCGGGCAGGATCCTGCAGCGCCTATCCCTACCCCTGTTCCGCCTTCCACGTCTTCATGCACCGACCTCTGGAAAAATTTCCGCTATACCTGCTACGAAACGCCGGCGACCGACCAATCAGCGACCGATTATTTAGCCCGAAAAGGGCGTTTCCCCAAAAACCACCAAAATTTCCACCCCAACCCGGGACACGGCTGTGGCCTGGGCTTGTGCAATCCCAATACCGACCCCATTTGCTGGCAAGGCTTCGGCCCCGATGTGTGTTACTTTGACGGCGGGTGGGGCCTGAGCAGCAATGCCACGTACAACCCAGACCAAAGTACTTATTCGCCTTATAACAACGGCGGCATTGGCGTCAACAACGGCTACATGCGCAAACATACCCGGGAATGGCTGGTCTGGTACAAAAAACAAATGGGTTTCGACGGCGTGCGTATCGATGCGGTGAAACACTTCACTAACGCCTCTTCCGAGGACTTTTTATTTAATCTGCAACAAAATGCCGACTGGGCCGACGGCGGCGACCAAATGTTTGCCGTAGGCGAATGGGTGGGCGATAAAACGGCTTTGGATGCCTGGACGGCGGCGGTCAATAACCGCTCCGGCACCTTCGATTTTGGATTGCGCGCCTTTGACGGCAGTGGCGGTTTGCGCGGCATGATTTACGGAAACGGCGGATTCGACCTGGGCAATCTGCCCGGCGCACAACAAAACATCCGGTACATAGACTACGGCGCCACCCGTGTTCACCGCACCGTGCCGTTTATCAATAACCACGATACTTACCGGCCCCAAATAGCAGCCAACGGAAATATTACCGGCTGGAATACGAACGATGAATTGTCGGCGCATGTGGAAATTACGGAACCGCGCCTGGGTGCTGCTTATGCCGCCATGTGCGCCATGGACGGCAACCCGCAGGTGTTTTTTGAAGATTTGTTCAACATCGCCAATACCGCAAAACGGTTTTCACACCAGCCGGAAAACACCCTAGACCTGCCTGAAAATTCCGATATCGCCAATATCATGCTGGCGCATGGCGCGCTGGACTTTAAAGGTGGCAATTATAAAGTGCGCAGCAGCAGTACGGAAGGCACCATGTACAATGTCGTAACGGGCAATTGCCGCAACTCCGTTGATAACGATAATGATATTCTGGTGATCGAAAGAAGTGGAAAAGCCATTATCGCAGTAACAGATGTCTGGGATGTGGATCAGAACGTGTATATCAACACGGATTTTCCTGCCGGCACCGTTTTGCAGGATTATTCAGGCGGTATTTCTGGTACTGTTACCGTATTTGCTACCGGCGCCGATGGCTGCGCCACGGCAGGCAACCGCGTTCAGATCAGAACCCGCGCCGTGGCCTGGCCCGATGACGGCGCCCCGGGATACGGCGACGATTACTCCACTGCTTATGCCGATCATGGCGCACATTACCACGGTTATTCCATCTGGGCGCCTGTCGGCATCGACCTGAATGCATACTCCAATGCCGCTCTACCTACGACCCAGGAATGGGAAATGGAAAACGACCTCGGAGACAGTCACTGCCAATCACTCGGACAGGGTGGCCGTCCCCCCGACAATTCGCCGAATGCCCGCGTGGTGGGAAAAATATTCGCCAAAGGCAGTTCCGGCGTTTCATACACCCTGTTTCTGGGTACGCCTGCCAATAGCCTGACACTCGAGTTTTATGACCTGAACAGCAACCTGCTGCATACGGACAACGGCAGTGGCATCTCGGTTTCCGGCTCATTTACCAACACTACAACACGCTGGATCACGATGAAAGTGCGCAATACCAGCGCAGCGACACCCGGCCAGAAATGTTATGTCAAAGTGACGTATGATGCGCCGGAGGTGGTGAATACAACTGATTTTCCCAGCCAGACGGCAGTATCCATCTGGACCAGCAATGGCGGTTCCGATGACTGGAACGATTGCCGGAACTGGGAAGAAGGACTGATTCCGACATGTAGCAGCACCGTGCTGATTCCCCATGCGGTAGCGTTTATGCCCTCGGTTCCAAGTTGTTTTACCGGTTCATTTACGAACAGGGCAGGGCTCACGCTGCGCCCGAAAGTATTCCTGCAAGGCGCCTACAACGCCGGTCTGATGACAGACGCGCTGCGCAGCGGCGGGCACCTGCCTTCCACTACGCCCTACGGCGGTTCTGAAATGTTGCGACCCGCTGCACTCACCGTTACCGGGGCCAATGCGATTGTTGACTGGGTGCTCGTGCAACTGCGCGACAAAAACGCTCCGGGAACAGTGCTGCACACCCGCGACGCCCTGCTGCAATCTGATGGCGATGTGGTCGGCATGGATGGCAGTTCGCCCTTGTTCTTCAACGGCGTGGCAAGCGACGATTATTTTGTAGTCATTCGGCACCGCAACCACCTGGGCGTGATGTCGCAGTCGGCCCTGAGCATGAACACCTCGATCAGAACGGCCAATTTTACCGATGGCTCCGTTCCGCTGTACCTCAATACCGCTCAGGCGACTTTAGCGCCCGGCGTATTCGGCATGATTGCCGGCGATGTCGACCAGAGCGGCGTAGTGGCCGCTTCCGACCGCAGCCTGACCTGGAATGACCGCAACCTCACAGGCTACAAAGCGGCTGATGTGGGCCTCGACGGATTGGTCAGCGCTGCCGACCGCAGCGTGGTGTGGAACAACAGGAATTTGAGTTCAACGCTACCTTGATACAGAAGTGAGAGGTGAGAAGTGAGAGGTGAGAGTATCCCGCTTGGCCGCTCTGGTGGTTTGGGCATCTTTTTTCAGGCCTGTAATCGTGAATTGTGAGTAGTGGATAGTGAGTTGTGAGTAGCATCCAGTTAAAAGAATATTGAGAACATTCCCCTATCGATATGCCACTCACAATTCACTACTCACCACTCACCACTCACATAACTAATAACGGATAACTACATTACAAACAATGAATCGTCTTATAATATCCCTATCGCAACGCCTTGGTGGCTTATTGCTTTGTTTTTTATTGCTGACACAGGCAGCAGCCCAGGTGCCCGCGCCCCCAACGCCATTTCAGGGCGCTACCCTTTCCATCCTGAACCAGGGCAATGTCGGCAGCGATTTTTTCTTCGATCTTTATTTGAGGGCTACCACAAGTACGCCCGGCAATTTGTACCTCGCTAACGCCGACTTTGTTCTGAGATTCAACAATGCCAATTTCAGCAGCCCTGTGCTGTCAAAAGTGCCCGGTTTTTGCAATTTTGTTCCAAATAATACTGGAAACGCAGCCTTGTGCCAGGCACTTTACAATGCCAGTACGACCGTGAGTCTGTCCGGAAATGAACTTCGGATCAATTTAAATACTTTGGTGGCAACCGACATGACAGAATTGGATGACAATATCGCCAACATCAACACAACAGCCGGCACACACCGACTGGGCCGGTTTAAAATAAGCGGTATCAGCATTCCGACGGGTACGGCTGGTCTGGCCTGGAAAACGGTGGGGCCGGAAGTTTTCACCGATGTCTATTACTACGCTACTAATCTTCAGCAATACAAGGCAGCACTGACGTTTGAAGCGCCCGAGAATACCGCGCTCCCACTCGAATTGTTACAGTTCAACGCCCGTGCCCAGCAGCGCTTTATTGCGCTCGACTGGCAGTCTGCCGCAGAACACAACTTTGACGGATATGAACTGCAACGCTCCACCGATGGCAGTACTTTTGAAAAAACAACCTGGATTCCCGGAAAAGGCGGTGTTTCCAGAAATGACTACCGCTACGAAGACCACAACGCTTCACCGGGTATTCTGTATTACTACCGCCTCAAAATGCTCGACACGGACGGCGTTTTTACCTACTCCGCAGTACGCAGCGCCCGGTTGGGCAAGGCATGGGACAAACCTGTCATCACGCCTAACCCGACGGAGGGTTTCTGCAGCATATCCTTTGTCGCGCCGCAGGAGGGATCGGGCACATTAGAGATTACCGACCCCTCCGGAAAAAAAGTAGCAGAACAAAATGTCCAGTTCAACAGCGGCAGCAATAACCTGCAATTGGATTTGAACGGGTTCGCGGCGGGCACCTATTTTGTACAACTGCTCGTGGAAGGAGCGGCGGGACAATGGAATGCAAGGGTTGTGGTGGCGCGGTGAAATTTCAATTAACAATATCCCCACTGGAAATAACAATATTTCAATTGAGGCAAATTTTTCGTGCTTACATTGAAATCATTAATACTCGCCACACTTTTTTAATCTTAATTCTAAATTTCAGTACATGAAAAAATCTCTAATACTATTCATTTTTCTGCTTTCTGCTTTATGGTTACAATCAGCCACATTTAGAAATTATGTGGGTCATACGCTTTCCGGAAACACTTACACGGTTTATGTGAACAGTAATACCGCATTTGGCGAGAAAGTTATCGGTCAAATATGTTATACGCCAAATGGCGGCGGCGGAACACAGTTCACCGGCTTCCAAGATGGCACATTTGACAACACTTCTGTTCCAGGCGCCAACTGGAAAGTGGTGATTACAATCCCCGCTGGGGCTACAAACCAACAGCTGGAACTGGCTAATAAAAACGAAATGAACCAGCCATACGGCTACACGGGGTGCAATATCTCTTTGAATAATGTGCTGCCAGTGACACTCACACAATTTATTGCGCAAAAATCAGGATCGTCAGTCGTGCTACAATGGTCTACTGCCACCGAACGCAACAATTCCCACTTCGAAATCCAGCGCAGCGCCGACTCCAGAACCTGGGATAATATTGGCTCCATTTCTGGCAAAGGTAATACGACAGAAACGCAGAAGTATCAGTTTACGGACGATAAGCCGCTCTCTGGCCTGAATTACTACCGCCTTCGCCAGGTCGACTTCGATGGAACCACAGAACTGTCCAACATCCTGAAAGTAAAAATGGATAAAGGACAACTTGTTTTTTCGGTCTACCCCAATCCGGTAGTGGACGATGTAACTTTCATTGAGTTTACGGAAACAGATACCCCTGCGTTCATCCGATTATTTGATGTTCAGGGCCGTTTGTTGCGGGAATGGAACTTCGAAGCAGCGGGCGCCATGCGTTACGCACTCGATCTTGCCGGTTTACCATCAGGCAACCTGTTTTTGCAGGTCAATGGAGCGGATGGTGTGGTTTTAGTCAGGTAATAATAAGTCCGAAGTCTTTAGTCCGAAGTGCGAAGCCTAAAACCCTACGGTATACGAACCGTTCATTTAGATGGTATATCACATTAATGGTATATCATATTAAGGACTATACCACACGGATTTTTTACCACAACGGACACCAAGTGGTTTTCACAAAGGACACAAGCGTAGAGTTGACCATTCCTTTTTTGGTCATTTGTGATGATTCATGCCAGGCTTACAGAAAATACTAAGCGGGACGAGTCAACTCTACGCTTTGTGTCCTTTGTGAAAACCACT
>JALHMA010000105.1:9333-16133 GCA_022844265.1 Saprospiraceae bacterium | reverse complement strand
GTCAAAATGACGGACTGCTGCGCCTGAAAAAATTCCAGCGCCTGATTGTGGACGAGGCCTCGCAAATCCTCGAACCGCAACTCATCGGGCTGCTGACCCGCTTCGATCATTTTATCCTGATCGGCGACCACCGGCAGTTGCCGGCCATCACCACCCAGCGCCCTGAAAACACGGTCGTAGAAGACGCCGAACTGCGCACGATCGGCCTGCAGGACCTGCGCGAATCCTATTTTGAACGGCTGTACCGGCGCTGCCAGGAACAGGGCTGGCACTGGGCCTACGGACAACTCCACCGACAGGGACGTATGCACGCCGATATTATGGATTTCCCCAACCGCTTTTTTTACAACGGCTTGCTGAAAACCCTGGCCGATACGCCCGATGAAAAGCATCGCCAGCACTGTGCCTTGTGGTACGACCTGCCGGGTCTGGATCCGGCGCTGGAAAAAACATGTGCGGAAAAACGGGTCGTTTTTTTCCCGGTCACCGCAGAAGATGCCGTTTTTAATGCCAAAACAAACAAGCCGGAAGCGGCCCTGGCGGCGCGTATCGTCGTGTTTTTCAGAAACTTATACGAACTGAACAACAAAGCCTGGCATCCGATGCAAACACTCGGCATCATCACGCCCTGGCGCGCACAAATCGCCCAACTCCGTGCAAGCCTGAGCGAAGCGGGCATCGATCCCGACTCCGTTACCATCGACACGGTGGAGCGCTACCAGGGCGGCGCCCGGGAAATTATTCTTGTTTCTACCTGCGTTCACTCGGAACACCAGTTGGCCAGCCTTGTCAGCATCGGCGAAGGGGCCGTGGATCGAAAACTCAATGTGGCCCTCACCCGCGCCCGCGAACACCTGATCGTGCTGGGCAATGCGGAGGTACTGCGGATGGATGAAAGGTATAGGGAGTTTATTTCCAGGTATGAGGAATGATGAATGATGAATGAGGAATGACCGAGCGGGATGTCCGATGAGGGATGAGGGAAAATTCGAATTATTTGGAAATTTTCATGTTTTTCCGAATATTGGAAACGATTTTAAGTATTTCCTCGCATTCCTTGTAAAGTTCAGATAATCGTGAGGTTGAGACAATCCCGGCATCCGTCAATAGTTCGAGCCAGAACAACGTTTCATCGGCTTCTTCCACAACAATTGAGATTTTGCTGAATTTTTCAGCGTCTGACCGCGCCCGTGCAACGGCCCGGTAATTGGCGGCAACTGAAGTGGCACACCTGAGCAGCTGTTTGCCAATAACCTGCGATTCGCCGTTTTTAGGCAAATTCTGGTAAAGCCTGATTACCCGCAAGGACATCTGTTTGGTTCTGAACTTTAACAGTTCAATTTTTTCAATCGTATCCATAAAAAGCGTGTTTCCATCCCTCATTCCTCATCCCTCATCATTCATCCCTTACCCCTCACTCCCCCATTCCTCATCCCTCATTCCTCATCCTTTTTAAATAAAAGACTATCCCCAAAAGCACAACTACCCCCAAAAGCCACCACCAGCGGCTGGAGGAAAAGTCGAGTTCGCAAAGGTCGCCGCTGACGGTCACGCCGGCCCAGTAGAACGGATGGGCGCTGTCGTAGTGCTCATCGTTTTTCAGAAATTCCATTTTGGCCAGGCGCAGGGCTTCATCTTTGGTTTTGCCCGCTTTCAAGTGTTTGAAAAACGCCTCGATCAGCACCGGAGCGGTAGTTTCGTGGAGGCGCCAGATACTCATCACCGTGCTGGGCACACCCGCCACCGCAAAGGCGCGGGCCAGGCTGTACACGCCTTCTCCTTTGTGCAATTTACCAAAACCGGTATGGCAGGCGCTGAGTACCGCGAGGTCGGCCTGCAACTGCATGATTTGCAACTCATTGGAAAACAACACATCATTGTTGATGGAGTCGCCTCTGGGTCTGCCGAACAGCAGGCAGGAAAGTTCGGGGTGCTCGTCATTCGCCAATCCGTGCATGGCCAGCAGGAGGATGCCACAATCGGGCGCGATGTCCTTGAACCGCTGCTCGCTGGCTTCCTGCCCCCGGAATCTTTGTCCGCCTATCAATGCATGCACCTTGTTCAATTCCTCCAGGGTGCTTTTGATGTTGTAAATCAGGGAATCCGGAATATCGACGCTGCGGGTGTCGCCTTGCGGCGCGTTGCTGTCGTAGGAAGGCGCAAAACCCGCAAAGTTGTATTTCGGTGATGATTTGCTGCGGTGATCCCGGCTTATTTGCTGCTGCATTTCCCAGAGTGTAGCGGAATATGCATAACCCGTATTGAGTTTATGAAGCAGGTATTTCATGTCGCGCCAGTGCGTATCCACCGTGGCCGGCTCGTATTGCAACACTTCAAATGGAATAAATGCCAGGGCGTCGTCCGGGATAATCAGCAGACTTTCGGGCGCCGATTGATCGGCCTCCAGTTCGGGTTGCAACAAGAGTTGATACCACTGGTATGACATGCGCAGATACCATGCCTTGTCCTCCAGCTTGAGGTTGCAGGAGGTCATAAAATTAAAATAAAGCAGCACATTGTCGCGAAAAAGAGGCGGCAATGCTACTTTTCTCGCTGAAAATGTGCCGGTTTTATTGAAATAAAAAATATAGGCATCCGTGTCGGTGAGGTAGTAATCGATCAGTGCCTGGCCTTTGCGCAGGAGTTTGCTGACGCCGCCCGCGCTCAAAAAATGAAGTTCATCCGAGAGGCTGGCATAATCGGCGTAGTCCTTGCGCAGTTGATCCTGAAACCGCGATTGGGTCTGTTTTAGTTGAAACAGCTCCTTTTGGAGTTGCCCGAGTTTTTTGGCCGACTCCGCCCCACCCCGCTCTTCTTCCGAAGCAATTTGCTGCTCATACCAGGCCATTTTTGCTTCCATATCCTGTTCCTGTCTGCGAATGTCAGGCGGCAAATGGAAATCGCGGCGCGCCTTGGCTATACTTTGTAAAAGCAGTACGGCTCGGGCTTGTTCGGTGAGGGCAAAAGCCCGTTCGACGAAGCTGCGCTGCCCGGTTTTTTGATACAGTTGCCAGGCAATTTCAATGGCTTCGTCGAAACGCGCTCTTGCTTCTTCCAGGGTAATCAGGGAAGAGGACTCATAGGCGTGTGTTGCGATCAGTTTGGCGGCTGCTACCGGGATCAGTTCGTGGCATTCGAGCGCTTTTTCGGGTTGGCCGAGGGCAAGAAAGCACCGGGCTTTGCCTTCGAGGGCCTCCATAATCGTATTTTCACTATAAATCAAAGCGGCATCGGGCAATGTAGTCGGATCCGTTTTTTTAAATTCCTTCATCACGCTTTGTAAAGCGTAATGGTAATCCGCTAAAGCCGCCTGGTAGTTTTTTTGAAAAAAATGCACGTTTCCCAGTGCGCAGGAGGCCTTGGCTATTTCACGGCGCCGGGAGTAATCTTTGTAGTTTTCCCCTTCCTGTATCGCCTTTTTGAACATCATTTCGGCGAGCGCGTAGTTTTTCTGATCCGTCAGTATTTCCCCTTCTGTCATGTGATTTTGAATGGAGTAATACAGCGAATCCCTCGACAGGCGACTGATCAGATCGGGCACCTTTCGTATCTTTTGCAAAGCCTCTTTGGTTCTGCCCAATTTATGCAGCGCCATCGCTTCATTTTGCATCATACTGATAACCGCAGAAGGTTTTGACAGCTTCAGGTCAAGTCCTTCCCGCACCGTGTTCAGCGCTTCCTCGTATCGACCGGTTTCCATCATTACAATGGCCAGGTCGCCCTGATCGGCCATTCCCACCGCCGGGTGCGCATATCCGTATGCAACACCTTTGCGGAGCAGGTTTTCAGCCCTTGGGTAATCGCCGAAACGCGTGTACACATTGCCGAGGTTGTGGTACAGGTACCTGGCAATTCCGTCGCTTTCACCTTTTAACTGGTCTTCAAAAATGTGGTAACCCTGTTCATAAAAATTCCGGGCGCCTGCAAAGTCGCCGGCATTGACCCGGCGGATATGCCCTGCGGCATTGTAGGTAAGCACCATTCGTTCCCATTCCTCCGCTTTATTCGGCTGCCGAAACTTAGTGTCGAGGCCTTGCTGAATCAGGTCGGTGGCGACAAAAGGCTGGTTCAGGTCATCGGCCCAGATATAAGCCATTGTGCTGTAACTTTTGAGCCAGAGCGCCAGCAAATCCCGTTTTTTGAATAAATCCAGCGCCATTTTGTGGTAATAAGCGGCGCTGTCTGTTTTGCCTTGAGACAGCGCAGATTTGGCTTTTCCCAGCCATGCTTCCGCCTGCAGGGAATCGGTTTGTGCGCGGCTGCCCATTGCGCACAGCAGCAGCGCGAGCACACAATAATATTTCATCATGGCCTATGTGTTCTGCTGTGCGTTGCGCCAGGCATAAATAATCAGAATGAGCACCAGCAGGGCTAAGAAAAAAAGAATCCAGCAATTGTTATCGACAGGCGGGAGTGGGGGTGGCTGCAAATCTTCTACTTTCAGGACATCATTTTCGCTACATTCATATAAGATTCCTGCTGCATTGTTAAAAGCGACGCAAACTTTTAATACCCGAGGGGTTTCCTTGTATAATCGTTTTACACCTTCCAGATCGGTTTCTATCCTGAAGTGGACAAACTTGCACTTGGGTGTATATTGCGCCGGAACACCGCCGATTTCCAGACCATTCAGTGTGAATATGGGTATCGTCCCCTCCATTCTTTCTAATTTTGGAATGACTTTTGCGTCAAGATTAAAAAATTCGGGCAGCGCCGAATAATGCCCACCCGTCAAATCCTCAAATTTAATTATGGGGTCTTCCTCCGGCATTTCGCTCTGGTTACAAATGCGCTGTGAAAAAGAAACCTTGTATTTATCGCTACTGATGGTGTCAATTTTGGTTACAAAAAGATTGTTGGGATCATGGCTTGCCAATACGCGGAGCGTTGCAAAAGACACGCCCCTGACATATTCCGACGCCACATCATCTTCTTCTCCCACGATGGTAGTGGCCAGCAAGTCAAAGGGAATTTCCACGCCGGCATTTGGAGAGAATAAAGATAGCAGCAGCGCTCTTATCCTGTTTAAGGTATCTCCGGTCAGTGGTTCCGTCCCCAATACCACAGACGCCACAACAGCCGAATCACTGGGAATTTTACCAGCACCGAAGTTTTCTGTTTCCAAGACTGGAAAAATCCGCAGCTCGTTCAGGTTTGCCGTCAGGGTGGGATCATACGATCCCACGGAATTATACTCGGCGCAACTCATAAAACTTCTGCGAAATTCGTCTAACAGACCTCCGGCATACCGGTTTCGAAACCGCCCCCCCAGGGTATCATAATTCGTTTCAAATCTGCCTGCGATTTTGTAATAGGTCGGTACTTCAGTGGTATCATACGAGGCTATCTTAGTCGGCGTATAAACACCGTCCTTGCGGGTGCTATTATAGAAAAAAAACGTTCGATTAATACTATCGCTTTTCAGGTGCGACAAAACAAAAACTGTCGGATAGTTCTTTCTGAATTCTTCATTGTAATCAATATCCGTTGTTTTGGTAGCCGGGTCGAGCCGCCGGGGAGAATCGCTCAAAGTAGTGGAGGCGCCTCCGGTTACTTCTATGGCAATGCGCGCCGCTTCCGGCTTTTCGTCGTTGTGGTAGCGCTCCGTCAAATACACAGCCGGGGCATAGGTGGCCCTATTACCGTACCTGTAATTTACTTTGTGGGAAGCCGCGTCCATGTGGCTGACGTCATTCGCAAACTTTTGATAATTTCCGTCTCCAAAAATCCAGAATGCCTTGTACCAGCCGCATTCATTGCAGGTAGTATCCCTGCAATCGTTGTTCGGCACTGTATTGAGCGCGTCATTGAATTCAAATTCAAAAGGCACACTGTTGTCGAGTTTAACAGAAGTTGAACCGGACGTGGCGCCTACCAGCCCTGTAACATTTCCTGTAGCGCGCAGCTGGCCATTATTTTGTTTTACCAGAACTTGCTGTCCTTTATCTGCTGTAATTTTTACTGGAGGACATGGTTGTTGTGCGGCGAGAAAAAGCGGCATGGCAAACAGGATGATTCCTGCTACAAATTGCATCATGGTCTTCATAAGTGCATTTTTTGGTGAATAATTGTTTTCAGGCACGAAAAGTATTTACTTTTTTGATAAAGTGAAAGAAAACTTGTGGGAATAAAAAAAAATGCCGCTTTTGTTCACATTTTTTCCAACACAGACATTAAACTGCAAAATCCGGCTCTATTTTTACCGCTGCCAACCGCCTTCGACTTACATTACTTTAATCCGACTTAACCGGCGGTACTACGGCAGGAAACTATATGAACGGACCACACGACGAACTCGCAGACTTTCGGCGCGATCCTGAGGGAGGCAGCAAAACCATTAATACCCACTGCCGTCCAAAGTTTATCCGCTGGGGCATCGAACACCACTCCATCGATGGAGCAGACCTGGAAGACCTTTTCCAGAATGCATTCCTGTTGATGATGCACAATATTCAGGCGGGTCGTTTGACCGAACTGACAGGCACTTTGTGTACCTACCTGTTCGGAGTAGGCAAAAACCTGATCCGCGCTTTCCTGCGCAGACACCGGCGTACCGACTGGCTGGGGCAAAACGCTCCGCCCGAAAAACCCGGCAATGTACAGGACGCCGCAGATGTCAGGCTGATGTCTCAACAAGCCAGCAACAGTCTCTGGGAAGAGGTGGATGAACTGGGCGAACCCGGCCGTAGCATTCTCATTCTGACTTACAAGGAGGGCTTGAGCGCACAGGAGATTGCCGATGTGATGGGATATGCCAGCGCGGAGGTGCTGCGGCAATTGCACAAACGCGCCCGGCGCGA
>JALHMA010000105.1:0-9233 GCA_022844265.1 Saprospiraceae bacterium | reverse complement strand
ATAATCCCGATACTTACCTAAACAAGGAACAAAATGAAACCCACTCAATTTATGACATCATGGACAACCGGACAGACATCCTGCTTGAATTATACTTTGCGAACGAGCTTTCGGAAACCGAAGCCGTAGAACTGCGCACCTTACTGGACAATGACCCGGAGGCTGCCGCAGAATTTAAGTGGCAGCAACAAATTGCCGGGGCTACGCGCCACATGAAACTGACCGCGCCGTCTGCAGGTATCCAAAAACAACCTCGTCGTATTATGATGTGGCCGAGATTGGCCGCTGCGGCAGCGCTTGCAGGTGTGATCGTCGTCATTGGAATAATAATAACAAACAGGTTGCAGCAACCAACAGTGCCGGAAGCCATCGCCAGCAACTACAAACCCTACCCCAACCTCATGCCTTTCAAGGCGCTCGACCCAACTGCCGCCGATGGGGTGCCCGCCGAAGTGATCCGCGCTTTTCAACTGTACGACGATCCCACGCAATTCGCCGCCGCCGCCGAAGCGCTCGGAAAAGTGGCAGACAAATACCCCGAATACCCGGAATCCCGTTTTTACCAGGGTGTGGCATTAGTGGGCGCCCAAAACTATCCTTTAGCGGTAGATGCACTGCAAAAAGCGGTCGCTTCGGGCGGTACAAACCGCGTACCTGCGCTCTACTATTTGGGATTGGCGCAAAGCGGAGCGGGCAGTTACCAGCAAGCCCGGCAATCCTTTGAATCTTATTTGAAAGAAAAAGACGGTGTACCCTACCGCAAACAAGCAACCGAGATGTTGAAAGTTCTACCTTCTAATTAATGGGGAGATACCAAAAGGTTGATGAGGTTGATAAAGTTGATGAGGTTGATATTCATCCGCCCGGAAAAAGTAAAATCGCTTCATTTCCGGGCGGATGAATATCAACCTCATCAACTTTATCAACCTCATCAACCCTCATCAACCTTTTAGGCCTCTCCATAAAAAATAACAGCCTGTCCGCTCAAAACTTGCAGGGTTCGCCCGTTATTTGCCCCATGCAAGTGTTACAACTATCCAAACCGGACCGCAGCCTGCGCGGCGAAATCACCCTCGAAGGTTCCAAAAGTATCAGCAACCGGGCCCTGATCGTCCTGGCCTTAGCCGGCGCCGATCCGGGCCAATGGCTCAGCCACCTTTCCACTTCCAAGGATACAACAACCCTGCAACGCCTGCTCACCCAGACCGGTAGCGAGGTGTACGACGCCGGCGACGCGGGTACAACGTTCCGGTTTATGACCGCCCGGCTTTGTCTGCAAGCGGGCACTCAAACCCTCACCGGCTCTGCGCGTATGCTCGAACGCCCCATCGGCGCATTGGTGACCGCGCTGCGGAGCCTCGGCGCCGATATCGAATACCTGGGTCAGGAAGGTTATCCGCCCCTCCGCATCGGTCCTCCGCAACAATTCGGCAAAACATCGCGCCAGGTGCGTATCCACGGCGGCACCAGCAGCCAGTTCCTGTCCGCCCTGCTGATGATCGGCCCCTGCCTGCCCGATGGGCTGGAACTGATTCCCGAAGGCGACCTCGTGTCGCGTCCTTATCTGGAAATGACCCTCCAACTCATGCGCCATTTCGGTGCGCAGGTTAACTGGCAGGACGAACATATTGTGGTGGAACCGGGCGCCTACACGCCCAAAAAATTCACCGTCGAGGCCGATTGGTCGGCAGCCTCCTACTGGTATGCCATGGCTGCACTGGCGCAGTCGCCCGACATCCGGCTCAAAGGCCTTTTTGCCGACAGCTGGCAGGGCGACGCCGTGTTGTCGCGCATGATGCAATCCTTTGGTATTCAAACTGTTTTTGAAGAAAACGGTATTCGCCTGCAGGCATCCGGCATTGCGCCCAGACCTGTTTTTGAATGGAATTTTCTGGAATGCCCGGACATTGCCCAGACGCTCGCTGTGGTGTGCGCGGGATTGGGCGTGCAGGGTATTTTCAGCGGACTGGAAACGCTGTCGATCAAAGAGACCGACCGCATTGCCGCCATTCGCCAGGAACTCGCCAAAGTCGGCGCTACCTTTAGCAAACTGCCACCTCGTTTTTCTCAAAAATCGCCGGGACAGACCTTTTACTTGGTCGACGGCAAGGCACACTGGACGGAGACTCCACAATTTGCCACTTATGGCGATCACCGCATGGCCATGGCTTTTGCGCCTTTGGCATTGCTGGCGCCGGTGGCCATCGAGGACCCCGAAGTCGTACGAAAATCGTACGGAAGTTTTTGGGAACACCTGCGGGAATTGGGTTTTAAAACTCCAACCGCCAGCTGATATTCGGTATCAGCCCCAGTTGTTCCTTTGTTTCCACGCGGTCTGTGAACGGGTCATAAAAACGGTAAGCCACATTTTTTTGCATGGTGGCATTCTGGAAATCCATAGCGAAGGTGCTGTTGCGGCGGTTGCCGAGGCTGCGTTTCCAGTACACCCGCAGGTCGAGGCGGAAATAGCCTGGCAATTGTTCGCTCCAGCCATTGGCCGTATCAAAACGCGTTTCTCCGGCTTGCCGGGAAGCAGCCAGATCGACCGGCATTGCCCGGTATCCACCGGTCAGCGTAGCGCGGCCATTCACCCCGAAGGCTTTTACTTTACCTGCTGTTTGTGATGCGCGTTGCCATTCGCGGCCCATAGTGAAGTTCAGGATATGGCCCAGGTCCCAGCGTGAAGAGCGCCACACACGGTCGTCGCCCTGGTAACGCGAATCGAATAGCGTCGTATTAGCCACCATAAACCAGCCGCCGCTCAGGTAATGTTCCACATTGATTTCCAGGCCTTTGTTTTCGGCGATACCGCTTGTGGTGAGCGCATCCAAAGCGGCGATCTCCGTTATATTAAACAGTGAAAAAGCCCGGTCAGCCGTAGATACCGGGATGTTGGACATCCTTTGCCAGAACAATTCCGTTTTTAAAGCCCATGCGTCGCGCCACTGCCAGGAATGCCGGAGTCCGAGCTGGCGGCTGCGCACCAGGCCACTGCCCCGGTTGGGATACGGATCGCCGGATCCAACGCGGTTATCGGCTTCCAGCCAAATCGGGTTGAGCTGGCTATGAAATCCGTAGGCGAGTGTCAGCCGCTGGCGGTTATTGGCCCGCCAAGTGATCGAAGCGCGGGGTTCGACACTGACATCCCAGGTATCGAGTGCATCGTCTGCCGTGTAAATATTGGAATGTAATCCTATTTGCGCCGTCAGGTGACGATTGGGCGCGCTCCATTCCCAGTTTGTCCAGGGTTGCCAGAGAAAGGCGTTCAGAAGACCGGCATAACGTGTTGTTTCGCCCGAGAAGCCGGAAACGGATACGGCTTTATAATAAATCTGCTGACTGTTTACACCGGCGGAAGCCCGCCATTGCTCGTTCAGACGGTGTTGCAGGGTAAGGGTTATCCCGGTGCGGGTTTCTGTTTGTTCGTCGATTGTTTGCTGCAATGCACTCGTCGCAAGACGCTCATTTTGTTGTCCGGACAATACCAGCGCTGTTTTTATCCAGGTTTTTTTGCCCAGCGGCGTCCAGTTGGCTACGCCGAGTATGCCGGTTTTGGAGTTAAAGTCGATGTTAAACAGGTCTTTGTACTGCCTGATTTCCGTGGAATCTGTTTTTCGTTCAAACACATTGTCATTCAGGCCGCCCAGGCCGAAAACGGTCCACTCACTGCCTTTTTTACCAGAAAAATGCAGTTTAAACGATAAATCCTGGAACCGTATCTGTTCGTCGCCGAGGGGAATACCCATTTGACTTAGCAGTCCTACGGTGGAATACCGGTAATTGACGAGATAAGAATTTTTGTTTTTGCCGAACAGGGGGCCTTCTGCGGCCAGATCCAATCCGATAAGTCCGGCCTGGGCTGTGAACTCATGCTGTGCGGTGTTGCCCCGGCGCAGGTTCATATCCATCACGCCGCCCAGCGCATCGCCGTATCCTGCGGGGTAATTACCGGTAAGCAGTGCGGAATTGTCGAGCATTTGAGCCGAAAACATCAAAACGCCGCCGCTGGCTGCTGCGGGCAGGTCGCTAAACGTACCGGCGTTGGGCAGGTGGTTGGGATTGACCACATCCACTCCTTCGAGGCGCCAGCGCACGGAGGCCGGGTTATTGCCCCGGATACTGAGTCCGTTGGCCTGGTCGTCGTTGCCTGCCACACCCGGGTAAGCCATCGCGAGGCGGGCTGGATCAAAAAAGGTGGCCGGAAAACGCAGGGTCTGGTCACGGCTCAGGGGGATTTCCGCCAGGGGTTGCATCGTTCTGCGGCCGGGTTGACTGGCAGTGATCAACAACTCGGGCAACTGACTGGCAGAGCGCCGGAGCGCGATGCTCAACACCTGTTCTTTACCGGCAGTCAGGTTAATTTCGCGAATCACCTGGCTTTCATAACCTTGCGAAGTAATTTCAAAGGCATAATAGCCCGGACGGAGGTTTTGAAAAACAAATTGCCCGGCGGTATCGCTTGTGCCGGCAAACGGCGCGATGTTGTTGCGCAATACAATCGTTGCCCCTGCAATGGGCTGTCCATTGTCGGCATTGCGAATGGTTCCCCGGATGGTTTGGGCACGGAGAACTGGTAAAAACAAACAACATAATACCGTACAAAAAAGTACTTTTGCCAGGCTTGTCTGCTGCAGGGATATATTCATGATATCGGGTATTGATTTATACTGAAAGTTGAGTGGTTGAGAATGCATTCGTAATCAGTTAATTACTTGTTCTTCTCGTAAAAACCACTTTGTGTTGTCTATACCTCAAAATTTCTGCGAAGATAGCGCTTCCAATTGCCCTGAAACGCCATAAAAATTTGACCGTCAAAATCAAACTCGAACCACATGACGATTTACCTGCTTATTATTCTTGCACTGCTGGTGCTGATGGGATTAGTCACCGTACAACAGGGCACCGTTGCAGTTACGACCATTTTTGGCCAGTACAGGCGTACTTTACCGCCGGGCCTCAATTTTAGAATTCCGGTGATCGAATCTATTTTTAAACGGATTTCTATTCAAAACCGGGCCGTGGAACTGAATTTCCAGGCTGTTACCATCGATCAGGCCAATGTGCATTTTACTTCCCTGTTGTTGTTTGCCGTGATAGACGGACGGGAAGAAACGATCAAAAAAGTAGCGTTCAAATTTGTGAGCGACCGCGATTTTATGGCTACGCTGACCCGCACCGTTGAAGGCAGTATCCGGGCATTTGTAGCCACCAAGCGCCAGCAGGAGATTTTGAGCCTGCGCCGTGAAATCACGGATGCCGTCAAAACCAACGTGGATCACATGCTGGAAGAATGGGGTTTTCACCTGCTCGACCTGCAAATCAACGACATTACGTTCGATGAGGAAGTGCTGCGTTCCATGTCGAAAGTGGTCGCTTCCAACAACCTGAAAGCCGCCGCTGAAAACGAAGGACAGGCGCTGTTGATTACCAAAACGAAAGCCGCCGAAGCGGAAGGCAATGCCATCAAAATATCGGCGGAAGCCGAACGTGAAGCCGCCCGGATGCGCGGACAAGCGGTCGCACTTTTCCGGGAAGAGGTGGCCAAAGGTATGAGCCAGGCCGCCAAAGAGATGCAGAATGCCAACCTCGATACTTCGGTTATCCTGTTCTCGATGTGGACGGAAGCCGTTAAAAACTTCACCGAACACGGCAAAGGGAATATCATTTTCCTCGACGGTTCGGTGGATGGCATGCAAAAAACGCTGAAAGAACTGATGGCTTTGAACTCGATGGATTATTCGGATAAGAGCCAGAAATGAGTTATGAGTTATGAGTTATGAGTTATGAGTTATGAGTTATTGGTGTTTCAGGCTGGAATGAGAAAGAATGCAAACTTTATTTCCCCTTTCCAGCCTGAAACACCAATAACTCATAACTCATCCCTCATAACTCATAACTCAATAATTCACCCCCAGCGCTTTCAGCGTTTCAAAGTCAATATTGCCGATGGGCAGGCCTTTGTCTTTCTGGAACTTGGTCAGGGCCGCTTTCGTGCCCGGCCCCATTTTGTTGTCGGCTGTTCCGGTATAATAACCGGCTTTTTTCAAGGCCGTCTGAATCTCGCTGATCTTATAACCGGTTACACTTTCGCCACAGAGGATCTCGCGCCACTCGCTGAAACCGCCCGCTTTGACAAGTTTGCGTTTGGTAACGGTAATATATTCCGGCGGAATTGTTTCTGTGCGGCTGGACGCCTGCTTTTTGACCACTTTGGCAGTCACGGCTTTGTATTCGGCGGGAATTAATTCTTCCCGGAAAGATGGCGGCACGGTTAATACCTGTTTGGTCACCGTGATATATTCGTCGGTGCTGCGCACTGTTTCGGCTTTGTATTCTGCGGGAATAAATTCTTCCTCAACCCTGGAAGGTGTTTTTATTTTCTGAACGGTTCTGGTTCCCATGACTGCGGGAATTTCAATGCTTTTGATACAGCCGGCATCTGCGCCGCCGGAGCCGTCACAACCTTTATTGACGCGCCGGGTAATAGTCTGGTATTCGGCAGGGGTTTCCACCAGGCACCAGACGAGGCATTCGTCGGGATTAGCGCTCAGGCAGGCAGCATCGGCTTTTTTCTTCACCCATTTGGTCGCGGCGGCTTTGGTTTCTATCCGCTCGGTCACTGTTTCAAATCTGGGTTGCAACACTTCGATGCGGTAGGTAGCCGGCTCGATGATGTATGGCTCGCTGACGTTTTCGTACACGGCAGGTACTTCCATGTAGCGTTTGCTTTCCGGCTTGACCATGATGTATTTTTTGGCCGTTGCTGCGGGAGAAGCAAGACTTTTACTGATGGCCGTTACGTCTACCCGGTCTGTTAACGTCTGGAACTGCGCCGGAATCATCTCGTACCGTTTGGATGCTTCTTTGACGAGCTGATATACTGTTTTGGTTTCATACTCCGCCGGCACGATAAAGGCCTGCGTAGTGGCGGGTTTAACCGCTACCTGCTCCGTCGTTGTTTCGTACACATCTGCGAAGTGGCATTTGGCATAACATTTACCGGGTTGCGCATTGGGCGGCACATCTCCCGATTGCGCCATGGCTGTTGCCGCAAAACCCATCAAAAGTGGTAAGATAAACTTCATGTATTGGTTCATATTGTTTGGATGGTTGGTTGGATAGTTCGGGGGTTTGAAAGGTTTGGTGGTTTGAAAGGTTTGAAAGGTTTGATGGTTTGAGGTGGTAACTTAAAGCCAAGCGTTACCACCTCAAACCATCAAACCTTCCCAAACCATCAAACCATTTATTTCGGGTAGCAAATGTAGTGCTTCGTGACCAATTTAGTGTAAAGCGGCACGTCCGAACACTCGCTGATGGGGCACACTTTTTCACTTTTGAACAGGATTTTAATCTGTTCATTGGTTTCGTCGTACGCACGGTTGCTGACCGAGCCGTGGTATACGATATGATCCAGTTGGGCTGCAGGACCATACTTATCGGCTACCTGTTGCCGGATGTCTGCAATCCTTTCTGGTTCGGCCGGCGCGGTCAACCATTCCAGGCGCAGCAGGCGGCGGTTGAGCAGCCCTGACGACAAGAAGGAAAGGGTAAAGTCGGCGGCTTCCGACCAGTATTTGATAGCAGCCGTGATGTCGTGGTCGTCGAGCAGCACGAAATGTTTCAGCAATTCTGCCGTATCGGGTATTTCGCCGGGTCTGCTGTATAAAAACCAGCTTAAATGCCTGGGCGCTTCCAGTTCGACGCCTTGCAGCGCCAGTTCGCGCGCGCGCTGCAGGGTGTGAATCAGCATTTGTTCGGCAGCTACACCGGTTTTGTGCAGGTACACCTGCCAGTACATCAGTCGGCGGGCAATCAGGAATTTTTCGATGCTGTATATACCTTTTTCTTCCACCACCAATTCGCCCCGGTGCACCGCCAGCATCTTGATGATGCGGTCGTATCCGATCACACCCTCGCTGACGCCGGTAAAAAAACTATCGCGGTTGAGGTAATCCATGCGATCCATGTCCAACTGTCCCGACACCAATTGATGCAGAAATTTATGCGGGTAACGATCCATGAATATTTCAATGGCTAAAGACAACCTGCCATCAAAATACCGGTTCAACTCTTCCATCAGCAGCATGGACAGTTCTTCGTGGTGCTTATTGATCAGCGTATGCTCCAGCGCGTGGGAAAAAGGGCCATGCCCAATATCGTGCAACAATATGGCTACTCCGACAGCTTCGGCTTCTTCATCGCTGATGGAAACACCTTTTGAACGAAGCACTTCAATACTTTGCTGTGTCAAATGCAACGCGCCTAAGGCATGGTGAAAACGGGTATGCAGGGCGCCCGGATATACAAATGAGGCCAGTCCCAATTGGCGAATACGCCGCATCCGCTGAAAAAACGGGTGGTCAATCAGATCCAGGATCAGTCCGTACGGCACTGAAACAAAGCCGTATACGGGATCATTGAATATCTTGGATCTTTTGTTCATTTTTCGTTATTTGTTATTGGTTATTCGTGGTGTTTCAGGCTGGAATGAGTAAATAAGGGTCATTTCTACTCCCGAATTGGTTATTGGTTCGTTGCGGTATATTGACGGGGTGACTTGAAGTCACCCCGTCAATAAGCATCGCGCGATACCAAGCAGCAATTTGAAATGCCCCGATTCGACGGGAGAACGAATCATACGCCCTTCGTATGCCAGCCGGAAACACTACAAATAACCAATAACCAAATCAAAGCTTGGGTGAGGCATTATAAATCGTCAGGAAAATCAGCGCCAGGCGCATCGGATCGGAGACCGTTTCATCCAGTTCATCTTCAATGGCCCAATCGCGGGGGTCTTGTCTGCGCATCGTGTAGATATAGAAACGCCCCCGGTTGGTATCCTGCACCAGCCATTCGTCGAACTGGTTGGTCCAGCGGCTTTTGAGGCTGAGTGTGACGGAATTATCGGTGACGCGCCATTCGCCGAAATCGCCGGCCCAGGCGGTGCGCATGGTAACAACTTCTCCGTCGTAGGTGCGCAATTCCCACTGGCTTGGGTCGTCTTTCCAGCGCTGTTTGATGGTACCGCGTCTGCCGCCCAGTTCAAAATCCCATTCCGACCAATCTTCGCGGACATTGAGCCAGCGGAGTTTTAATTCGCCATACAGTTCTTCCTCCGGCGGCTCGTCCTCACCGGAAATCATTTTAGGTTGAATAAATATTTCCCATTCCACGAAAGAATCACTCCAGCGACTGCTGATGCCGGAGATCGCCTGGGCGCTGAGGCCCTGGGA
>JALHMA010000104.1 GCA_022844265.1 Saprospiraceae bacterium | reverse complement strand
GCACCCGGGGAGAAGACTGCGGTACTGGGCGGCGCAGGCAAAATGGTACAGTTTATCCCCTGTATACTCAATATTTCGAACTCGGGATCACAAACGCAAAGCGCCGGGCATTCCGGTAACACAATACAGTCATAGAAATTACAACAATTGATGTGCAGCGAGTCCTGTATTTCGTGCAATGCAACGGTGAAACAGACGGTATCCCCTGCTACGGCTGGAGCAGCGAGTGTCAAGTTGTACGCGAATGTACTGCCAGACGGTAGACCACCGGGGAATGTAATTGTTTGGTTGGTCAAACCCGGCGGCGAGGTGTAGACGATATGCGCTTCTCCCATTGTGAAGCCCGAGGTATTCACAATTAGACCGCTATAACTCCAGGAGCCATCGTCATTGCAAAGGACTGTATCCTCCTGTATGTACCCGCAATCCGGCTCACAGAAAAACTCGATCGTATCCCGGCAGAGAATACTGTCTCCATTCATCCACTTGATCTCCAGCAACTGTATTGGGTCTGCGCCTCTTTTGATACAAATCTTTGGCAAATTAAATACACCCAGCGGCAGGAAATTACCGAGCGGCGGTATTGCATCCAGTTCGATCATCGTGGGCATATAACTACTGGTACTCCAACCCGAGCCAAACGGATTGTTGATCGTCATCGTTCCAGGTTGCAGCAGACATAAATTGATGCCGTCGAAGAAATTGGCGGCGTAGTTGTTGTACAAGGGAATATTGAAGCAGCAATAACCCTCGTCCGGATCCGCTGCTGAATCAATAAGTCCAACACCCACATCGTCGCAAGGCATACAGTCGGGAATCGGAATACAATAAATCGTATCCAGCATACAGCAATCCGTGGTATCTATAATACCCGGAACAGCATCATGGGCAGTCAGACTGAAGCAGAATGTGTCGCCTTCCAGACCTGGTCCGGTCAGGGTAAATGTGAAATCCCGGCACTCGCCCGGTACCATGGGCGGCGTTACGATAACGTTCATGGGTGTTATGACCACATTGACCGGCGAAGTAGGCATACAAACAATATATCCCACCTCAAAATCATTGTCCACCGGGTTGCAAACAGTCATCGTATAAACCACTCTTTCTCCGACGCAGTAAATAGAATCTGCCAACAGATAGAGACAATCCGGCTCTACGGGGCAATCGAATTCCAGGGTATCTGAACAGACAATATCGTATTCAAAATCGTACCAGTCGATAATGATCTGTTGCGGGGAATTGATTACGTCCGTTAAACAAATGGTCAGGAAATCATTCAAAACTCCCATTGGTAAAGGCATCCCTGCCTGGTCGTTAACAAGGCTGATCGTATTTGTCCCAATGGAAAACACCTGCAAAGAATTATCAACATTGCTAAAATTCAAGCCGGCATCATCGCTATGGATAACTACGCCGTATAGATCGCCGTACTGGTTGTCATAGCTCAGCGTCCAGCAGCAACTGTCTTCCAGCGAAGGCTCTGCCGACACATTTAATTGATCGCAACCGCAATCCATCAACATCAATATCAAGGAATCCGTCGTGAGTTCGCAACCAAACTCGGTGGTACCGGTCAGTGTGTAGGTTCCACTTTGCGTAACGATCAGGCAGGAGTCGTTGGCGCCTGTTATGGGTATGCCGTTCAGGTTCCACTGGTAAAGAGCCAGACCTCCCGGACCACAAATCGTGTCGGGGTCGCAGCTTTTATAGCAACCCACCGGTACGATGCATAGATCGGGCAGTGGGTGAATGGTTTGTGAACCATACCCTTTGCAACCTGTAATTGTGTTAGTGCCGACCACATTGTAAACGCCGGCCTGAAGAACAGTAATGGTCGGTCCGGTACCGCCATTGCTCCAGGCATACACCACATTGGGCTGCACAGGAACCACCGTCAGCACAGCCGGTGTGCCCTCGCAGGAATCGGGCATTACTGTAACCGTGAAAGAAGGTGATACTGCAAGCGAAACGACCACAACGGAGGAAACGGCAGAACAACCATTGGGATCGGTTACCATGACGGCGTAACCACCCGGCAGCAGGTTTCCGGCGCAAACCGTCAGCGTCTGGGAAACTTCTGCCGGAACCAGCGGTGTGTTGGTATTATCCATCCATACGTAAGTATAATTAAAGCCGCCTGCGACACTCAGCGTTGTACAGCCCGCATCACAAATAAACGGATTGCCGGAAATGACCGCTAACGGCAAAGGATTGACAACCACTGTCACGGAATCGGGTACCATGGTGCAGCCGTTGGCATCTGTGACGGTGACGGAATAAGTCCCAGCTGTTGTCACAGTAATAACCTGGGTCGTTGCATTCCCTCCGGATGCTGACCATAGCCACGTGTAGGGGCCTGCCGGGGCCGTCAAGGTCACTGATCCTCCTGCGCAGATCGTCAGGCTGGGCGAGAAAGTAATGTTGGCAGGTGCGGGAGGCGGGTGGACGGTTACAGTCACGGTCACGGTACTCGAACAACCTTGAGCATCCTTTACTACCAGGGTCACCGTGTAAGTACCGGCAGTAGTATAAGCGTGGAACGGGTTCTGCAGGGCATTTGTAGCGCCGTCGCCGAAATCCCAAAACCAGCTGGTGATACCCGTACCAATTCCCATAAATTGCACCGACTCATCGACACAAGGATTCATATCTACAGAAATGCTTGCGCTGGGCGGGCCGGCAACTATCACTGGAATCACAATGGTGGATACACAACCTGCAGGATTGGTGGCGGTCAGACTAACCTGATATGTGCCGCCTGCCGTGTAGGTGTGCATAGGATGTTCCAGCGTAGAATTTACAAGATCGAACGGGTCATCAAAATCCCAGACCCAGGTTAAAGGTCCTGTGCCAGGTAACAAAGTGGTCAAATTGTTGAAATTCACTTTCAGACAATTTACTGTAAAATCAAAGTTGGCGACCAGCGGGACACAAACGCTTTGCGTTGCAGAAACCGAACATGTGCCGGTGCCTGGGGCCGCTTCCGGGACTGTGCCACTGAGCGTGACTAAGAAACAACCGGCTTTGGTATAAGTATGGCTGGCGCCGCCAAGTGTGCCGCTGTTTACATTGTTACCCGGATCGCCGAAATTCCAGCCGGTAAGGGTCACATTGGTTTGGCTGGTGATCGTAAAGTCCACGATGTTACAATTGGGCGTCTGATTCGCAGCTGTAAATGCAAGCGAGTAAGGGATTGCCTGGCAGCCACCTCCCATACCACCTGTGCAAGTCACCTGCGTCACGACAATGGTGTTGGATGTTTCCATGCAACCGGTAATGAGGTCTTTTACGACAACATAGTAATTGAATGTGCCTGGTAAGTTGCTGTTCGTATGAACCAAGAAGCCCTGGTTTGCAGGAAGCAAGTTCTGAAAGTTACCATTGCAATACCACATGAAACTATAGTTCGGGCCGGTTTGCGCATAAATGGTCACTGTATTGCTGTTCGGCGGATTGATACACAATACAGTCGGGTCGCCGGTAGAGATGTCTGCTACTGGTCCTGCCAGGGAAATGGCCTGGAAAGAGCCTGTAGCGGTACAGCCGAAATTATCGGTAACGACCACCGAGTAAGTGCCGCCGGTGGTGATGGTAATAGTTTGAAAACCGGGGCCGGTGGGGCCGGGTGTCCAGGCATAATTTGCATAACTGGGGCTCACGCTTAGCGTAGCAGACACACCGGGACAAAGCGTCCCTGTTTGCGTGATCGTCGGCGGCAGCGCGCTCCTTACGTTTATTGATATTGAGGTGCTCAAACTACTGTTGCACAGTTGTACGACCAAGGTCAGGATGGCAGCCGGGTCCGGATCATTGTTCCACTGCACCGTGATGTTCGGCGTACCCTGACCGACCACGACGCTACCCACCGTAGATGGCGAAATGGTCCAGGTGTAGGTAGCATCGGGATGCTGCACCGGTCCGGCGGAATAATTCTGCGCGCCATTGATACAGGCCGTCAGCGGACCGCTGATGGTAAGCGGGCCGTTGATTACTTTGGGTAATACGGTAAGTTGAACTGGAACGGAACTACAGAACGGCGAACTGGTCTGGAACAGTTCCAAAGAAAGCCCGTAAGGCCCCGTAGCGTTCCAGGTCACAGTAATCGGGTTGCCCGTGTAGGAACTCGGCGTTCCGCCTGTGACCGTCCAGTTAAATCCCACGCCTGTCTGGGTGGTCTGTCCATAATAGGTATACGTTTCTCCCGGGCAAATTTGCACAGGGCCGTTAATCGCGGTCGCCGGCAGCAGTTCAATTACCTGAATGACCGTAGTAGCGGCGCCGTTACAATATGCGGCCGGATTGTTCGGTACTGCCGTGACGACATAAGCCCCCGGCACGGTATTCCAGTTAGCGGTGATGGAACTGCTGTTCTGCCCGGTGAAAGGCACTGGCGGTGTTATCGTCCAGGTGTAGTTATCAACCGGGGTGGCATTAAAGGTCGATGTGGTTTTCAGACAGGCTATAAACGGCCCGTTGATGTCAAATTGAGGCTTGATATTGACCGTCAAATTAGCCAAACCCATGCAATCAAGCGGATCCTGATCTTTCAAGCCACCCAAAAAATCGCTGGAATAATTCAGCGTAATGGTTCCCGGCGTCGGCCCGGCCCCCCACTGAATCGTCACGGTATTGGTACCCTGGCCGGACACTATCACTCCGCCTGTCACTTGCCAGTCGTAATACGTGCTGATCCATTTTGGCACGGTGTAAGTGGAGGTGGCATTCTGACAGACCACCATGGGTCCGTTGATAAGTACCGTGGAAGGAATGATGGGAATAATGACCGTGGTCGGGTCGTCGCAATAGGTGCTGTCGCACCCCATGACGGCCAACGATACGGTTCCTTGCGGGCCGTCGCCCCAATTGACGGAGATGGAGTCGGTACCCTGGCCGGAAAAAGTGATAGGTACGCCATTGGCATCCAATACTGTCCAGACATATGAACTACAGTTGGTGGCATTGGTCCAGTACATCGAGCTGTCGAAAGCGCAAAGGGTTGATACACAATAAATTTGAGGGCCTTTGAGCGCGTCTACGACGATATCTATACAGATTGAATCGGAACAGCAACAGAGCGGATTACCTATTGCATCGTAATTATTTTTGGTGACATACAGACACACGGTATAGGTTCCCGGCGCATCGAACTGGTGCATCGGGGAAAACATGGTGGAAGTGGCGCCATCGCCAAAATCCCAAAACCATCCATCCGCGCCCACGGAAGTATTCGTAAAATTAACTGAATTGCCGCAGCAAACGGTCGAATCCGGGGTTTCAAAATTGGCTGTCGGGCCTTCGAGTATCTCAACGCAAACTGTGATCACTTCGTTCGGATTGCCCGTCGTCAGGATGATAGAGCCGGCGCCCGCCGGACCCCAGGTCACAATGATCTCTGCTGCATTAGCGCCTGCCACCGTAGAAATATCGCCTGTGACCTGCCAATTATAAGTACTCAAAGGGTTGAACGGCACATAATAAGTAGCCGTCGAGTTTTCGCAGGCGAGCACACAGTTCGGTTCTCCTGCCCCGCCGTCGGGATCCATCGATCCCATCTCGAAATCTTCAAGATTAACTAAAGAACAATCCGGTTTAGGGCATTTTATTGTGAAAAATATGACGCCTTCACATTCTACTCCAGGATGAGGCTGACAGTCTCCGTAACGATATTTCAAAATGTGCAGCCCGCAGCAACTTGCGTCGGCGCCCGGCAAAATGGACAGCTCTCCTCCGGGTGACAACCGAATGCAGGAAGTATCTGTTGTCGGACTCAAAAAAACAGGAATAAGCGAGTTAGGCGGCAAATCATTGTCTTTGACGTTGTAGATGAAATTGTCGCCCAGCGTGATACAAAGCGTATCGTTCCTGGCAAAGACTTGGGAGAATGAAATTTTGGGGAAAGATATGCAGGCGCACAGAAAAATAACAAGAGTAGTGTTTTTCATTGTATTGATTTTAGGAATGGGTTAAATTTCCAAATAAAATTAACACAAACTTAATACAATTTTTTTGAAAATTTTATTTTTTTAAAATAAGGGGCGCTAAGCCGACAAAGACAAAAAACGGGTGGTCAATAGGATACGGATAGCCTGCTATTTTTAAAAAAAACGTTTACTTCGCTCCGCAAACGAACCAAACGGTTTCATTTCATGATGAAAACAACCCGCATCATCCTCAAAGTCCCTTTTTACAAACACCCTGCAGGTACCGTTTTCGACCTGGCGGAAAACACCGAGCCTTCCGAGTGGCCCGACGATGAGCGCCTGCGCGAAAAACTCAATTTCAACGATAAACGCGTATATCACCTGCCCGATGGCGGCCGGGGTTTCGCCGTCAACCTGTCTGTGAGCGATACCAAACCTTGTCCCGAACATGTATTCGAAGGGCATGATATTCGTAAAGGCCCGTGCCGGGTTACGGCGGCGGCCACGCAATACGGCGACGAGGGCAAGAAGGAAGAAGTAACGCCGCCCTGCGGCCGCTTGCGCGAGGAAAATGTCTCCATTGAAACCAATGATTCCATCCAGTCACAAGGGTTGTTGATCAACTTGCCACCGTTCGAAGAAGTGGCGGAAAAAATGGTGCTGCTGGATCGTTTAAGCGGGCGCATGGTGCTGGAATACGCACTTCGGAATTACAAAAACAGCGATACCCAACTGAAATGGGATGTATCGGATCTGAATCCGGGATTTTACGAGTTGCAGGTGCGTTTTCCCGGCAATTGGTACCATTCTATCTGCTTTATCAAATTTTTTCCCTTCCTGGTTGAATCGGATAAAATACCGCCTGCCCCTGAAAAAGAATGGCAAAAGATGGTGAAACAGATCTTTCATACCATTACGGAACCCCGGACAGTCGAGGCGGCCGACCTGCAAAACGAAGCCCTCGATCTTTGTCTGGAATGGGGAGAAATGTTCAACCAACCCACCCAGGAACGGATGATGAAGCGCCATCCCGAACTCACTCAGGAGCAGGCCGACAAACTAGACAAACTGGCGCGGGAGGTGCGTTCGTACGTGTACGACCTTTGTCAACAGGAATCGGAAGGAAAACTGGAAGAATCCAAACTGCACCTGCTCGCCAGGCGCAAGTACCCCTGGGTGAGCGACACCAATTTTTTCCGGATGAAAAACGTGGGGATGTATTATGCGCGGCGCTGAGCGCACGATTGAGTATTTGAAGATTTGAGTATTCGAGTATCTGACTGGTAACTTTGAATAATGAGTATTTTATTCGAGTATTTGAAGATTTGAGTATTCGAGTATCTGACTGGTAACTTTGAATAATGAGGATTTGAAGATTCCAGTCAGATACTCGAATACTCAAATCTTCAAATACTCAGTTTTATCATGGTCCGCCTGTTTCAATTCTTGCCCGGCCCCGAATTGCTCTGGGCGCTTTTTTACCTGTCCATCCTTTGGCTGATCCGTTTCACCGGCTCGCCCAACAAGCGCATGGACAGGCTCTGGATCAGCCTGGCCAATTTTGTGCCGTTTATTGCTATACCCATGTCTTTTTCGCTTTTCTATTTCCCCGGCATTATGCAGGATTGGCTGCTGCTGCGGGTGTGGATTGCGGGCGTGTTCGGCGCGCATTACGTGCTGGACACCGGCCTTAAAGCGCACAGCGAACAAGGCCCGGGTGTTGGAACGGCGTACATCATAGGGATGATTTTTGTGCTGGTGATGCTGGTGGTGGGGAGTGTGTACCGGCTGCTTTAGCTGCCGGATGCTACGATCAACATCGCCGCTCGCGCGAGGCAGCAGAAAAAACAGAACAACCTGTTCACATACAAACTTTTGCCGACATGAACATTTGAATACGCGGTTAAACTGCGAAACCTCATTTCTCATTCTGCAAAACCTCACCCAATGAAACACCCAGGTATTTTCCTGCTTTTGAGTGCCATTTTTTTGTTTATTAACCCTTGTTCTATTTTTACCCAGGTTGAATTCGGCAACCGCCTGTATTTTCAAAACAACCTGGAACAAGCCGATGACGGTTTTTTTGCGAATGTCAGCCAGGGATTAGGGCCTGTCGATTTGCAATTCGGCAGTTTTGCACGCAAACGTTTTTCTACTCATTTTGCCACACGGGTGGAAGTGAATTTAACGGGCGGCTTATATGGATTTGGTTCAGCGGCTTATTATTTGCTCGGGGCGAATGTTATTCCAGAGTGGCAAATTTCCAAACGTTTTTCGATCGGTGCAGGATTGTACCAAAATGTGGCGATTTATGATAGGTTTGAATACCACCCATGGAAGAAATCCGGCGTCCTTCTACAGGCCGCCACGCGATATGACAGCTGGGAAATCCAGTTCCGAATCCAAAAGTCCTTTCCCAAATACGGGGCGTCGCAACTTGCGATTGGGGCGGGATTGGCGAAGTATTTATGGGTGAAAGATAAAGAAAAGGGTGGTCATTTCTAGTTGGTCATGATCTTTTGCAGGTCTTACGACCCCGTAGTAATTGAACACGGATTGGAAGGATTAGCAGCCCGTTTCGGTGCCCAAAATACAACTACAGGAATCTGCCACAGCTTTGGAAGAAGTGACCGTCGTGGCACAAAAACCTTTTATCGAGCGGCGCTCTGACCGGCTGATCGTCAATGTAGAAAGCAGTATTCTCGCTAGCGGAAGCAGCGCCCTGGATGTGCTGGAGCGCTCGCCGGGCGTGACCGTCGGCCAGAACGACGCCATTTCCATTCGCGGCCGGGCCGGGGTCATCATTTCTCCTGTTCTGCCGCCGAACTAAAATCATACGACCGCAACTTCGGCGCCCGCCACCAGGTGACAGCCACCACCACCAGCGTCATGCAGCCGCCGAAAACGACCGATGGAACCGTACCCATCAGACTGGCGGCCAGGCCGCTTTCAAAAGAGCCGATTTCATTGGAGGAGGTAATAAAAATAGAATTCACCGATGAAACGCGGCCTTTCATGTGATCGGGTGTCTGAAATTGTACCAGGGAGGAGCGGATAAAAACACTCACTTCATCAAATACGCCTCCCAGGAAAAGAAAGAAAAACGAGAGCCAGAACCATTCGCTCAAGCCAAAACCGATAATACATACGCCGAAACCGGCCACGCAGGCGAGCATGATTTTTCCCGCGTTTTTATTCAGCGGGCGGTGCGCCAGGAAAAAAGCCATGCTGATGGCGCCCAGCGACATAGCTGCGCGCAAAATGCCCAGGCCCTCGGGGCCTACTTTCAAAATATCTTTCGCAAACACCGGCAACAACGCCACTGCTCCGCCAAATAATACAGCAAATAAATCGAGCATAACAGCACTGATAATCAATTGATTGCTAAAAACGAAACGGATACCTGCCCGAATGCGTACCATCGCCGTTTCTATATGTTCGGTATGCGGCACAGGCCGCGGCGCAATCCTTAATATGGATACGAAGGCCAACAAGGAAAGGAAGCTCATCACGGCAAAAGTAGTGGACACACCTACAAAACCGTACAACAATCCGCCCAGCCCAAGTCCCGTTACGCTGGCAACTTGCCAGGTGCTGCTGTTCCATGTGATGGCGTTCGGAAGCGTTTCGCGGTCAACCAACTGCGGTAAAAAAGCAAAGTTGGTGGGACTGAAAAATCCCCGGGCAATCCCCGTAAAAAAAATGACCGTATAAATCCCCGTAAGCAACAACGGAGCGCCTAATTCCGCGCGGTGGAACGCCAGCAACCACAGGGAAAAACCGCATAACAAGAGCACCAGGATACAAATGGCGAGAATATTGCGGCGGTTGTGTTTGTCAGCCAGGTGTCCGGCATACAGGCTGATACCGATGGCCGGCACCGCTTCCGCCAGCCCGATAAAACCCAGCATCAGCGGATCGCCGGTCAGATCATACACAAAATACCCAACCGAAACGGACATGATCTGAATAGACAATGTCATCAGCATCCGCATGGTAAGAAAACGCCGGTAAGCCGGGATGCGAAGCGCTGCGTATGCATCGGGTCTGGAATCTGTCATGTCGCTGGTGAAAAGGAGTTATTCGTTATTAGTTATTAGTTATTGGTTATTTGTGTTGATAATCAAGCATTTATAAAGTATTATAGATGGTTAGCATAGGGGCAGCGCCCCGATAATATTTGTAGCGTTTTAATGACAGCGTGTGTCATAAGGTGCAGCGCACCGGTAATATTACGGTGCGCTGCACCTCCAACCTCGATTTCTCCTATTTTGCTACAAATATTACCGGGGCGCTGCCCCTATGCTAAGCAGTTACAAAAGGAGTAACAGAGCAAAAGACAAAGAATGCGGCGCAAAAGAACGAAACAGCAGCGACAGAAGCATGTATTTATTTACTTTGGCTGCGCCAAATTTTCACCTGTTGCCTGTTTGCACGGAAGGCATTTCAAATTGTCGCTTGACATCGCGCGATGCTTATTGACGGGGTGACTTCAAGTCACCCCGTCAATATACCGCAACGACAATTTGAAATGCACCCAGTGCGCTTTACTTTTCCTTTTACATTTCTATGTCCTGACCAATCCACCTAACCCAGTTTTTATGGAAAGAATTTCCGTTTTTGATATTTTTAAAATAGGCATCGGCCCTTCCAGTTCGCATACCATGGGACCCTGGCGCGCCGCCCAGTGTTTTCTCCGGGAAATAAATTTAGCCCAGGTAAAAGCCGTTCAGGTAAGCCTGTACGGTTCACTGGCAAAAACGGGCAAAGGGCACGGTACCGACCTGGCAGTGCTGCTGGGGCTGAATGGCGACGACCCTGTCACGATTCCCGTGGACGCTGTCCAATCCACCATTCAACACATCAATGTGCACAAAACCATTCGACTCGGAGGCCTGTACGACATCCCGCTAGACCCGGAAAAGGATGTCATTTTTTTATACGACCAGGCCCTACCCTACCACGCCAACGGATTGATTTTCACTGCTTTTTATAACAATGGAACAGGTGAAAGCCACACGTATTATTCCATCGGCGGCGGCTTTGTAGTGAAAGAAGGTGAAGAGGACCTAGAGGGACAGGTTGTGTTGCCTTTCCCGATCGACCTCGGGAAAGAACTCACGGGCTGGTGCATCCAGGAAGGCCAGTCGATTTCCGAAATTGTATTCCGAAACGAACTGATGTGGCGTACCGAGGCACAGGTGCGGAGCGATTTGATGCATATCTGGACGGTCATGCGCGATTGTATTTACAAAGGTTGCCACACCGACGGCGTGCTGCCGGGCGGACTGGATGTGGAGCGCCGGGCGGCCCCGCTAAGCCGTAAATTGCTCAACGGCAAACGGTATCGCGATGTGGACGACTGGATCCGGCAGATCAGCAGGGGCGGCCACACGTTCCAGGAAATATTAAAATGGGTCAGTTGTTTCGCACTGGCCGTCAATGAAGAGAATGCAGCCTTCAGCCGGGTGGTAACGGCGCCTACCAACGGCGCGGCGGGAGTTATTCCGGCGGTGCTGATGTACCACGTTTGTTTCAGCGAAAGTTTTGTGGAAGAGGATATCATTCGTTTTTTACTGACGGCGGGCGAAATCGGCAGCTTGTTCAAAAAAGGAGCCACCATTTCCGCCGCGATGGGCGGTTGCCAGGCCGAAATCGGCGTATCTTCGGCTATGGCGGCAGCGGCGCTCACAGAATGCCTGGGCGGCAGTTACGCGCAGGCCATGATGGCTGCCGAAATTGCTATGGAACACCACCTCGGCATGACCTGCGATCCTATCGGCGGACTGGTGCAGATTCCATGTATCGAACGCAATACGATGGGCGCGATCAAGGCCATCACAGCCAGCCAGATTGCGCTGGAAAGTGATCCGTCCAAAGCAAAAGTCAGCCTCGATGCCGTGATTCGCACCATGAAAGAAACCGCTTTCGACATGAATACCAAGTATAAAGAAACTGCCGACGGCGGGCTGGCTGTGCATATTTCGGTTAATTTGGTGGAATGTTGAATGAGGAATGAGGAATGAGGAATGATGAATGATGAATGATGAATGATGAATGATGAATGATGAATGATGAATGATGAATGATGAATGATGAATGATGAATGATGAATGATGAATGATGAATGATGAATGATGAATGATGAATGAAACACTAATTTATTGTAAATCAATATTTTAAATAAAAAATAAAATTTACTTCACCTGTCGGGCCAAATATTTATCATTCATCGCTCATCATTCATCATTCCTGTAACATGCGCCAAATACTCCTCTACGGTTTGATCCTCGGTTTGTTGCTGGCTTTTATGCAGTTCATACAATACCGGCTGGTCTTCATCCAACATGCTGAATCCGTGTACACCGGGTTGGTAGCCGTTGTATGTTGTATTGCGGGGATTTGGGCAGGCCATAAAATTGCGGGTAAATGGAATCGGCAAGCGGAAGAACCTGCACCGTTTATGTCGGCGACCGTTCTTGTGCCCGACGAAAAAGCGTTGGCCGAACTGAATATTACACCCCGGGAACTGGAAGTGCTGCAATTGATTGCACAGGGTTTGAGCAACCAGGAAATTGCAGGGCGGCTGTTTCTTTCCCTGAATACCGTAAAAACCCACACCTCCAATGTTTTTTCCAAATTGGATGTGCAACGCAGAACGCAGGCGATTCAAAAAGCGAAGGAAATGGGTTTGCTGGTATGAGGGTAGCATGGACTTTAGGCCGTCGGGATATTTGCCTTTTAAGGCTCTTCGTTAGCGAAGAGGTGTCATTTGCGACGCAGGAGCAAGTGACATCTCGTAGCGGAAACTTGCTGGGAAACGGCCGTTTCGAGATGTCACCTCCTTCCTACGTCAGAAGATGACACCTCTTCACTACCCTCACCCGAAAGTATGAATTTACCCAAAAAACACCGAATCACCCGAAAGTATGAAGCCTGCAAAACCCGGCGCCCGTTCATTTGCAGCATCTTTTCACTCAAATGTTCAATTTTATGAAAAACGTAATTCTGAAGTACGGACTTATTTCCGGCGCTATTTCCGTGGTGCTGATGACCATTACCATGATGTGGTTCAAACAATCCGGCACCCTGGAAGGCGGGGAAATATTCGGTTATGCAGGTATGGTCCTGAGTATGTTGTTTGTGTACATCGGCGTTCGTGTATACAGGGATCAACACAGGAACGGCACGATTACTTTTGGCGAGGCCTTCAAAATTGCCGGACTCATCGCCCTGGTTTCCTGCGTATGTTATGTTATTGGCTGGATGTTCATTTATGAATTTATGATGCCCGATTTTATGGATCAGTACATCACCTTTTACCTCGATAAAATGAAAGCAGACGGCAAGGTGGAGGCGGACATTCAGAAAGCGACCGCCGAAATGATGCAGTACAAGGAATTGTATAAAAACCCTTTGTACCGCATGGGCCTGACCTTTATCGAACCATTGCCGGTTGCGCTACTGGTATCCCTGGTTTCAGCGGCTTTATTGCGCAGAAAAGCGGTGGCCTGAAATATGTAAGCAAAATAGGCGCTGTGTTGAAAAAACTTTTCCCAACTTTGCCGCAAGCGCCCGAACCGGGTTAAGCAATCATCAAATCAATCGCAACAATGAAACTCCTCGACGGTAAAACGGCTCTGATAACCGGCGGCTCACGCGGTATCGGTGAGGCCCTCGTTCGTAAATTTGTGGAACACGGCGCCAAAGTAGCATTCACCTATGTTTCGGCGGGTTCGGCCGCACGGGCAGAAGCATTAGTCGCCGAACTCGGCGACGCCGCAACCGCTTATCAAAGCGATGCAGGCGATTATGCACAGGCCGAAACGCTGGTCGCGCAAGTCGTCAAAGACCTTGGCAAATTGGACATTGTGATCAACAACGCCGGCATCACCCGCGACACGCTCATGCTTCGGATGACCGAGCAGCAGTGGGATGAAGTGATGCAGACCAACCTGAAATCGGTGTTCAACATGACCAAACACGCCCTGAAACCCATGATACGCAGCGGCGGCAGCATCATCAATATGAGTTCTGTTGTCGGGGTGTTCGGCCAGCAGGGACAAGCCAATTATGCGGCTTCCAAAGCGGGTATCATCGGTTTTTCCAAATCCATAGCCAAAGAATACGGCTCGCGCGGCATCCGCTGCAACGCCGTCGCGCCGGGTTTTATCGCTACCGAAATGACGGATGCCCTGGATGAAAAAACAAAGGAGAATTACCTGGCCGGTATTCCGCTCAAACGCCTCGGCTCCGGTGACGACGTGGCCAATACCTGCGTTTTCCTGGCTTCCGATATGGGGGCTTATATTACTGGTCAGGTTATTTCGGTGTGCGGAGGGTTGAATACTTAAAAATTAGGGTTCTTTACCACATAGGCACATAGATTTTACACATAGAACACATAGCGTAGAGTACTCTAAAAACTATGTTTTCTATGTGTAAAATCTATGTGCCTATGTGGTAAAAAACCTTCAATCCTTACAACGTTTTCAAATACTCCAGCACCGCTTTTCTTTCAATATCCGTCAGCACATCTCCAAAAGTATGTCCGCCGTTGTTGTATCCGGGCAGCGAGGTGTCGTAGGTATTGATATCCGTTTTGGAAGTTTCCACCGTATAGTTCCAGCCCATTTTTTGCTGGTTGAAGTCGGAATTATTAAAAGTGCGTTTCCAGAATCGGGGGCGCTGGGCGCTGTACAACAAGTCGTCTATGGTAGGCACCGAGCCGTTGTGCAGATACGGCGCGGTGGCCCAGATGCCATCCAAAGGCGGCGCTACGTAGCCGTTGTTGGGCAACAATTGCGCCTTATGCGTTCCCTGAGCGTACCAGCTGTTGTTGTACCAGGTATGGTATTCCGGGTAAACCTGGTACATATTCGCCAGGGAAGAATCCGTACGGATCGTGGAAAGTTGTATCAGCAAGTTCGGATAGGTTTCCTCTGCTCCGTAAGTGCCGTGGCATTCGGCACACTTACGTTCAAACAACACTTTGCCCTGGGCGGCCAGCGGCTGGTCGATGGGAAAGGGATAAGCGGGCGCTTCCAAAGAGCGAATCCATTCCATCACATCGGGAAATTTTTGATCCACTTGCCGCGCTTCACTGCTGTCGAGCATCGTCAGCATACCCGACGCTGCGGACAGCCGGGCAAAGTCGCCGCGGCCCAATCCATTGTAATACAGGGCGTTTTTCTTTTTCATCAGCCACCAGGCCGGCACGTCGGTTGGAATCACCTCGACGGGTATGTTATATTGTGCCGCATCGATCCAGGCCAGATCCACTTGATTGCGGTGCGCCGACAGGGCGGCAAAAATTTTATCCGCCGGATTGGCGCCGCGCGTTTGGGTCAGGATGTAAGGCCCGATCGCCTGAGCGGAGCGGCTGGCCGGGTAATAGGCATTCCATTCGGGAGAATTTACTCCGTATAAAAATTTGACCGCTATATCTGCCGTTTGGAAAGTAGAGGCCTGATTGGTGGTATAATCTGCGGTATTGTTACCCAGACCTACGATCAACTGGCCGTTTATCTTTTCAGCATGGCAGGTAAGGCAGGTAGGCGCCACTACTTTTGCGCCATTGGAAGCGGTGACGACATTATACTGGAAAGGAATGCCGTCTGCATCGCCGGTGCGGCCCAGGTCGTCGGGGCTGTTACTGCCAAAAAACTGTTTGAACACCTGAAATGGAATACCGCTGCCGACATAATTGCCGTAAATCAGGTATTGATAGCCATTGGCCGCATTACCACTGCGTTGGGCAGAGGGTTCCAGAAAACTGGCGCCGGTGGGCAGTCCCGGCGGTTCCGGGTCGGGTTGCAACACATCATGCCGGCAATTGGCCAGCAACACAATCGCCGCAATCAATATCAGGGCGAGTGGAGAAAGTATTTTTGTGGGAATAGCCATCGTTTTTTGTTGCTAATATCCGATATTTCAGGCAAACGGGCCGCAAAAATTACACACTAAACAGAATGACACAACATGAACATTCTGATTGCCACCGATTCATTCAAAGACGCGCTGCCCGCCATCGAGGTGTGCCATGCTCTCGAAGCGGGAATTCGCTCCGCCAATCCGGGGTCAAATATCCGGCTGTGCCCCCTGGCTGATGGCGGCGAAGGGACTTACGAGGTACTGGCAGGCGCATTGGCTTTGCAACACATTGAAACAGCTGCCTGCGATCCGCTTTCCCGCCCCATCACCGCCGCCTACGGGTACGGCGCCGATGGGAAAACGGCTTTTATAGAAATGGCGAAAACGGCAGGGCTGCAATTGCTCCTGCCCGCAGAGCGCACCCCCCTGCTGACGACCTCCTTCGGGGTAGGCCTACAAATCGCCGATGCCATTCAACGGGGAGCGCAGCACATCGTGTTGGCCATCGGTGGCAGCGCGACCAATGATGCAGGTATCGGCATGGCAGCCGCGTTAGGCTGGCATTTTCTGGATAA
>JALHMA010000103.1 GCA_022844265.1 Saprospiraceae bacterium | reverse complement strand
AACGATGCCCCGATTGAGTATAACTGCGGAATCGGGCTGCAAAAACTCCTGCCATTCGCATTGTTCCGTCTGACTGTCGCCGAGGAAAACAATGGCGCCTTGCTGTGCAGGCATGCGCTCAAACAGGTCTTTCCTGGATTTGTACAACCCCGCTACATCGTGCCGAAGCCGGGACAAGGTATAGTTCCAGCCTCCGAGGCGCTCCACAATCACCCACAGGCAAAGCAAAAGAAATACATTGAGCGACAAGGACACCCACAAAGGGAAACGGCTCTTCATAAGTTAACAGGTAAAATTTTAAATGATAAAGAGCAATGGCAATCAATACATAGTCTTGAGTATCCGAAGATTTGAGGATTCGAGTATCTGACTGATAACGAATCATTTATACTCGAATCCTCAAAAAATTAGATAACACAGTAATCAATGTGTTACGGAAAAAATTTCCAAAAAAATCTTCCAGAAAAATTTTGCAAACACAGGCCTGAAAAACAAACTCCAAGTCATAAGAGCCGCCAAACGGGATACTCTCACCTCTCTCACCCTCTCACCTCTCTCACTTTCTCAAACGCCATCCCCGCCAGCAAGGCCAGCCCTAAGTAAAGCAGGAGCGTCGGAACAGTCAATATAGAAACCCCCAGCACCAGCAGGCAAAGGTGCAACACCAGTACGTGGGTGAGGTACAAAGAATAAGAAAAACTGCTGACCCAGATAAAAAAACGATTCAGCAGAGGCAGCCAACGCCGACCCGTCTGGTACAAAAAGATGCTCAATGCTGTGTAGCCCAGCAGCGCCGGCACGTCGTTAAAAACGCGCCCGGCTTCGCCCATTTTAAGGATCATCCCGATCATACATCCCGTGCATACAAGTCCGATGAGCAAGGACAGCCACCAATAAGCACCTTGCCCGCCTAGCAGTTTTTGTATCCGGTCTGCCTTGTCTTGCTTTTGTTGCCGCATCCAGACAGCCAACGCCATGCCGAGCGCAAATTCCCATAAAAATTGAAGGAAAAAACTGTTCCAGTTGCGCAGATCACTTTTTCCCGAAAAATAAACCAGCAGCCACCAGCCGATTGAAAGTAAAAAAGTAAGCAGCAGAAAATACCGGGCAGCCAGGCGTTGCTGTAGCCAGGCTAGCAAAGGGAACACGAGGTAAAACTGTAAAATTGCGCTGATAAACCAGAAATGCCCGCCAAAACTTACAATGTAATGTGCTGAAAACATCTGGTACAGCGCTACGCCGGCCAGCCAGGCATCCCAGCGGTCGGTGAAAATATTGAGGGTAATGGCTGCTAGGAGACTGAGCGTCAGCGCCAGTACATAAGGAAACCACACTTTGCTCATCCGACGGCGGTAAAAAAGCAGCGTCGATTCCGAAGAAGAAGACCAGGCCAGACCGAAACCGGACAGGAGAAAAAACAAATGAACCCCCGTGCCGCCGAATACAATCGCTTTTTGCCACAAAGGTGACAGCGCCGCCTGCTGCAAAGCATGGTAGCATACGATGGTGAAAATCGCGTATCCTTTGGCAAAGTCAATATATTCAATGCGCTGTGTCACGGTCTGCTAAGGCTGTTTTGAGGGAGGTTGTTCCCCACGGTCCACCACTTCATCCACAGATACATATTTTTTATGCTCGGTATGCTGGAAGTTTTTGTTGGGATCGCGCATTTTGAACAGTCCGGCAAACTGCCGCCACACAAACTTCGGCGCCTGCCAGACGGCATCCCACACCGGCTGCGGCGCCTCGTCGAGCCGGAGTACGCAGAGGATATTCAATACAAAAATAACCAGGGCCAACACCAGGGCCAACGACAAGTAAGGCGAGATAAAAAGTCCGGCCAGTACCAGCACGCCGGCCATTCCTACCTGAATAAACATCGGCAAGGCAATCGTGACCCAGCCGAAGTACAATTGATTGAAATTCAGGCGGGTCAGCCCGCGCCACAACAAGCCCGAGGAATTGGGCAGGTTCTGGAAATAGGAAAAAAGCCAGCGGCTGCGTTGTGTTTCCACTGCCTTGCCGGTATCCACTTTTTCGTCGTACACCAGCGCTTTACGGGCGTATGCGATCGTGCCGCCTTGCCGAAGTATGAAGTTTTGCAGGATTTTATCTTCCTGGAGCATTTTTTTCCATTGGTGCTGGCCCTGTTCAATGGCAGGAGAGGCGAGATAGGCTTTGTATAAGTTGGTTTCCGTCGCCATACCCGAGCCGCTGATCACCGCCGAACCGCCCAGCAGCCAGGGCACGTAACGCTCCACGTAATTTTTATAATGCTCGCCCATACTGTCGAGCGCGGCATAGTTGGTGTCCAGGTTTTTGGCTGTCCGTTGCCCTTGAATGCATTTCAGGCCGGATGCGGCATACCGGCTGATTTCTTCCAGAAATTGCGGGTGCGCCAGGTTGTCGGCATCAAAAACGGCGATATAATCGGGGTTGCGTTTGAAATGTGCAATGGCGTACAGGATACTTTTGGCCTTCAGGCGAAGCGGCGTCTCCGGACGGAGCAATACGAAACGTTCATCCAAAATACCAAAATCGAATTCGGGGCATTCATCCGCAACAAGGTAAATCAGGTGTCGATCATGCGTTTGCCGCAGCAGCGACTCCACCAAGGGTTTGGCGATGGCCGCGTTGCGATAGGCCGTGATGATACAGGCATAATCGAAGGCTGTTTTATCCGCGTTTTTATGGGGATCAAGTCGTTCTTTACCAAATAGTTGCGCCAGCAAAACCGTAACAAACGGATACAGCAGTTGCGCCAGAAAAAGGCAAACGAGCAAGACAAAAAGGCCGTGTAATAAAAATGCCATATTAAAGAAAAGAGGAGTGAGTTATGGTTTAACGTTCCACCATATTCCACGCATAAAAGCCCGCAAATTAGACCATTCGCCGCGTAACACATAACCGGCCACATTTTTAGGTACCGTTACGAGGCCTAAAAAAAAATAAAAACCGGCGCGTTGCCAGGGGCCGAAATGACGACGCATAAACCAGACCCTGTTGCGGGTCAGGTAATAGGTTTTTAAAGCGCCCAGGGTTTTCACCGTGAAACTTTCCTTGTGGAGAACGCGCGCGGCAGGTTGCACCCAAATCTGCCACCCCGCTTTCCGGATACGCGCGCACCAGTCTAATTCTTCATAATACAGGAAAAAATCTTCGTTCATGGGTCCCGCTTCCGCCAATACCTGCCGGGGTACCATCATGGCCGCACCGTGTGCGTATGCTGTTTGTTCTGCTTGGGAAAATTGTCCGTGGTCTGTTTCCCCGTTGCCAATGGTCCGGTTGCGCCCTGTGATCGGGTGTATAGGCGTCATACCCGCATATTGTATCAAACAGGATTTGGGAAAAGCGCCTTCTTTTTTTTCAGGTGCGTAACAGATTAAGGGACTTACGATACCTGCACGGGGTTGTGTTTCAAACACCTGCAACATGTTTTTAATCGTATGGTCCGTTAATTCGGCGTCATTGTTGACAAAAAAAAGGTAGTCGCCCGTGGCATAAGGCAGGGCCAGGTTGTTGCCGCCCGCAAAACCCAGGTTCTGTTCGCTCCGCAGGAAAATCACTTCCGGAAACCGGTTTTTGAATAACATTTCGGGATTTTCCCGGCTGCCATTATCCACAACAATGACTTCCACGGCCCGATAAGGCTGCCGTCGAATGCTTTCCAGCAATTCGCAGGTGACTTCCGCCTGATTGAAATTAACTGTAATAACCGAAACCCTCGCTTCAGACATTCTCATGCTGGATAAATGCCCCGAAGGTTCTGCGCATAATCCGCAGGTCAGCCCAGACATCGTTGCTTTGCGCGTAAACAATATCGAGGTTGATGCGCTCTTCCGTACTCATGTCGGACTGGCCGCGTTTGGTCACCTGCCAAAGGCCCGTGATGCCGGCCGGCGCCATGAACCGGGTGCTCCATTCATCGCAGGTAAGCATTTCTGCCTCATAAAGCGGCAGTGGACGGTTGCCCACCAGCGACATATCGCCCCACAATACGTTCAGCAACTGCGGAATTTCATCAATGCTGTATTTGCGGATAAAACGCCCTACACGTGTGATACGAGGGTCATGGGTCAATTTAACAAAAACGGGATAAGCGCCGGTGTATTGGTTCAGGTGCCGGTACTCCAGCAAACGCTGCTCGGCGTCTTTGTACATGGAACGGAATTTCCAGAAACTGAACACATGATAGCCTGTGCCTACACGTTTTGACCTATACAGAATAGGGCCGGAAGATTCCAGTCGGATGGCAATGGCTGTTAAAATCCAGATTGGCGCCGATAAAACAATACCCAAAACAGCCCCCATTACATCAACCAAACGTTTCAGCACGGGAATTTTGAATTCAAAGTTATCCTGAACAACCTGTTTGGAATGTGCCTGTATCTTTTGTTTGTACTGCATCAAAAACTCCAGCCGGGTCACCAATGCGCTCCATTCCACGGGCGTTTCATAACAATCATCTATACCATTGGCAATCAACGTTTCTGTTGATACCGGGCTGGCGCCGTCCGACAGCATGATCTGCGGAATGCGTTTCAGGCCCGGATGCGCCATAATCTGGCGAGACAGCCGGAAGTGGTCGTTGACCAGCCAGTCTGATTTAAAGAAAACAGCGCTTTGTTCCGCAGTTTCGGGGTTGCTGACATGCTTCAGCAGCCATTGAAACACTTTAAAGGGGTTATTCTCCAACAAGGGAATATAGTTCGGATCGCCCTGCGGAAAATGTAAAATATTGCTTTGCAGGGTATTTTCAAATCCTACAAAGAATATCCTTCGTGTTATCGGATGCGGTGCAATCTCATTTGTATAAGAGGTATTCATAATACAGCGGTTTGTTTCGATGCTGCATCAGGATAAATCGTGGAAACTCTACAGGAGTGCAAAAAGGTCATGAATATGAAAAAAGTCTCAACACCCATACATGCTCAACCATAAAAAGTCTACAGGGAAAATATCAGCAATACTCCATCTGTTTATGAATTATACGTTCATTCAACATCTTTGGATTTTTAAGCTGCATTTCCGCTCCGATCTGAAGCGCCATCGATAGATTTCTAACCAACAATTTGGATCAGGCGATCCTGTAAATGGATCGGATTGAATGGTTTGCGTATGTACGCGGAGATTCCCAGTTTTTGAAACTGCTGTTCCTCGTCACTACTGTCAGCACCGCTGATAATGACGACGGGAATCTTGGAAAAAAGTCCGCTACATCGAATATTGGAAAGAAAAGACGCGCCGTCTAATTCGGGCATTCGGGCATCTGAAACGATGACATCAGGCATTACACCTTTACTGAGCCAGCCCATGGCTTCAAGTCCGTTACGCGCTCCAACGACTTCAAAGTTTTTGGATAGAAACGCGCCAATAATGTATCGAAGACTGTCGTGGTCTTCAACAATGAGTACCTTTTTATTCATGGAATTGCACGATTTATCGTGATGATTAAAATTGTGTTGGATTAAAAACTGTGTTTGCTTTTTGATTCAGAAGTACTCGACAACATAGGTACTGAGGATTAAAATATAATAGTGAAGTTTTGCCCAAAGGCGAAAAATTCAGACGGACACAATATCCGTATACAAGATATATGTCAAGGATTGCGCCAAACTTTAAAACCGGATGATTAATTTATGTTAAAAATACAGTCTATGTTGCAAAGATAGTATTTATCTGCTCAAAACCAACAATTTTGACAGTTATTTCATCGGTAATAGATTGTTAAGTTCGAAATATTCATTTAATAATTTAATCGTCATGCAGTTGAGTATAAAAACTACATTTCATATACATACGAGAACCGGCAGGCTACGGATGTACTGTGTGTTCAAAAATATTTTAAAAGAGGCACAGTAAAAGGCCTGACTATCTTTGTGCATCTTTTGCAGCGCTGCCATGACAGTCACGGCACACGAAATGCTTCCGATTCATGCATACTGAACTACTTAAGACGGTTTTCTGGGCCGGCATGTTTATCGTATTTTATGCGTACCTGGGGTATGGCATCGTACTATTCCTGTGGGTGACCGTAAAAAGAGGGTTCCGCAAAACGGTTCTTGAGACTCATTTCCTGCCGGAAGTAACAGTAGTTGTATGCGCGTACAATGAAAAAGACTGGATCACTCAAAAAATCGCCAATTCATTAGCGCTTGAATACCCGGTATCGCTCATACATTTTTTGTTTGTGACCGACGGCTCCGATGACGGCACAGATACACAGGTACAAACCTATCCTTACCCTGCCGGAACCCAGTGGCAGTTGCTGCACCAACCCGAGCGCAAGGGTAAAATAGCGGCATTCCAGCGAGCCATGCAGTATATCGGCACTCCGATCGTGATCAGTACCGACGCCAATACACTGGTGAATAAAGAAGCCGTACAGCGCATCGTCCGCCACTTCAGCGACCCGCAAGTCGGGGCGGTTGCAGGAGAAAAGCGAATTGCCATGCAGGAAAAGGAAGGCGCCAGCAGCGCCGGTGAGGGCATTTACTGGAAGTATGAAAGTACGCTCAAAAAATGGGATGCCGAATTGTGGTCGGTGGTGGGCGCTGCGGGCGAACTGTTTGCCTTTCGCAGCGAAGTGTACGAGCATGTACCCACGGATACCATTGTGGAGGATTTTTACCTCACCATGCGTATCGCTCAAAAAGGTTACCGGGTACAATACGAACCGGACGCCTATGCCGCTGAAAGCTCCTCGGTATCAGTGGCGGAAGAATTGAAAAGAAAGGTGCGCATTGCCGCCGGCGGATTGCAGGCCGTGGTTCGCCTGGCGCCCTTGCTCAATATATTTCGATACGGCACGCTTTCTTTCCAGTACATCTCGCACCGCGTACTTCGTTGGACGCTCGCGCCGGTTTTGCTACCTGTATTGCTGATTATCAATATCTTACTGGCTGCAAGGGGCGAAACGCTGTATCAGTGGCTGCTACTGGCGCAGGTGTTTTTTTATGCCGCAGCCCTGGCCGGATACCTGCTGGAGAAACAGAAAATGCGGCTGAAAATTTTCTTTATCCCCTACTATTTCTGCGTCATGAATTACTCCATGTACGCCGGATTCGTGCGCATTATCCGGGGAAATCAGTCGGTATTGTGGGAAAAAGCGCAGCGCAGCGTGTAGTTTTTACCACATAGTTCACATAAATTTACCACATAGGACACATAGCCTTAGAGTACTCTACGGCTATGTGTCCTATGTGGTAAATCTATGTGAACTATGTGGTAAAAAACCCGTGTTCCTTATACGCTTCGGATCAGTGGTGGTGGCCGCCGGCTCCATGCACATGCCCGTGCTCCAGTTCGGCAGGTTCGGCATCGCGCACATTTTCAACATGTCCGGTGAAAAAGAGATCGACACCTGCCATGGGGTGGTTGAAATCAATCTTGACCTTATCTAATCCTACCCAGGCGACCATGCCCTGGAAGTGGTTGCCCTCTTGGTCGGTGAGTGGCAGCATATTGCCTATTTCGAGCAGTCCGTCCGGTATTTTGCCGTCTACCTCAAACATATTTTTGGGCACTTCTACCAGTGCTGTTTCGTCGTACACACCATAAGCGCTGGCTGCTGCGATACCAAAAGCAAAGGTGTCGCCCGATTTCATACCGCTCAGGTTTTTTTCAAAGTCAGGGATCATCATACCGACGCCATAAATAAATGCCAGCGGTTCGCCACCGGTGGTGGATTCGACCAGCTGCCCGTCGGCAGTACCTTCTGTCAGGGTGTAGTGTACAGAGACCACTTTGTTGGGTTCAATAACCATTGTAAATTTTTTTTTGTAAAATTCGGCGCAAGGTACTGTTAATTCAGATGTGGACAGGTATGCCCCTTCAAATAAAAAAGAAGGCGCCGGTGTGGCGCCCCCTCTTTCTGCGGTTTATCGTTTCCGTGAGGATTCGAAAGGCTGTTATTGTTGCCCTATTCTGTGTGTAGTATGAATATAGAAAAGTAAGTAAAAAATTTAATCGAGTGATTGGTTGGCCATATTGGCGCTGTTGACCATTTGCTGATATTCCTGCGGTGTCAGGTTGTCCATACAGAAATTGATGGGGTTGATCGGGTTGCCTTTGTAATGCACTTCGTAGTGCAGGTGTGGGGCAGTTGACAGACCGGTATCGCCTACTTCACCGATCTTATGTCCTTTTTTGACTTTTTCCCCGGGGCGAACAGTCATCCTGTTCATGTGGGCATACAAGGATTCGTAGCCGTAACCATGACTGATTTTGATACAGTTGCCATAGCCGGAGTGCCATCCCGCTTCTACCACGACACCGTCGCCGGTTGCCTGAATAGCGGTGCCGACACGTGCCGGGAAGTCGAGACCTGCGTGGAATTTCCTTACCTTATATACCGGGTGGATACGATTGCCGAAACCGGAAAGGGTACCTATACTCTTTTGCAGTTTGTCTTCCCGTACAGGTTTGATACTCGGCAGGGATGCCAGCATGTTTTGCTGATTGTTGGCTAACTGCTGTAAGGTATCGAGTGATTTGCTTTGCAGGGCCAATTGGCGGCTGAGCAAGTCTACTTTTTCAAGGGTAGAGCCGACGGCATCTGCGCCGTATTTGAATGCTGCCAGTTCGGGGTGTGATTCGTGGCCGCCGACGCCGGCCATCCAGATGTCTTTGTCGATTGGATCCATGCCGAAAACGGCGCGGTGTACGTTGGCGTCCCGTTGCTGGATATTAGTGAGAACTTTACCCATCATTTCCACCTGGCCATTGAGCTGGCTGTATTTGTATTCCATCTGTTCTATCTCCCGCACCAATTCTTTCTCACGGGGAGAAGGGAACCAGGAATACAACAGTGCTAACAAGGCGAATGAAGTAACAAGAACAACGGAGAAAAAACCGAAGGCTTGCCAAATACGGGTTTTAAAGGGAATGACAACTTTCTCGTAAGTGAGTGTATGAATGTTGTAAACAAACTTTTCTTTCCTGCCCATGCTTTTAGTCTTTACCAAGCGAATCATGTATTTGCAATACCTCAAAATTGCAACATCTTGCCGGCGGGCTGTTTCTGAAGATTAAAAAGATTGTTTTCGTCAGAAAAGTAACCCGTTTGTGTGCGCCAAGTGATTCTCTCAGTTTGTTAGAGTCTTATTCGGCTCTGAATTAGAGAAGAGAGGCGCACAAAAGTAGCAAAGCATCTTTGGTAAACAAAACTTTTTGCTCAAAAATCAACTTTTCAGGGTTAATTGAACAAAAAAAGTGTCATTTACCGCAATTTTATCAGCAGTTGAAATACAAAAACGTATAAAAATTTGCAATTAACTGTTCCTTTCAAAATCCTGCAATCCTGAAAGAGCGAAGGCGAAGTAACGTAACGGGATTGACAAAATGTTGAATTTGTCCATTTTTAACATAAATCATCAGCGGCTAATCCTCGTCGGCCAGGTCGAGGATCATGATTTTTTGCCATATTTTCCCGGATAGTCCCTGCGCCAGTTGTTCGAGGTCATTGACGGCGTTCAGCACCACCGGATCATCAATATTCTGGGCAAAAAGGGCGGCTATTTTGGCATTCAGCGCCAGCATTTCAGAGGAATAATCGAGGTAACGGGTCAGTTCATGCCGGGTCAGCGTTCGCTCAGGCGAGGTCGCTGTTTCAGATAGTTTGCCCAATACATGGGCGGGGTCTTTGGTCAGCTGGTGCATATCCACAACGTGTGCGATACTGCGCAGCCGGTGCAGCGCGCGCAAGGCAGAGCTGCGTTTCAGGCGGGTTTCCAGACCGATCAGGAAGTAAAGCGCCAACCCGAGAAAGATCAGTTCGTTAATAGCTGATTCCGTGGATTGCAGCAAATCATGTATCCCCTCAGCATTAAAAGTAAAATGCTCAATTAACTGACTGAGTGCCCACATCACCAATCCCAGCAATAAGAAAGCGGCGGCAAAAGCAACAATCCGAACCGGCCAGATGGGCGGAATCAAACCTTGCGCAAGCCCCTGTAACTCTTCCGCCAGGATGCGGAATTCAACACAAACCTTCAACAACCCGGATTCCGGGAAACGCTCGCGGATGCGATTTTCCAGGCGCTGTATGGTGGCCAGAATCATTTCCGAACGCAGGTCGGTAAACCTGCCTTGCTGCTTTTCATCCGGCAAAGGAATAAACCACTTGAATAAAGACATAAGTAATTATCCGTTATTAGTTATTGGTTATTCGTGTTGATAATCAAGTGTTTGCAAAGAACTTAATCAGGACTATTTTGCTTGATATACCTTACAGATAGTTATGACACGAGCGAAGGAGCAAATATGCGGAAAATTTATCCGGATTTTTGACCTTTGCCATACCTGTAAATTCCCGGCCCATGCAAAGAGAGATCAATCCGAAAATAGAAGAGTACCTGGCTACGCATGTCAACAAACAGTCCATGGATAGAGGGCTTTCCATGTACAAGAATGGGTTTGCTACTTTGAAAACAATAGATCGATCGAAAACGGGCATCGCCATATTCAAAGTAAAAAGTGATAGCGGGTTCCAGCAATATATGGTCAGCATCTCAGGCTTTAACGGCAACCGATCCATAAAGCCCTCGTGCAGCTGCCCCTACGACTGGGGCGGCGCCTGCAAACACATTGTGGCTGCACTCCTGGAACTCGATGAACTGGGCATTGAAGAAGAAGTAGAAAAATTGTACTCTATGCTCGATAGCGAGCTGCCGCTACCCAATTTGAGCGATTCCTATTTGCAACACCTGATCTCCCCGGTGCATTGGAAATTGCGCCATAACCTGACAGTGGCTACCATTCTATCTGCGGAAAATGGCATTGCGGAATGCTCGGCCAGGTACGGCAAAGAGTCTTTTACCATGCGTTTCACCCGTGTAGTCCCGGGCGTTATACGTAGTTCCTGCTCCTGCGCCCAGGAATTGCCCAACCCCTTGTGTGCGCACAAGTTAGCCGGATTGCAGGCCCTGCGCGACCAATTCGGCATATTGGCTTTTGAGGTCATGCGCGATTGGACGCCTGAAAAAAACCAGATGCTGGCGGCGTACGGATTTAGTACGGAGGATAACCTCAGCGGGAAGTTTGAATTTAAAATCAATAACAGCGGGCAGCTGGAAATGAAAATCCTGGATCCGTCTATCCGTTCGACCGAGGCATTAAAAAGCTGGTGGGGAGCCGTCGAAACAAAAATAAGCCCCGATAATCAGGCGTATAAGGCGCCTAAAATGACGGAAGAAGAGCGGGAAGGCAATACTATTTTGATCTTTTCCTTCACCTTGCAGCAAGTACACAGCCTGCCGGATGTGGTACTGACCCCGCTCACTGCCCGTTACAATCCCGTCAAAGACAAACTTTCACACATCACCAAAATAGATGACCTCTATCGCGGGTACAATGCCGACATTCCAGTCATTACCCCGGAAGACAGCAGGTTGCTCGGGGTAGCCAAGAAACGTTTCCAGACCCACAACATTATGGAAGCGATCCGCACTGCGGGTGCAAACGTGCCGCGCTGGATATATAATTTTTCTTCCAGTGATTTGAGCGAAGATACATTGCGCGCTGCCCAGACGTATATCGGTACGCTGTGGGAACAGGTTTTCCCGCTGTTGAAAGATCACGTTACGGTCATCAGCCCCAATGCAAACCATCATGTCAATTCGATGCAGCGGGTGCAGGTGGATACCCACCCGGCAAGACTAAATCTGTCCTTCCGGGAAGAAGGCGATCAGGCGGTGTTGGAGTGCCGTATCGCAACGGAGGACGCAGCGGTGTCGCTCCAACAGATCAAACGACACGGTTTCTGGTTGTTAAGCCTGGAAAATAAAATGATGCGCTTTGCCGACTGGAAAGACGCCGCGCTGTCGCAACAATTCGGCCCGACGGGCAAAATCAGCGTCCGCGCCACGCAGATGGAAGGGTTTCTGGCCGATTTCGTGCTGCCGCTCACCCAGCATTTTTCGGTCGATCTGGATATTGACAAACCCATTGATTATCAAATACTTCAATTCAAGGAAGAGCGAATTTACCTGAAAGAAGACGAAGAAAACCTGCTCTTTGTCCCCGCGTTTGCTTATCAAAATGAACACCTGAAGGACGCTGCAGAAGAATGGGAATTTTCCGTGGACGGCAAAAAAAACAGGGTGTCCTATGCAGATGGCAACATCACGGTCTGGGAACGCGACCCTGTGCCAGAAAAGGCACTGCTTGATTTTTTTGAAAACCTGCACCCCGATTTTCAACACCAGGCAGGCCAGTCCTTTTTTTACCTGCCCTTCGACGAAGTCTTGAAAAACAACTGGTTGTACCGGTTTTTTGAAGAAACAAGCGCCCGCGGCATGGCTGTGTTCGGATTTGCGCAACTGAAAAAATTCAAATACAACCAGAACCGCCCTACTTTCAAAATCAGGGCCTCCTCGGGCATCGACTGGTTCGATATGCAGATGGAAGTATCTTTCGGTGAACAGTCCGTTTCCCTGAACGACCTCAAAAAAGCGGTGGTCAACAAACAAAACTACATCCAGCTCGCCGACGGCACCATCGGCATGTTGCCCGAAGAATGGCTGACCAAATACGCCACGCTGTTCAAATTCGGCCAGGTCAAAAACGACTCGGTCCAGGTTTCCAAACTGCACTTTTCCATCATCGACGATTTGTACGACCAGATCGACAATGAAAAACTGTTGCAGGAAATCATGGAGAAAAAGAATAAACTCCTGAATTTCAAGGAAATAAAAGCGGTAAACCTGCCGAAAAACGCGCGCGCCGACCTGCGCAATTACCAGATGGAAGGTTTCAAGTGGCTGCGCTTTCTCGAAGAATTCAACTGGGGCGGGTGTCTGGCCGACGACATGGGTCTCGGCAAAACGCTCCAGGTGCTCACTTTTCTGCAAGCCCAAAAAGAAGAAAAACCAGACGCCGTCAACCTCGTGGTAGTGCCCACTACTTTGATTTTTAACTGGCAGGCCGAGGTGCAGAAATTTGCACCCGAAATGCGCGTGTTAGTGCACCGGGGCATCGGCCGCAGCAAGGACACCGGCGCTTTTCTCAACCACGATATTGTGCTGACCACCTACGGCACCCTGCGCAGCGACATCGAACACCTGAAAGATTTTGAATTTAATTACGTGATACTGGATGAGTCGCAGGCCATCAAAAACCCGCAGGCGCAGGTCTCGAAAGCCGTTAAACTGCTGAGCGCTCAAAACCGCCTGGTGATGACGGGTACGCCGGTGGAGAACAATACCTTCGACCTGTATTCGCAGATGGATTTTTTAAACCCCGGACTGCTGGGCAGCCAGGATTTTTTCCGAACCGAATTTGCAACACCCATCGATAAATACCGCGATGAAAATGCCGCGCGGTCGCTGCGAAAACTCATTTACCCGTTTATCCTCAAACGCACCAAAGACGAGGTGGCCAAAGACCTGCCCGATAAAACGGAGATGACGCTCTTTTGCGAAATGGGCAAAAAACAGCGCAAGGTGTACGATACGTTCCGGGAAATGTACCGCCAGAAAATTGCCGACAAAATGACCACAGACGGCAAGGAAAAAGCCGCCTTTCTGATCCTCGAAGGGCTGCTGAAACTGCGCCAGATATGCGATTCACCCGCCCTGCTTTCCGACGATGCGGACTATGGCGACGAGTCGGCAAAACTGGAAGAGATCGTTCGTGAAATTGAAGAAAACGCCGGACACCACAAAATTTTGGTTTTCTCCCAATTTCTAAAAATGTTAGAATTAATCCGAAAACACCTCGAAAAAGCAGGAATTCCGTACGAATACCTGGACGGCGCCACTACTGACCGCGCCCAAAGGGTAGGCCGCTTTCAGGACTCGGAGCATTGCCGCGTATTTCTGATGAGCCTCAAAGCCGGCGGGGTCGGCATCAACCTCACGGAAGCCGACTACGTGTACCTCGTCGATCCCTGGTGGAACCCCGCCGTAGAACAGCAGGCCATCGACCGGGCGCACCGTATCGGACAAACAAAAAAGGTGTTTGCCTACAAAATGATCTGCAAAGACACGATCGAGGAGAAAATCCTCATCCTACAGGAAAAGAAAAAAGGTATCGCCAAAGAACTGATCAGCACGGAACAGGGCTTTATCAAAAAACTGACGAAGGAGGATGTGTTGGGGCTGTTTAGTTGAAAGTGTTGATGAGGGTTGATAATGGTTGATGAGGGTTGATATTCATCCGCTCGAAAAAAGTGAAATCGCTTCTTTTCCCGAGCGGATGAATATCAACCCTCATCAACCTTTATAAACCTTCATCAACCTCTCCACCTCAATGTTCCCCATGCGCCGCCTGTTCCTTCGCGTATTCCGCCGTGATTTTGGCCTGAATATCGCTCGGTACAGGTCCGTATTCCGCAAAAGCGATGCTGAATTTGGCTTTGCCTTGTGTGAGGGAGCGCAGTGTAGACGAATATTTGTGTAATTCCTTGAGCGGCACTCGCGCCTTGATGACCTGATAGTGTCCCTGGGCGTCCATGCCCATGATTATGGCGCGGCGGGTTTGCAGGTCGCCCATCACACTACCCATCACCTCGGCGTCGCACATCACTTCGAGGTCGTAGATCGGTTCCAGAATTTGTGGGCCTGCTTTCATGAATGCTTCTTTAAAACACATGGTGGAGGCCAACTGGAAAGCCATGTCGTTGGAATCCACATCGTGCATTTTGCCGTCGTAGACACTGATGCGGATGTCGCGGCAATAGGAGCCGGTGCCGGGCCCTTCTTCCATTTTCGACATAATGCCTTTTTTGATGGCATTGGTAAAGCGGCTGTCGATGACACCGCCGACAATGGCCCAGACAAAGCAGAATTTGCCGCCCCATTTCAGGTCTTCCACCTCTATGTTTTTGGCGTTCAGGCCATGCGGCGCAGGAATGCCTTCGTAGTAAGGTTCGACGCGCATGTGTACCTCGGCAAACTGACCGGCGCCGCCCGTTTGTTTTTTGTGGCGGTAATCCTGGTTCACTTCCTTGGTGATCGTTTCCCGGTAAGGGATGCGCGGCTCAATAAAATCGATGTGCACGCCGAAGTTTTGTTCGGCTTTGTAGCGCACGATGTCGAGGTGCATTTCGCCCTGGCCCTGGATGATCGTTTGACGGAGTTCCATACTTTGATCCACCAGCAGCGTAGGGTCTTCTTCCTGGATGGAATGGAGCGCATGGGCCATTTTTTCCACATCGGCTTTGCTCGGCGGCACCACAGCCATACGGATGCGGGGCGGCGGGAAGTGGATGCGTTCTATTTTCGTGTCGGCGCCTTTGGGGTTGAGTGTCTGGTTGGTATGCGAACTTTTGAGTTTGACGGTGCAGCCGATATCTCCGGCACGGAGTTCGTTCACGGCATCGCGGTTTTTACCCTCGCTTTCAAAGAGTTGTGAAAAACGTTCGACGGTGCTGTTGTCGGCATTGACCAATTCGTCGCCGGATTTCAGCACACCGGAATACACCTTGAAATAGGACACGCTGCCCACTTTGGGTTCGTTGACCGTTTTAAAAATAAAGACACATGGACGCGCTGAGGCTTCGCAGGGTTTGGTGCCGCCGTTTTCGAGTGCGGCGGCAGGGCGGTCGGCAGGACTGGGGCATATATCATGGATGAAGCCCATGATACGCCCGCTGCCCATATCTTTTTGTCCGGAAGCGCAGAAGAGTGGAAAATACTGGCGGTGTGCCAGGCCGATGCTCAGCCCTTTGGCCAGTTCCGCTTCGTCGAGATTGCCTTCCGAAAAATATTTTTCCATCAGTTGGTCGTCATTCTCTGCGGCGGCTTCGACGAGCGCGTTGTGCATTTCGTCTGCGCGGGCCTGGTGTTCTGCCGGGATACTTTTTTTCTCCGGTTTCCCGCCGGTAGCGGGGAACACGTACATCACCATACGCAAGGCATCCACGATGGCATTGAAACCGGCGCCCTGGTTGACTGGAAACTGGAATGGCAGGACGCGGGCGCCGAAACGTTTTTTGGCCTGATCCAGCGTCATTTCAAAATCGGCCTTTTCGTGGTCGAGCTGGTTCACCACAAACATCGCCGGCGTTTCGAACGTTTCGATGTATTCCCACAACAGTTCGGTGCCTACTTCCACCCCGCTGCGGGCATTGAGCAGCATCACGGCAGTATCCGCTACTTTAAGGGCTGTCACCACTTCTCCTGCAAAGTCGTCCAGACCCGGCGTATCGAGAATATTGATTTTGGTATCTTTCCAGGAGCAGTGGAGTACGGATGCAAAAAGGGAGTGTCCGCGTTGTTGTTCCAAAGCAGAATAATCGCTCTGGGTATTGCCCTCGCTGACGCTCCCGCGCCGTGTAAGGGCTTTCGCTTCAAAGAGCATCGTCTCGGCAAGGGTAGTTTTGCCGGAGCCGGAATGCCCGCAAAGGACAATATTCCGGATTTTACTGGTGTCGTAGGCAGACATAGGATAAACTTGGTTTGGTGAACAATAGCTAGTAAGTGCGAAGTGCGAAGTCGTCAGTCCGAAGTCCGTAGAGTGCGCCGTTTCATGCTTTGGTTTCCCGAATATGAAACGCCGTACTCTATGGACTTCGGACTGAC
>JALHMA010000102.1:7288-16545 GCA_022844265.1 Saprospiraceae bacterium | reverse complement strand
TGGTGTTGCCAGTGCGCCTGAACAAAAGGTTGGTCGGTAGAATAAGCATAATAGGGCAGCATAAAAAAACTGCGGTTATAATCCTGCGGATCGGCCAAAAGGGTCTGGTTGCCGCGCGGATGGTACAAATCCATAAATCCGAGCGCCGATTTTCGGAGGAATGCGCCGGCGGTCACATTCAGGTTGGAATAGCCGACCAGGCCCCAGGAAATATTGTTTTTGCTGATCTGCAGCTGCGCAAAGTCGAAGTCGGCTGTGCTGCCGCCCACGCCCGGAATGGCTTTTCGGTAACGCAGGTAAATATCCGGCCATTTCGACTCGTCGTAAGAACGAAAATACGGATAGGTGCTGTAGGTCTGGCCGATTCGGAAACGCAGCTCGGCGTTCAGGGTAAAAATTCCGGGGAATGATTTATCAGCAGGTTCCGGCTGCACCGGGTAATTGGGCGTATAGACGCGGTCTTCTTTTTTGCTCCAGGTAAAATCGGTGTTGTTGTCCAGCCAATTCCGTTCGGCCCACTCCGCCGCCGCCCTGACGTGCAACCAGGGCGCTGCAAACTGCCGCCATTCCGCCCGGACGAAGGTTTTTTCGTACAATTTCATGAAATTCCGCTTCCCGAACAGGGTGTACGAAGTATTGAGCGCCGCACTGATCGGGTTTTGGTCGCTGAATTGAACGGGGTTCACACCGCCGCTGATACGCAGGGTGGAATAGTTGATGCTCTCGAATTTCCGCTCCAGTTCGAGCGCTCCCCGCAGGCGTTTTTCGGCAAATCCGTAATTGATATTACCACCCACCTTCCAGTATTTCACCGAGCGCTGGGTAGAGTGCGTCCATTCGGGGTTCACGTCGAATACGAGGCCCTGTACCGTATTGAACTGCACCCATTGCAAGGCGCCGGGAAAACTCAGGCTTTTGCGCTCGTAGGAATTTTGCCAGGTATAGCCCGTCAGCAGGTCGAAAGGTTTGAAACGGTTGTTTTTCTTGTCGATGCTATCGAGAAAAGCCTCCGATTTCCAGATTTTTTGCAGGCTGTCCTTCTTCACATAATCGTTGCTTTCTTCCACGGTGAGCGGCACCGGGCGCACTGTTTTCCAGTACGAGGAATCCTGTTCATTGGCGGTTTTTTCTATTTTAAAAACCTCTTTGTCAAAGAAATTTTTGTCAAAAGAGGGTTTCAAATTGTAGTTGGAAAACACGCTGTTGAAAAAGCCGTCAAATTTAAAACCCAGCACCCCGAATTTGAATCCCGTCATTTGCGTCAGCAAAACCCAGGTGTCCGGTTTTTCCACCGGTACAAATTCCTGCTGGATGCGCAAGGTATCCAGAACGGGTTGTTTAATCGAATTGCCCGTCAGCACGAGGTCGGCGCCGGCGATGTTCCACAAGTCATCGACGATATAGAGAAAGCCGCCGAAAGTGGGGTCGGAAGAGCGCTTGGGCATGACCTTTATTTTTTCAATGGTATACCCGTTTTCATCTTTAAAACTCCCTAACCACTTGAAATTGTAGTAGTTAAATGAATTGTCTGCCAGCGGTGACAGGATTTCGCGTTCAATTTCCAGCCGTTCATCGTAGAGGTTGAATTCCGTGAACGTGGCCCGGTTGAGGCTGAATCCGTTCTCCGAACCGCTTACTTTACTCGACACCATGACCTCTTTTTTCCGCTCCGGGTTCGCCTGCATATATACTTTGGAAACCGATTCGGACAAATACACTACGCCGGTGCGGTTGGTATCGAGCATCCCGCCCATATTGCCAACGTCCTGCCCCATGATCTTTTTGGGTGCGTCGGTGAGTTTATAAAACCCCTTGATATAGGTGTCGTAAGAACTGGAGGCGATTCTGTTTCTATAATACCGGCGTTTGGCGATCACTTCGCGCATAATCTTGTAAGCCGGGTCTTCGGTCGTAATTACCACCTCCCCGATTTCAAGATTGGCGGGCTCCATTTTGACATTCAGGCGCAGGGGTTTGTCGCCTACCGTGACCGCTTCGACGCGTTGTTTGTATCCAATGTATTGAAAAACGATTTCCTGGCTGCCACGCGCGACCGTCAGGCGGTATTGTCCTTCGGCATTGGCCACCGTTCCGTTGGTGCTGTTGCGCACATAAACGGATGCAAAAGGAAGCGGTTCACCATTTTCATCGAGCACGGTACCGCTGATCTGGGCATAATTTAAAAGAGGAAAAAACAGGAGTACAACGAGTTGGAATATTTTCATAACGTATTAGAAATGGTAGTGATGCAAGTGATTTTGTTTCTTTGATATTTAACGGAACACGGATTAAAAGGATGAGACACGGATTTGTTTATGTGAAATCGTAAAAAATCCGTGTCTCATCCTTCCGATCCGTGTTCTATTTTAAATCCATTTTCCAATTTTATCCCAAAAATCAACGCGTTCAAAAATTAATGGCCGCAATAAAAGACGAAGGAAGTACTTTAGACCGACTAAAATCAAAACTGATAGCCATGAACGCATCCCGACGCAGTTTTATTCGCCAGACCGCCACTTTGCTCGGCTCCTTCGCCTTGCACCGGAATTTTGCTTCCGCATTTCCGACCACGTCCATTTCCGACGGCCCCGAAGACGATTTCTGGCGGCAAATCCGGCAGGCCTATTCGGCCAGTCCAACCATCATTAACCTCAACAACGGCGGCGTTTGCCCTGCTCCACGCGCCACCATGGATGCCCTGGACTATTACAACCGGATGTGCAGCGAGGCGCCTTCCTACTATATGTGGCGCATCCTCGACCAGGATCGGGAGCCTTTGCGCGAAAACCTGGCCGCGCTGGCGGGGGCTAGTCCCGAGGAAATCGCCATCAACCGCAATGCCACCGAAGCGCTCAATACGATCATTTTCGGATTAAACCTGAAGGCGGGCGACGAAGTGGTGCTGTCCAAATACGATTACCCCAATATGATCAACGCCTGGCGGCAACGCGAAAAACGCGATGGTATCCGGCTTGTCTGGGTTGACCTGAATTTGCCTTCCAATAACGAAGAATACCTGGTAAACGCTTTTGCGTCAAAATTTACGGCAAAAACGCGGCTGGTTCACCTGACGCATATCATCAACTGGAACGGACAAATTTTGCCCGTCCGGAAAATTGCCGACCTCGCCCATACGCAGGGTGCGGAGGTGCTGGTCGATGCCGCGCACTCCTTCGCCGTGCTCGACTACAAAATTCCCGATCTCGGCTGCGACTACTGGGGTACCAGTCTCCACAAATTCCTGTGCGGCCCCTTCGGCACCGGTATGATGTGGATGCGCAAGGAAAAAATACCGGCCATCTGGCCCCTGCTATCGAACGACAAACCGGACAGCGACAATATCCGCAAATTTGAATCGCTGGGCACCCGCAGTTTTCCCATTGAAATGGCAACGGGCTATTCGCTTGATTTACACAATTTTATCGGCACCCGACGCAAACAGGAGCGGTTACATTTTCTAAAAAACTACTGGATGGAACGGGTGCGCGATGTGCAGGGTATTTACTTCAACACTGATCCGCATCCCGACTGGAGTTGCGCCATCGGCAATTTCGGACTGGAAGGTCAAAAGGCCGGCGACATATCGGGCAAGTTGTTTGAAAAATGGAAAATTCACAGCGTTTCCATCGAATGGGAGAAAATAAACGGCGTCCGCATTACGCCGAATGTGTACACGACCACCGATGAATTAGATAAACTGGTGCGGGCCATCCAGAGTATCGGAACGGCACAACGCGGGTGAGATGATAAAGGTTGATAAAGGTTTATGAGGGTTTATGAAGGTTGATAATACATACTCGGGAATGAAGCGATTTTACTTTTTTCGAGCGAATGTATATCAACCTTTATCAACCTTTATCAACTTCATCAACCTTTTGAGACATTTTGAGACAGCCTCCTTTATCTTTGCCCGCCTTTCCAAAATACTTGATTATCAACACTGCTAATCAATAACTGATAACAGATAACTACTTGATATGGAACACATACTTTTCTCTATTGAAAACAAGGTCGGCCGCATTACTTTCAACCGGCCCGAGGTATACAACGCCATGCACCAGGCTATGCGGTTCGAAATCTTGGAAGCCCTGGATATTTGTACGGAAGACCCCGACGTTCGGGCTGTTTTTATCACCGGCAACGGTAAAGCGTTTTGCGCGGGTGAAGATTTGCAGGAAGTAACAGACCCGCAAGGACCTTCGTTAAATACGATTATTGCCACCGGTTACAACCCTATTGTACTGAAAATCAGGAGTTTGGAAAAACCCGTCGTCATGGCCGTGAACGGCGTGGCAGCCGGGGCAGGGGCCAATATTGCGCTGGCAGGCGATGTTGTGGTGGCTACTGCTTCCGCCACATTTACGCAGGCATTTTCCAAAATCGGTCTCATACCCGACTCCGGCGGCACCTGGACACTGCCGCGCCTCGTCGGTTTCCAACGTGCCTCCGCCCTGATGATGTTGTCCGACAAAATCACGGCAGACGAAGCCGAAGCAATGGGCATGATCTGGAAAGTTTTCCATGATGAGACCTTCCTGACGGAAAGCCTCGAACTCGCCGAAACACTAGCTCAAATGCCTACCCGCGGACTGGCGCTGACCAAAAAAGCGCTGAATGCCTCGTTTGATAACAGTTTTTCCGAACAACTGTCGCTGGAAGATACGCTGCAAACGGAAGCAGGCAACACCGCCGACTACCGCGAAGGTGTGGCAGCATTTCTGGAGAAAAGGAAACCCATTTTTAAGGGCGCATGAGCTGGTTCCAAAAACTACATATTTTTCCCAAAAATTACGCCATGAGAAAAGGCGACAGCCGTAAACTAGGGGTGTCACTGCTGTTTTTCTTTCTGATGGGATTGTTGATCAGCCCGGAATTGCGCTATCAGCTCCGCTCGCTGATCGAGTATCCGCTGCATTACAAAGAATACAAACAATTCGGCATTCGCATCCCGAGCGGCTATTCGGTGCATGGCATCGACGTGAGCAAATGGCAGCAACGGGTCGACTGGACCCGGGTAAAAAAAATGAAAGTGGGCGATGTGAGTATCACGTTTGCCTTTATCAAAGCGACCGAAGGCAGCTGGATGAAGGACCCTGAATTTGACAAAAACTGGGAAAACGCGCGCAAACACGGGATTATCCGCGGCGCTTATCACTTTTTTTGGCCCAATATCAGTCCCAAAGACCAGGCTGCCAAGTTTATCCGGGCAGTTAAACTCCGCAGCGGCGACCTGCCGCCGGTAGTCGACGTGGAAGAGACCAAAGGCATGACCAAAAGCCAGGTTCAGCGGTACACCAAAGAGTTTTTGACGATTCTTGAAAAGCACTATAAGGTGCGGCCTATCCTGTACACCAACCGCGATTTTTACAAAATACACTTTGCCGACCACGAGGATTTTAAGAACTACCGGTTCTGGATCGCCCATTACCATGTCAGCGATTTCGATATGCCGGGCGATGAAAAATGGCATTTCTGGCAGCACAGCGACCGGGGCAACATCAACGGCATCAATGAACGGGTAGATTTTAATGTGTTTAACGGGGATAGTGTGGCGCTGCGGAAATTGTGCGTACCGTGATTTCGTTATTGGTTATTCGTTATTCGTGGTGGTAATGGACCACTTGTACAAATGTGGGGGTATTCCTTATTGTGCAACCTGGAATTTGTACAAGTGGTCCATTACCACCACGAATAACCAATAACCAATAACGAAGTTAACGGCAGGTTAAGCCCCATCCAGAGTACGCTTATTCGTTTACTTTTGACCTCCTAAGTAACGCTTAAAAAACAAGTTCACGATTTGACTAACCCCCGCGCTTTAGCCGGGGGAAATGGACGAGACAAACACAGATGGGTTTTAACCCAAAATGAGTGTTCTGGGGTTAAAACCCCGTTAGGTCTGGCTGCTTCGAATCCCCCGGCTAAAGCGCGGGGGTTAGTCAAATCGTGAACTTGTTTTTTTAGCGTTACTAAGTGTTTCAAACAGAAAAATGCCGATTAATTTCATCACAAATGCTTCATTATCAACACTGATAACGAATAACAGATAACTAAAACAGACAATGAAAAAAACATTTCTCATCCTGGCGGCCTGTTTCTTGGCTGCAACCGGCTTTGCACAAATGACAAGCCTGCCTTCGGCCAATGTTAAAACCCTGCAAGGACAAACCCTCAATGTACAGGAACTCGGCAAAACCGGTAAAATCACTGTAATCAGTTTCTGGGCTACCTGGTGTTCGCCCTGCAAAAAAGAGCTGGACGCTATCAAGGATTACTACCCGGACTGGCAGGAACAGTACGATATGGAACTGGTAGCCATCAGCGTCGACGATGCGCGCACAGCAGCCAAAATTCCGGCCATGGTGGAAGAAAAAGGCTGGGAATACAGAATATTGCACGATGCCAATAAAGAATTCCAGCAAAGGGCCAATGTAGCCTCTGTTCCACATACCATCCTGCTCGACCAGTCGGGCAATATCGTATTTGAACATGTGGGCTACACCCCTGGCGACGAAATAGAACTGGAAGAGAAAATCAAGGCGATTAAGAAGTAAAAAGGCAAGGGGCAAAAGGCAAAGGGCAAAAAATAACCACTCGGAAAAGTTGCCCCTTGCCCTTTGCCTTTTCTTTTCCCTACCTTCGCATCTTGAAAAATATAATCCGTTGACCGTACACACCTCCCGACTTTTGATGGCGCCTGTTTTTCCGGCGCTTGCATTCCTGCTTTGGTTAGGGTGCCGCAACCAGCCCGATCCGCAATGGGTGGAATCGGGTCGCCTGATGCGTACACCTGCTGCCTTGATTGCGGATGTGCCTGATTCCTTACAACTGCTTTATTCGCAGATACATCGGCTGCCTTTCACACCCGGCGATACCACGGCTTTGCACCTTGTTTCGCTGCCCTCTCTTTCGAATATCGAGTGGACGGCTTTTCAAAAACTGACCCGCGCGGTTGCCGGCGCCGACAAGCGCCGCATCGTAATTTCCGGTGTAACCGGCACAGGCGCCACCAAACAGGCCAAACGCGCCGCCAACCTGCTGGCCGGCGACTATAAGCGGGTAATGCACATCGACTGCGCCCCGCAATTCGACCTGGAGTACCACAAAAAATACATCGGTACAGAAACCGAAAAAGGGCAGTTTATTCCAGGCGAACTTTTGCAATTTTGGGACGTATGCCACCGGAACCCTGAACTTTCTTATGTAGCCGTCGTCGATAATTTTGATAAAATAAACCCCGAAACTTTTTGGGGGCCTGCCCTGTGGGAAGCGCTCAGCAGCAAAAATCCGACGGCTGAAATAGGTGGTAAAACCTACCTTTTTCCAAAAAATTTTCACCTTATTTCGGTTACCCACCTCGGACCGGGATCGCAGATCGAGTTCAATGAGGAGCATTTTAAACGGCTGGGCAAACAGTATATCCTGCCTCCCAATCCGCTCGAATTGCTGGCTGTCATGCGCCTGATGCAGCGCAATTCAGATTTGAACCCGCAACAGGCAAAAGCAGTACGCGACATTTCGGAAACCCGTCGTTTTTTATTTTATTTCCTGAAAATCAACGACTTGCTGCGTACGCGCTACACAGAAGGCCATCAAATGGGACAAGGCACAGGCCTGCGCGAATTGTTCTGCGACACCGACCGCAGCGAACTCAAACAAACGGTACTGAACCACCTGAATGCACTCAAGCCGGACAAACCCCTTGAAATGAAGGACCTGGATGTTTTCGATGAAACCATTCAAAACGACGGCCTCCAACCCGGCACCAGTTTCATGGCCCGGCAGATTCAAATCCTGCACGATACCGGCTATTTTGTGGAAATCACAATGGTCGCCACAACAGCCCTGCTCACTGCACTGGTGGGCTGGTGGGTGTTCCGCCGCCGCGAACAACTTATCCGCCTCTACGGCGAGCAAGCCCGTGAGGTGTATGACAGTTTTGAATCACAGATACTGGGCGCCGAAGCCGCCGCCCGTCGATTGGAAGAAATCAAAAACGAGGTGGACGAACTGGTGTTAAAACGAAGACTGGGTTATACGGAAGGCCTCTATTTCCTGGCTTTTATTGAAGATAAAGTCAAACGCATCGAGTTCGCCCGCAATGTCAGCGAAAACTTCCTGGAACTGTTCAACGCGTTTATGGAAGACAATGTGCTGACGGAAAGTGAATACCTCAAATTGCGACAGTTCCTGCAAACCATCCGCCATAAAATACCCGCCGATTCGTACGAATCATTCAACCGGAAGGTGGAGGAAACGTATGCGGCCAATCATAATTAGAGGTGAGAGGGTGAGAGGGTGAGAAAGATCCCGCTTGGCGGCTCTATTTATTTTGGGTTCGGTTTTTCAGGCCTGTAATTGTGGATCGTGGATCGTGTTTAGTGTGTGGTGTTTAGTGTTTCGGGTGCTTCGCCTTTGGTATTTGTGAAAATCCGACCAAAATATCAACTACTGCCAAAGGCGAAGCGCCCGAAACACTAAACACCACACACTAAACACGATTACAGGCCTGAAAAACCAAAGCCAAAATACAACCAAATGCCAAGGGGGATGTCTCTCACTTCTCACCCTCTCACTTCTCACTTCTCTCATTTATGGTATTTCGATGACCGCAGCCAAAAACGCCAGGGCCATTCGGCGCATTCCCCCGCGTAGTCCACACCGATGCGTTTACCTGCTGCAATATCAAGCGTTGAAACGGGAATGTTGCGGTCTTCAATCCAGACCGGTGTGTCGGGTGCATACAGGCTCTGTCCCGTCCAGCGGGTAGTCAGGCCGAGCGCCTGCGACAAGGCGCCGGGGCCGGTGGTCAGTGCAGGACTTGTTGTATGTTTGATTGCCCGGCGCTCCTGCATCCATTCTACCCCTTCCAAAGGTTCGATGGCGCGAATCAGAACCGCATGCGCAGTATCTTCCGCAGCCGTCACTACATTGAATAAGTGGTGAATACCGTAGCACAGGTAAATATAAGCCCTGCCCCCTTCCGCAAACATCACTTCGGTGCGGGCCGTGCGCCGGTTGTTGTAGGCGTGGCTGGCGCGGTCGTCCGGCGCGCGATAGGCTTCTGTTTCTGTAATGATCCCCGCCGTGCGCTTTCCGTCAAATTCAGTCACCAGTACTTTACCCAGCAAATCGCGGGCTACTTGCAGCACATCGGTGCGGAGGTAGAAGGAAGGGGCGAGCGGAAGCATTTTTATTTAATGATGAAGGATGAATGATGAATGATGAATGATGAATGATGAATGATGAATGATGAA
>JALHMA010000102.1:2457-7188 GCA_022844265.1 Saprospiraceae bacterium | reverse complement strand
GATGAATGATGAATGATGAATGATGAATGATGAATGATGAATGATGAAAATATTTTACTACAAAGGTTATAAACTGTTTTTAAAAGATTCCCGAAGATTTTTTCTTTCATTCCTTTGTGTCTCATTCATCATTCATCGTTCATCATTCCTTTGTGTCTCATTCATCGTTCATCATTCCTTTGTGTCTCATTCATCATTCATCATTAAATAAAAATGCTTCTCCTCAGCAGCCACCCTTTTCCAAACACCCACTTTGGCATCTGGCAGATCGCCGAAGCGGAAGCCTTTTTTCGGGAGGATTTACCGTTGTCGGCACAGGAAGAAGGAGAATGGGCTTTACACAAGGGAATCCGGCGACTGGAATGGTTGGCCGGGCGCTGGTTGCTGCACAAACTCAGCGGATCGGTACAGCGGATGCCGCTGGCCAAAACGGCATTTTCCAAACCTTTTTTTCCCGACGACGAGCGGTTTCTTTGCTCATTAAGCCATTCCAAAGGCATTGTGGCGGCGCTGTTGTTGTCCGACGCCGAATCAGGTATTTCCATCGGTTGCGATATACAGGTGCTGGTGGAAAAAATGCCCCGCATTGCGCACAAATTTTTGAGTGCCGCTGAGATGAACTTTGTTTTGCAACACTCCAAAGCAGTACAATTTGACCTTTTTCACGCTTTCTGGACCGCCAAAGAAAGTTTGTACAAAGCCTACGGACTGAAAGAACTCGATTTCAGCGATCATATCAGGGTTCATGATTTTGAATGGTCTGAAAATCGTACGGAAGCAACAGGGTCCATTCAACGAGGTGATTTTCAACAACATTATACATTACTCATAGAAAAAATGAACCTGCCGGAAACGGGGGAACTGATGCATACGGTTTGTATGCAAAAAGAGCAATAAACAAAAAGCAAAAGGCAATTTCAGGGATCGGTTCAAATGCCTATTTGCCTTTTGCCCTTTGCCTTTTGTACCTTGCCCTTTAGAACGCTAGCCATGACACACTCCCCCACCCTGCCCCCTCCTTTTGTTCGCCAGATGCAGGCGCTGCTCGGCCCGGAATACCCGGACTTTGTGGCTGCCTTGCAGACTGCGCCACCGGTGAGTATCCGGCTCAATCCAGCGCGCAGGGTGCGCTCCGATGCCCGTGAGCACCCGTACGAATCGCTGCCCTCGGTACCCTGGCACCCCGACGGGCATTACCTGTCCGAGCGCCCCGTTTTTACCCTCGACCCGACATTCCAGGCAGGCGCTTATTATGTGCAGGAGGCCTCGTCCATGTTTCTGTACGAAGCGTTGCGGCAAAGTGTGGATTTTTCTAAAAAACTGAAAATCCTGGACTTATGCGCCGCGCCCGGCGGAAAAAGCACCCTGATCGCTTCGATGCTCCAGCCGGAAACCGACCTGCTTGTCAGCAATGAAGTGATCCGCTCGCGGGTGGGTTCCCTGCGCGAAAACATGGAAAAATGGGGCGCCCCCAATACTGCTGTCAGCAGCGCGGATGCCGCAGACCTGGGCGCCTTGGAAGACTGGTTTGATGTGGTGGTGACCGATGCGCCCTGCAGTGGAGAAGGCCTGTTTCGCAAAGATGCCGATGCCATCCGCGAGTGGTCGCCCGCCGCCGTCGAGATGTGCGCAGGCCGGCAGCGGCGTATCCTGGCTTCGGCAGTGGCGGCACTGGCCCCCGGCGGCGTTCTCATTTACAGCACCTGTACGTATAACCGCGATGAAAATGACCTCAATGCCGCCTGGGTGACACAGGAAATGGGTCTGGATGTTGTACGCCTCGATATTCCCGCAGCATGGAACATTGCAGCAACCGAATACGGGTACCAGTTTTTTCCACACCGCCTGCGGGGAGAAGGTTTTTTTATGGCTGTTTTCCGAAAAAAAGAAGGGCCGGCGCGCAAACATACACCGGCCGCCGGATTTAAAAATTTGAGACCGATCCCCAAAAACCAGATCCCGGAGGCAGCCCGCTGGTTGCAATCCGATGCCGCATTGCGTTATTTCCAAACCCCTTCCGGCGAAATTATGGCCCTTCCTGCATCGTTGGAAAACGACTATCTTGTGCTGGAAAAACATGTGAAAACCAAGTGGTTCGGAACCAATATCGGCGAATTCAAAGGCAAGGACTTTATTCCGGGACACGCATTGGCTATGAGCCTGCTGATAAACCCGGACTTGCCAGGTATCGAACTGGGTCGCGAACAGGCGCAACTATTTTTAAAAAAAGAAACCTTTGAACGTACAGCCGACATGGTAAACGGATGGGTGCTGGCGAAACATCAGGGATTCAACCTCGGCTGGCTCAAAGTGCTGCCGAATCGCCTTAATAATTATTTGCCGCCGGAAAGACGTATCAGGATGGAATTGGGGGAAGGATAGAGAAGGGATTTTTCCCTTGTAGAGTAATGGAATACGTATCTAAAGGATTGGACACGGATTTTCCTCTCGTAGAGTCAATGGGTACGCGGAAAAAATCCGTGTCCAATCCTTTAAATCCGTGTTCCAGTATGATCGTTTTACTCACTTGAATCCAGGTGTCTCCATGAAAAATATTTCGCTTGTCTGCCTGCTTTTCCCCGTGCTGCTGCACAGCCAGCAATTCTCCGCTATCGACGAATACAGCCTGAACACGCCGAACAGCCGTACGCGTTCTATCGAAAAACTGGCGGAACACCTGGCGGAAAAAACGGACACGGAAGTAGAAAAACTGCGCGCCATTTACGCCTGGATCACCCTGAATATCCGCTACGAGGATAATTACCCCAGCACGAATTTCTGGGCAACACCGGAGTACATCGAGGAACAGAGCGCGCCCAATGTGCTCCGCAACCGCATCGCTGTTTGCCAGGGTTATGCCAATCTTTTTTGCGCGCTGGCAAAAGAACTCGCGCTGCCCTGCGAGGTCGTGACGGGTATTGTAAAAGACCCCGATGGCAGCATTCCGCGGCTCGGCCACGCCTGGGTGGTGGCCAAAGGAGATGGTTACTGGCGACTGTTCGATCCGACCTGGGGTGTTCCGGGACCAGGCAGCGGGGCTTACAGCGTCAACGAACGCTACTTTATGACGCCTCCGGAACGATTCGTTATTAACCACTTACCCGATGATCCGGCCTGGCAGTTGCTGGAAAAACCGGTTGAAGAGCGCCTGTTCCGGGAATCCTCAGCCTCGGAAATCAGCGCTTATTTGTCCGAGGCGTCCGACGAAAAATTTGCCTTCCAGGATACGCTCGACCACTGGTTGTCTTTAGACTCCACACACCGGATGCTGAATATGGAAAGCCGCGTCCTGCAATTCAACGGAAGCAACGAACGGGCCATATTCAGTCTGGGCCAAAACTATTGGGGGCTGTTTTACGACCTGCACCGGCTGCTCGATTCCCTGGCCGACGCTTCGATTCTACAGGACAGTTTTCAGTTGGATACTACCTGGTTTCTAGCACAAACGGATTTGCTGGAACAATACCACAGCCGCGCCCGCGCTTTGTTTGAGCGTATGGAAACGCCCGAACGCCGCGCCCAGGCCGAAAAATTTTACACCCCCGGCGATGTAGCAGCCCTGCTATACAAACTGAAAGGTTCTATGTGGACGGGGCAGTTTGAAACGGCCTATCACCGCCATACCGAACTTCCGACAGATATACAACTCAACGAACTGCGTGGGCTGATTGCCCGGGCGGATAGTGCATACGAAGCGGCCGAACGCACCCTCGATTGTAATAAAATTTACAATACCTGCCTCGAAATCTGGCACAACCGAAGCCTGGTATACATTCAGTTTGCACAACGGGAAGTTTATGTACTGGAACGTATGCTCATGGAAAAACAAACCGTCAACATCACTCAAACGGTCTCGGCCATCGGCGCTGAAGTGCGTTCCTTTTTTCAAAAAGGCGCTGCCGAGGTGTACCGCATGACCCTGCGCCCGCCGGTATATGCGCTCACCCAGGAACGCCAGAATTCCATTCAGCAAGGGTTAATATCCCTGCGCTCCTGCGAAATACGCGCCCGCCGGGCGGAAATCATGCCGTCTTTGGAGCACTTGATCAGCAACCAGCCTTTTTCTCTTCAGAAAGCGGAAACGATGCTGCAAAAACTGGCGGATATTCAATCGACGCTGTTTCAATTCATTGATTCCGTGGAGAATAACAGTGCAGGTATGGACAAGGCGTTTTTGCAGAACCTCCTGTTTAATTTACAATATGAAACGTTCGCACTCCAATACAACCTCGGCACCCTGCAATACCGGAAAGCCTGGCACCTGTGGCAACAGGCGCGCCAGAACAATACCACAGCAGGCGACAAGGGAAACATCCGCGCTGCGGTAAACCAGGTTTTTGCGGCCACCCGGGAAGCCGGCAACGCCTTAAATGCCGTTGCCCGCTCGGGAGAACTTTCCAATGCCCATATCGAGCAGCGGAAACAACAGGTTAATAAGTTGAAAGATGCCGCGCAGCAATTGCTGGAAGCGATGCAGTGAGTGGTGAGTTGTGAGTGGTGAGTGGTGAGTGGTGAGTGGTGAGTAGTGAGTAGTGAGTATACAATCACTCACAGTGACCGTTACGATATGCCACTCACAATTCACGATTACCGTCCTTAAAAACCCAGGATTAATCCTTAAGAGCTACCAAACGGGATGCCACTCACTACTCACTACTCACCACTCACAATTCACGGCCTGAAAAACCCAAGGATTAATCCTTAAGAGCTGCCAAACGGGATGCCACTCAC
>JALHMA010000102.1:0-2357 GCA_022844265.1 Saprospiraceae bacterium | reverse complement strand
CCGAAATTCTGCAACAACTTTGCCTTTTTTCAGTTTTGCGGTTTCACTTCTTGCCAATATGCTTGTACATAAAACCCTCCTCCCCTACGCCCAGGTACCTCAATTAGCCAAAACCGACATCGCCTATGCCACCGGCGACGCGCGGTTGAAACCTTTTTACGTCCACGAACCGCAGCCCGAATCCTTTGCCGAAATCATCCGGCTCAAAGCGCAGCACACGTTTCCGCGCACCGACCTGGTAGCTGCGCTGACCCGCCAATACGCTGAACTGCCCGTGCAGCCCGAAGTGATGGCCAATATCGAGGCTTTGAGCAAGGACAATACCTTCACCGTTGTCACTGCGCACCAACCCAGCCTTTTGCTCGGGCCTTTGTATTTTATTTACAAAGCACTGACAACCATTAATTTAGCAGAGCAACTCAACAAACAAACAACAGGTGCGCAACGCATCGTTCCGGTATTTGTACTGGGCAGCGAAGACCACGATATTGAAGAGGTCAATAAAATCAACCTGTTTGGCAAACGCCTCGTCTGGCAACCCGAAGCCGAAGGCCCGACGGGTACGATGGATACTGCCGGCCTGCAACCCGTGCTGGAAGAATTGCGCGGTATTTTGGGGGAAAATGAATCTGCCGCCGCGTTGTTCGGGCGCGTACAGCGGGCCTGCCAATCTGCCCACACTTTTGCCGATACGACCCGGGCTTTGTTGCACGAATTTTTAGGGAAATACGGTCTCGTGGTGCTCGATATGAACGAACCGAGCCTGAAACGCCATTTTATTCCGGTTATTCAGGCCGAATTGCAGGAACAAACCGCATTTCACTTGGTCAACCAGACCATCGAACAACTCCATCAACAGGGTTTTAAAACACAGGCCGCTCCCCGCGAGATCAACCTGTTTTATATGAAACCGGGACTGCGCCAACGCATTGTGCAGGAAGACGGCATGTTTCAGGTGCTGCATACCAACCTTACCTTTTCAGAAGCCGAAATACTGGCCGAACTCGATCAGCACCCCGAACGGTTCAGTCCGAATGTAGTGCTGCGTCCGCTGTACCAGGAAATGATTTTGCCCAATCTGGCCTACATCGGCGGCGGCGGCGAACTAGCGTACTGGCTCGAACGGCGTTCGTTGTTCCAGCATTTCAACATCCCCTTTCCCATGCTGCTGCGCCGCAATTCGGTGCTCTGGCTCGACCGCGATGCACAGAAAAAATTAGGCAAATTCGGATTCTCCGCCGTCCGTTTTTTTGAAGATACCGAACATCTTGTACGCCACTACATCGAAACCAACGCCTCCGGGGAAGTTGGACTCGCACAGGAAATCCAGGAGTTACGCTTGATTTTCGACCGCATCGCCACAAAAGCCGCCGCTATCGACCCGACACTTGAAAAAGCCGTGCGCGCCGACGAAGTCAAATCCGTCGGCGGTCTGGAGCAATGGGAAGGCCGGCTGCTGCGCGCTGAAAAACAAAAACACGAGGTGACGCTCAACCAGATGCGCCATTTGAAAGAAAAACTGTTCCCCAACAACGGCCTCCAGGAACGTACGGATAATTTTTTGCCGTACGCGCTCAAATATGGCGACGATTTTATCCAGACCCTGAAGGAACAACTGGATCCTTTTGATGCGGGGTTTGTGATTTTGGAGGAACGCTGAAACGCGTTTTTTACCACATAGGCACATAGATTTCACACATAGATCACATAGCGTAGAATACTCTAAATACTATGTGTTCTATGTGTGAAATCTATGTGCCTATGTGGTAAAAATCCTACCCGCGCCCGTTAAACCCCACCGACAACCCGAACCGGTGCCCGTCTTTATTGGGAATAAAAAACGCGTTGACCGGAATATTCATCTTGCCGGATTTGAATGATTTGCCAAAAGCAAAAACAAAAGAGGAACTGGGTTTTGGGCCCCCGCGCGTATCCAGTCTACTTTCCACTTCCGCAGGCGGCGGAAGATCGGGGTGTTCCCGTTGCCATTCCGTCAGGCGGGTCCAGGTACCGTTGTTGTAAAATCCGTCGGCTTCCTTGTTGACATAAATCACCGGGCCAAAGGCAAATTCAAAACCGTTTTTATTGCTGCGCACACCGTGTAAAATGCTGATGCTGGGCAAAATCTGGCCCTGATCCAGCCCCGTGATGATCGGAATAAACTCGAACAAAGCCTGCAAACCACCCTGGTTAAGGTAGGTCGTTTCAAACTGGTAGCCGAACTGGAACATCACCGGTCGCGCATTAAAACCACCCGTGCGTTCGGGATCCTGGATGCGCTGCACCTGCGACCCGCTGAATACCGTCATACCCATACGCGGCCCGGAGAGGTTGAGTTTGGCCTTTTCCGGCAGGTT
>JALHMA010000101.1 GCA_022844265.1 Saprospiraceae bacterium | reverse complement strand
GTCCGTAGAGTGTGCCGTTTCATGTTTTGGAAACCCAAGTATGAAACGGCACACTCTACGGACTTCGCACTTCGCACTGTCGACTTCGGACTACTTACTCTACGGACTTCGCACTGAAGACTTCGGACTATAAGACTTCTTTTATCTCCTTCAGCCGCGCATTTAATTCCACGTGTTTTTCTTTAAAATGAGCGATCTGGGTTTCCTCATTGGCCAGCATGGCATCCAGATCGGCAAAATTCGCGTCAATGCGCGTTTTGATCGTGCGGATGTACCCGCGCAACTTATTTTCCAGGGCTTCCTCCATACGGTTGCGGCCCTGCGCAATTTCATCGTGGTAACCCTGTACGATTTTTCGCCGCTGTATGCCGGCTGTGATACCTGCAAAAAGCATCCCGATGCCTGCCAGAACACCGCCGGTAATATCGAGCACGGCGACTTGGGTGACGGCTGCCATGATAATTCCGATGATCGCGACGCCGCTGCTGGCAGCAATATTGGGTGAAACGCTGGCATTATCCGGGAAAAGGCGGGTGTCAGTGAAATTTTCCGAACGCGACATGAACCGGGCAAAAGCCTCCTGCAATTCTTTCAGTACGGATGACCTTTTTTCCGAAATATCTTCAAAAATATAGGAATCGTTTTTGACGGAAGTGCTGCCGTTGCGAATCTTCAAATCGATCATTTTGGCCATTTGCTGCACGGAATCTGCCAGATCAACCACCCCGTCATTGAGTTTGGTGCGCAATTCCGCATTCAGGTTGAGCTCCAGTTTTTTGGCCAATTCATTGAGCCAGTCTGTAATAGAAGCCTGTTTGCTAAAAATACCCATAAAAGAGCGTTTCAGCATGGAAGGAAACGACAGCCCGTTTGCCAGTTCGACACCGACGGCTTTGGTAATCCGGTCATATCCGTTGAGCAGGTTTTCAATCAACTGGCCGACCTGGTGGTTGGATTTGTTTTCCTGGTTGTCCAGGGTCTGGTGTATGTCAACCCGAAATGCGGTATCGGCCTTGAATTGTTCCGCGCGGGTGTCCAGGCTTTGCGCTACACGATCCAGGATATTGAGCGAGGTTTCGATATTGTTCTGGAGTTTCATGGCTGCGCCGCGACCTCCGGTAACGTGGGTACGGATGTAGTCGCGCACCAGGGAAAAATTACTCTGATCGTAGCGGCCGTCCAGTTCCGCTTTGGCGCTGACGGCAAATATGACCGGTTCGGCAAGTCCTTTTTTCAGCGCATAATCGTACAGGCCGCGTTCATTTATGGCCAGGTCTTCAGGCGACATCAGGTCTTTTTGCTGGAGTACAAAAATGATTTTTTTGTGCCAGTCCTTGTGGATAAAGTCGAAAAAGTCCCAGGCAGATTGCCGGTAAGGGTTTTTGGCTTCAAAAACAAAAATCACCAGGTCGCTGGCCGGAATAAAGTGTTCGGTTATTTCCTGGTGGCGTTCGACAATGGAATTTGTTCCGGGCGTATCCACCACTGCTATATCGCGCAGAATGTCGATGGGCAGAAAAATCTTTTTCAGGTAAGGATTGACCGTGACCGTTTCCTCTTTTTCACCGTACAAAATCTGTTGAATGGTGTCGGTCATGGGTTGTGGAGCAACCGCGCAGATTTCCCGGTCAGACTCCAGCAGCGCATTGACAAAACTGCTTTTGCCGGCTTTTACCTCTCCGACAATCACAAACATGTAGGGTTCGGTCATGCGGTTGCGCAATTCGCCGACCATCACAGCCAGTTCTTTGTGGCCTATTTCCTGGCTGAGGTGTTGCAGGTCTTTTACAATGTCTTCCACCTGTGCGCGGAGCGCCAGCGTTCGTTGGTTGATAATCATGCAACAAACGTACAATGCAATTTTTGAAAGTATAGCCAGAAACAGGTGATTTTAGTGTTTTGTCCGAATGAATTTTATGGCGGGTTCTTCCAAATACCTTTTCGCCACTCAGAAGCGAAACCGGGAATTTGCCTGCCTGATTGTTGGAACTGTTATACTTTCGCCGGCCATTTTGGCGCCAATCAGGTGCTGCGCCGCCAGTCAGGCAATTTGTAACATCCGAATTATGATAAAAAAAATATTTCTGTTCGCATTATTTCTGGCTCCATGCCTGGCAATGGCACAAAGTTACAGCGGCCCGGAAAGTGTTGATTGCGACACCCTGACCGGCAACTGGTACGTTGGAAATACCGGAAGTAAAAAAATCCTGCGCCGCACGCCACAGGGCGTTTTACAGGAATTTTTGTCCGGATTTAGCTCCGGGCCCTACGGCATCGAAGTGGTGGGCGACCGCATTTATGCCTGCGACGGAAATAAAATAAAAGGTTTTTTGCTGACCGACGGTTCGCCGATTTTTTCCATAACAACCAATGCAAGTTTCCTGAATGGTATCACACACGATGCGAACGGAGTGTTGTATGCAACCGATTTTTCCGGAAAAAAAATCTATAAAGTAAACCCTGCCAATGCAACCTGGAATGTGTTTGTAGCCCAAACCACCAGCACGCCCAATGGCATTTTATACGATCATAGCCAGAACAGGCTGGTCTGCGTGACTTGGGGCGCCAATGCGAAAATACTGGGCATTGCCCTGGCCGACAGCAGTGTTTCCATACTGAAGACAACCACCTTGTCCAATATCGATGGTGTGGCCCGCGATGGTTCCGGGCGCTGGTATGTGGCTTCCTGGGGCGCCAATGCGGTGCATCGCATCAATCCGGACTTCTCCGGAAGCCCCCAACAAGTGTTGAGCGGCCTGAGCCAGCCGGCGGATATTTATTATAATTTGCAGACCGACACACTCGCAGTGCCCAATTCCGGAAATAACACGGTGGTGTTTGCCGGCTTTGCACCCGTATCCGCTACGTCCGAACTCACTGAAACAGCTGTCTTGCAAATATTTCCCAATCCGGCGGTCGATATTGTACAGGTTCAATTGCCCGCTACCTGGCGGGGTGAAATCACGAACTGGCAGGTAATAGCTGCCAACGGGCAAACATACCGGGTTCCGCTTCTTCAAAATGAAAATCTCCGCAAGACGTTTTCTGTACGAAACCTGCCGGCTGGCGTATATCAATTCATTGTGCATGAAGGAAATAGAACAGCGAGGGCTGCTTTTTCAAAGTTTTGAGTCCATCATGCTAACTACATTGTCACTGAACTTTTTTGAGTATCTGAAGATTTGAGTATTCGAGTATCTGACTGACAACGAATCATTTATACTCAAATACTCTCATCCTCGAATATTCAAAAATTTAGATAACACAATACTAACAAACACAATAACAACATACCATGGCTGTTATCTGGAAACATGCTGTTTCGCTCGAAAATTTGAATATGATGAATCAGAATACGCTCGGAAGCGCACTCGATATCCGGTTCATTGAAATGGGCGATGATTTTGTGACGGCCACTATGCCTGTCAATGCCAGCACGGTTCAACCTTTCCGGATCCTGCACGGAGGTGCAAGCGTGGCGCTGGCTGAAACCCTTGGTAGTGTCGCCAGTACCTTGTGTATTGAAAACCATACGGAATTGACAGCCGTCGGTTTGGAAATTAATGCCAACCACCTTAAAAGTGTCAGAGAGGGCGCTACGGTGACCGGCACCTGTCGCCCGATACGGATCGGCCGCCAGGTACACGTGTGGCAGATTGAAATCCGTGATGAAAAGGGTGATTTGTCGTGCATTAGCCGCCTTACCGTAGCTGTTGTGCCAATTCGTTCGTGATAAATACCGTTGTACCAGATTCTTCTTCTTCATTTAACTCACATCCGGTTTACATTGCATTTGCAATGCTACCTTATTTCTTATCTTTTCCAGTTTTCATGAAAAAACTACTGCTTAGTGCTTTGCTGCCGATCCTGTTCTTATCGGCACATACGTTGTTTGCTCAAAATTATAACATGCAATTGCGCTCGACCCTGGACTTTCCGGGTCAGACCCTGGCAAATGTGTGCGGCTTTACGCAGGATGGGCGTGAATATGCCCTGGTGGGCGCATCTTTAGGTCTGGCGATCGTGGAAATCACCAATCCAGATGCTCCGGTACTGATTGTACAGATTCCCGGCCCGAATAACCTTTGGAAAGAAATCAAAACGTATGGTAACTATGCCTATATCACTTCCGAAGGTGGTCAGGGCTTACAAATTGTAGACCTGAGCGGATTGCCCAGCGCCAACCTCAACAGCTACTTTTATACCGGCGACGGTGTGATTGCCGGCCAGTTGGATAAAATCCACTCCCTGCATATCGATACCACACGCGGCTTTTTGTACGCTTATGGCGGAGGTTTGTTTAATGGCGGGGCCAAAATTTTAGACCTGAATGTCGATCCTTATAATCCCGTTTACGTCGGCAAATTCGACCAGCTCAATTACATCCATGACGGATATGTCGACAACGACACCCTGTATGCCTGCCACATCAACGAAGGATATCTTTCTATTGTGAATATGCAGGATAAAAACAATCCGGAATTATTGGGTACGGTTGAAACACCGGCCCGTTTTACCCACAATTCCTGGCTGCTCAGCGACCGCAAGCATATCCTGACCACAGATGAAAAATTTCCCTCTTTTGTGGCTGCTTACGATATTGCCGACCCAACCAACATACGTGAACTGGACCGGATTGCCACCACGGTGGACGGCAACAGTTCTATCGGACACAATACGCATGTGCTGAATGACTGGGCCGTTACTTCCTGGTATATTGATGGCGTTACAATCATCGACGCGCACCGGCCCTCCAACCTGATACAGGTGGGGCGTTATGATACGTACGACGGCGCAGGGGTATTCGACGGCTGCTGGGGCGCATATCCTTTTTTCCCTTCCGGGACGATCATTGCCAGCAATATTCCCAGTATGGCTGCTAATGTAACGGGTAAGTTATTTGTGCTGACGCCAACCTACGTACGGGCCTGCTATGTGGAGGGAAATGTGACCAGCACCTGTACCGGACAGGCTTTGATTGGGGCTACCGTGACCATTAACAGCAACGATCCCCTGGCCTTTACACAAACAAAAAATGACGGGTCGTTTAAAACCGGTCAGCCCACCCCCGGAACTTTTACCGTGACGGTCAGCAAACCGGGTTTTATTTCACAGACTATTACGCTGGAACTGGTACCCGGTGAAGTGGCTCCACTGAATGTAAACCTGGAACCCATTTCCGCATTTTCTATTGTGGGAACAGTACTCGATGCACAATCCGGTCTGCCCCTGGCAAATGTGCCTGTACAAATCAGTTCGGTATTGGAAACCTTCAATCGGCAGACAAACGCTGCCGGTCAGTTCGACCTGATATGCGCTCCGGGCGCCACTTACCAGGTATCAGCCAATGCATGGGGTTACCTGCCCGCCACTTTTGTGTTGGAAAACGGCGGCTCCGCTATTGTTTCCCTGCAACGTGGATATTATGATGATTTCGGATTTAACCTGAACTGGTCTAAAACCGGTGCCGCATCAACCGGCGACTGGGTGCGGGGCAATCCGGTTGGGACTACTTTTGGGAATAATATGCAGGTGAGTCCTGAAAACGATGTGGATTCGGATGGCAATGAACTGTGCTATATCACCGGAAACGACGGCGGCAATGCCGGTGACGACGATGTGGACAACGGCGATGTGATACTGAGTTCTCCCCTGATGCGTCTTTCCGATTACCAGGAGGCCGCGTTGTCATTTTGGTACTGGTTTGTCAATGCAGGCGGCAGCGGCGCACCCAATGACCGTTTTGAAGTAGTGGCAACGAATGGTTTAGAAACCGTTACCATATTTTCGGACAGTACCTCGCAGGCTGCCTGGCAATTCAAGGACAACCTGTTTTTGAGCGATTATATCACCCTGACAGATAGCGTCCGGATTCATTTTATTACCGGCGATACCGATCCCGGGCATTTGGTCGAAGGGGGCGTGGATGTATTTCTGGTAGTGCCTACCGGGTTTGTTTCAACAAAAGACAAACTGGATGCTGCAGCCACGATTCAGGTTTTGCCCAATCCCTCCGCGGTTGCATTTACGATAAGATACGAGTGGCCGGCTGCCCGCGACCTGGTACTTGAGGTGCGGAATACGCTGGGTCAACTTGTTTACACACAACAACTGAACGGAGATACGGGATCGGTAACGTGTGGCGAAACCTGGCCAAAGGGAATGTATCTGGCCTCGCTCCGCGGCGCCGAACGCAGGAGTGTACCGGTTAAAATGTTGAAACAATAAAATTTTGTTGCAGTAGTTTTGCGCGGCCGGGTTTGAACCGGCCGCTCTACAACCATGTTTAAAAAAATCTATCAATTCCTTCATCCGCGTTACCAGAGTCTTTTCCTGGAATATAAAGTTCAGATGAAACCCCGCCACGGTCACGGCTTGCCGCCCCATGCCCGCTTGTATGATATTATCAATGCGCATCGCGCAGCATATGCCGGATGGCTGGAAAAAATCAGGCAATACAAACCGCAACTGCAATCCATCCGGAAGGCAGATGCGGTGCAGGATGCGAGCCAGCCGGGCTGGAACAACGGTTTTTTGCCGGGACTGGACATCATGGCTTTGTACACGGTACTGGCTGAACTCAAACCCCGGCGTTACGTAGAGATCGGTTCCGGCAATTCCACAAAGGTTGCCCACAAGGCAAAAACCGATCTGGGGCTGAATACAGAAATCATTTCGATAGACCCGTATCCCCGCGCGGAAATTGACCACTTGGCCGACCAGGTTATCCGCACGCCGTTTGAGCAACTGGATAATGCCTTTTTGCGGGATCTGGATGAAAACGATGTGCTTTTTGTGGATAATTCGCACCGGGTGCTTCCCAATTCAGATGCAACCGTTTTTTTCCTGGAAGTTTTACCGGAATTGAAAAAAGGGGTGGTGGTGCATATCCATGATATTTACATTCCATACGATTATCCGCAGTTCATGTGCGATCGTTTTTATTCGGAGCAGTATGCGCTGGCAGCGTTTTTATTGGCCAATCCGCAGCATTATATTCCGATGCTACCCAATTATTTTATCTCGGAAGACGTTGAGTTGCATGGCCTTATCACGGATATGTGGGAGCATCCCAATCTGGAAGGCGTTGAACGCCATGGCGGATCCTTCTGGCTGAAAATCGGCGCCTGATGGGAACCGCGTTTTTTGGATTTAACGGAAAAAGTGGTTACTTTGCTCAACCCAATGCAACGTTTTGAAGGACAGGTACCATGAACAGGGCGACACCAGATATAAAATTGAACACACCAAACGCTGACGCTACACTCCTGCGGCGTTTGAGCGACAACCTGGCGCGTTGGGTATTCACGGACTTTGAACAGGCAAAAGCGGCATTGAGTGAACTTTCCGGACTGATTACGCCGCGCAGTCCTTTTGACATTCGCCTCTCTTACCACCAGAGCGCGGCGTTTTTAGAAAATCAATGGCATCGGTACGAGCAATCTCTGCTGCACGCCCGCCATGCCATAGGTATACTGGAAAGCCTCGCCGATTCCTGGGCTTTGGCCGAAATATGGGCCGATATGGCGGCTACTTTCCTCAACCAGCGCGATTGGTCCGCCGCAGAAGACGCGCTCGATCGCGCCCGTCGTTACTTAGGCGATAGCGAACAACCCCGCCTGCGCGCTTTTATAGCCTGTCGGGAAGGTTTTTTACACCTGCATTTGAGCAATAACCGTCAGGCGCTGAATGCATTTATGGAAGCCGAGAAGGGGCTCATGGACATCGGCCCCAAAGCGGGACTGAAAGATTTTTACATTAAAACCTTGGTGCTGAGTGGTTTGGGTGATTTGTACGAGCGGCTCGACGAAAAAGGGAAAAGCCTGGATGCCTATCGCAGCGTCTTGCCGATTGTTGAAAAATATCAACTCCGCCCCCGTTTGGCCTGGCATTACCTGAATGCCGGTCGCGCCGCATTGGCCCGCAACGAAGCGGAACAGGCGCATTTGTTTTTTGAAACGGTTTTGCGCGTAGTCGGGGTGGGCGACCTGGAGGCAAAAACACATGCCTTGAGCAACCTGGGTATTCTGGCCATGCTGGAGGGGCAATTTGTGCGGGCGCTCAATTTATTCGGTCAGGCTGCCGCTCAATACGATCCGCCTGCAAAACCCGTCGATTTTACCAACCTTTCCAAAATTGAAAACTGGCGCGCGGGTATTTTTCTGCAACTGGAAGACGCCAAACAGGCTGAAATGCATTTGAAAAAATCGTGGGAAATCGGTCAGCGCGGCCACGATCTGTACCACCTCAGCCAGGTATGCCAAAACCTCGCGGAACACTACTCCGGAAAGAAAAATTTTGAAGATGCATACCTCTGGCAACAACACGCCACGGATCTCAACAAGCAGCATTTTGACCAGTTGCGCGACCACGAACGGCAGGAAATAGAAGCGCGGCACCAGTTGGAGCGCAGCCGGCAGGAAGCGCAAATGGCGCGTTTGCGGGTAGCAGGCCTGCAATTGCGCGCACTGCGGGCACAAATGAATCCGCATTTTATGTTCAATGTGCTCAATGCCATTCAGGGACTGGTCACTTCGGGTCGCAACAGCGATGCCGAATCGTATCTGGCCAAGTTTGCCAAAATGATGCGCCACACGCTGGAATATTCCGAGTTGGAAGAGGTGACGCTGGAGCAGGAAATCGAATTTCTGGATCGGTATTTAGACATCAACCGGAAACTGCGTTTCCGCGACCGCCTCGATTTTAAAATCATCGTTCCGCGGCTCAGCGATTTTGACGACCTGCTGATTCCGACCATGATTGTACAACCTTTTGTGGAAAATGCCATCGAACACGGGCTTCGGCCCCGGCAGGAAGGCCGGCTGCTGATTGAATTTCAATTGCTGGAAGAAGAAAACCTGATTCGCTGTATCATCGAAGACGATGGTGTCGGCATCAACAAAGGACGTGAAAAACAGATCAACCAACCCGGTTTTCAGAAACACCGCTCCCGTGGCATGGATATTACGCAGGAACGGCTGCTGCTGCTGCATCAGATTCAAAAAAGTAAACGCGACACTTTCATCGAAATCACAGACATTGGAGAAACAACCGGCGGACAGCGCACCGGAACAAGGGTGGAAGTGCTGCTGCCGATTATGAACGAGGAATAACTGTTGTGAGTGGTGAGTAGTGAGTTGTGGGTGGCATTTCGTTGGAAGAAAGAACTCAACATTCTTCCAACGAAATGCCACTCACCACTCACCACTCACCACTCACTATTCACCACTCACGACTCACGCATTGAATTTACCATTCTTCATCGCCCGGCGGATTGCCTTTTCAGCAGGAAACAGTTTTTCCAAAGTGATCCTGCGGATCGCCATTGCGGCCGTAGCGCTCAGCGTGGCCGTCATGATCGCTTCGACGGCGCTGATTGCAGGATTTAAAACCGAAATTAGCCGGAAAATATTTGAGTTTTGGGGGCATATTCACATTTCCGATACAGGCTATGCGCTTTCCTATGAGCCGCAACCCATTCCGGAACGACAGGACTTTTACCCTTCGTTAGATACGCTTCGGCACATTGGATACACGGAAGCGGAGACCATTGCTGGTTTTGAAACCGGACGTGAAATAGAAAAACAATCGCGGGGCGGCATCCGGCATATCCAGGTTTTTGCCCATAAACCCGGCATTATCCGTACAAAAACGGCGCTTGAAGGTATTTTGCTGAAAGGTGTGAGCAAGGATTTTGACTGGGGAAACCTGACGCCCTATCTGGTAGAAGGGCGGGTGATAACGATGCAGGACTCGGCGCCTTCCCGCGACATTATCATAAGCCGGCAAACGGCTGATCGTTTGCAGGTAGGCGTGGGCGATAAATTTATCGTGCATTTTGTAAAAGAACGCGAACAACTCCGTCGCCTTTTCCAAATCTGCGGCATTTACAAAACGGGACTGGAAGAATATGACCGCAAATTTGCCCTCTGCGACATCCGGCAGACACAGAATTTATTGGGCTGGAACGATAATGAAGTAGCCGGTTTCGAGATCTGGCTGGACGACCTGCGCGACCTCGATTTGTACAACGATTATATTTATAATGAAGTGCTGCCGCCCGAATTGCTGAGTGTCAGTATCCGTGATAAATTTCCGGCTATTTTTGAGTGGCTTCAATTGCAGGATTACAATGAAATCGTCATCCTGGGATTGATGCTGGCCGTAGCCATCATCAATATGATAACGGCCCTGATGGTGCTGCTCCTCGAACATACTTCCCTGATTGGCATCCTGAAAGCCCTGGGAGAAACCAACGGACGAATCCGGCAGATATTCCTGTATTATGCTGCCGTGATTACACTAACCGGCATGTTTTGGGGCAATTTGATCGGATTGGGCTTTTGTTATCTGGAAGATAAGTTCCATTTTATCCAATTGAATGAGGCGGATTATTACCTGTCCTACGCGCCGGTGCAATTCAATTGGTATGCCATCATTGGCGTAAACATCGGCACCCTGGTCATCACGGTGATTTTCCTGATCCTGCCCGCGCTGTGGGTATCTACCATTGCACCGGTGCGGGCCATACGGTTCAGGTGATTGTGTTTAACGTCACTTTTTGGTCAGGTACTACACGCAAACGGTTTTGCCGAATGTGCAGCACTTATCTTTGCCTTCTTATTTTCAAACCAAACATGCCGGGCCAAAAGGCTGCATCCACATTATGATTGATACCTCCAGCGCAATCCCGACAGCCATTGAGTCGAAGCACCTTTTTCTGCGGGCAGCCGCAGGCGCCGTCACGGAAAGACCACCCGTTTGGCTGATGCGCCAGGCCGGTCGGATTCTCCCGCAATACCGGGCGCTTCGGTCAAAATTTCCTGATTTTAAAACTTTTGTAAAAACCCCGGAGGCCTCAACAGAGGCGACCATACAACCCGTGGATGAATTGGGCGTGGATGCCGCCATCATCTTTTCCGATATTCTGGTGGTGCCGGAAGCCATGGGCCTGGATTATGAAATGATCGAAGCCAAAGGGCCGCGGTTTCCAAAAGTAATTGAGTATCAGAAAGATATAGATGCCTTGTTAACCGGAAAAGCGGCAGCAGAACACTTGTCCTATGTGTATGAGGCGCTGAAAATGACCAAAACGGCGCTGGCAGACCGGGTTCCGCTGATCGGTTTTGCGGGAGCGCCCTGGACGATTTTTGCCTACATGGTGGAAGGCGGCGGCAGCAAAACCTTTTCTAAAGCGCGCCGGATGCTGTATACCGAACCGGCGATGTCGCACCTGCTCCTGCAAAAAATCACGGATACCACCATTGCGTACCTGCAAAATCAGGTGCTGGCCGGCGCCGATCTGTTGCAATTATTCGACTCCTGGGCCGGTGAATTGCCCCCTGCACATTACCGCATTTTTGCTGTTCCGTACCTGCGTCAGATATGTGAGGCATTGCCGGAAGTACCCAAAACAGTTTTTGCCAAAGGCGCCTGGTTTGCACTCGAAGACCTGGCCGAACTGCCTTGTCAGGTAATAGGCCTCGACTGGAATATTACGCCGGAATACGCCAAAAAAGCAACAGAAGGCAGCAAAGTGCTCCAGGGAAACCTGGACCCCTGCAACCTGTACGCCGACGCTGCAACCATCAAAAAAGAAACCACTGCCATGTTGCAGGCTTTCGGCGGCAATCACATCGCCAACCTCGGGCACGGCGTTTACCCCGATACGCCGCTGGACGGCGTCCGGGTTTTTGTGGATACGGTGAAAGAAGGGATGAGGAATGAGGGATGAGGGATGAGGAATGAGGGATGAGGAATGAAGAATGAGGGATGAGGGATGAAGAATGACCGAGTGGACATAACGCTCAGCATCCCTCATTCCTCATTCCTCATCCCTCATTCCTCATCCCTCATTCCTGCCCTGCCCTCTATTTCATTTCCCTGATCCAGTTTTTGATGAGTGTCACACCTTCCTCGTGCATCAGTTGTCGTCCTATTTCAGGCATACGAATGCCGGGGTCGTTTTCTTCCATGCGGAAAAGCAGGATGCTTTCGGCTGGTTTGCCGGGAACAATACCGAATTTCCGGTTGCCGCTGCCCCGACCGGCCGCTACCGGTGGTTTGTGGATGCCCAAATGCTCGGGATTGTTTTCTTCTACGCCCAGAAACATGCCGCTGGTGCTGGCCGGTCCGTTCGGGTTGTGGCAATGCGCGCAATTGCTGTCTAAATACGCCCTTGCAGCCGCATCGGTGTTTCCCGGTTTCCGATAATCCGCCAGATGTGCCGCTTGAGCAGGATCAAAACCTTCAGGCAAATCCAGCACTCCCTGTTTTTGGAATAACAGCAACTGATTCTCACCACCGGGCAAATCCATATTCAGTTGTTTAGTTGTCGTTCCAATCGGGGTAAATTTCCCGTCATAGGAATGGCAGCCTTTGCATTGGTTCAGGTTGGGAATCGTGTAGTCTATGCGTTGCTGTTTGCCGTTTGCCATTTGCCAGGAAACGGGTGTAGCGCCGCCTGCAACTTCGAGGATTGCATCGGTTTGTTCTGTATTCCAGACGTATTCGAGCGCTTTCCAGCCCTTGGCATCTTTCAGCAGCAGGCGGGTTTCGATGATGCGCCGCCCCAGTTCCGGCCGGGCGGCGTTGTTCCAGTAAAAGAAATTTTTGATAATGACAGCGCCCTCGGGGTAGTCGAACGAAGCGTTGGCGCGGTAGGTCATTTTTGTACCGGCAGGCAGGAAAATAAACCGTGCTTTTTCAGCATAATCGCTGAAAAGAGGGGCATTTACCTCGTATGGAAATACATTGGGGGCTGCCTGAAGCTCGGCTAAAGAGCCGGTAAAAAAGGCGTATTCGCTGAGGTTTTGTTTAATGCCGGCCTCTAACTGGCGTGTTGGCGCTTTGGCCGGGCTGTTTAAATCATTGTTTTCCCGCTGAACCGGATGCGCAGCGCCCATCAAAAGACACACGATGCCCAGCAGTCCGAAAATTTTATAATGCGCAGTCATACGGCCCTATGTTTTTGCTGATTTTACCTTTAAAAAGACCCAGTTTATCTGCACGGAGGTTGGCAAAAGTGCCGTTCTCATTTTGGCGGACACAGATACGGTATGCCGCTTTGAGTTGGCCGTTCGAGTCCACCCAATCCGGGTTCTGGATACCGTCATACAGGATATGCGGTACTTTTTTACCAAATTTCCACCAGAAAATAAATCCCATTTTGTTTTTCCAGGTAGGCATTCTTTTCCCTTCGGAATAAATATTGTCGTGGATGTAGATATTGGAAGGGTAGGGGTTGTATTCCTTGTCTTTGATGGGGTTTTCGGTAATAAAATAACTCATGATCGCAGTGGAGGCAGTTTTGTTTTCCCAGATTTTGTTCTGGTAAATTTCCACATCATTGGTTGCCAGGATCATCACGCCGGTTCCGGGCGGCACCTGCCCGACGATATTTCCTTTGGGTGCGAAGTTTTTGTAGTTGTTGCGTCCGATCAGGTTGTCGTAGACTTTTACATGACCGCCTCGTTTTTTGAGCAAATCGGGCAGGTCGAACACCAGGATGCCGCCGGTATTGTCGAATGCCTGGTTTTTCCAGACCCAGGCATTGGTCGTGTTTTCAATTTCAATACCTGCCACATTGTTTTTGGCTACACATTCCGTAACCCATACGCTGTCGGACTGGCCGACGTAAATGCCCGCATCGGAGGCGCCGATGGCTGTGCAACGCTCGATCCGGACGGTCTGGCATTGCACGGGATAGAGCGCATAAGCGCCGTTGGAGGCTTTGGGTTTGCCCGTCCAGCGCGCGGTGATGTTGCGAAACACCAGGCCATTTACGGATTGCGTTTTAATCAGGTCGCCTTTGGAATCCTCTACTGTAAAATGTTCTAAAACAATGTTTTGTGCATTGGTTATTTTGATGCCTTCTGCTCCCTGGGTCTGGTTTTTGAAAGTCAGAATCGTTTTGTCCTGACCGGCGCCGCGGATAGTAATGTCTCGCTTGGCGTCGAGCGACAGGGTGTTGGAGAGTTCAATTGTACCGGCAGGCAAGTCGATCACGTCGCCGTCTTCGGCGAGAATCAACTGGGTCTGGATTTGTTTTTCGAGGGCGGCCTGCGCCACGAGTGGATCACATTTCCAACATATCAATCCGAAAAAAAGCAAAAGATATTTCATGGTTATATTTTAGCGCTTGAATATTGTAAGAAATGAAGCAAAATCGGATTAGTTTAAAATCTGTGTAAATGCTTGATTATCAGCACTGATAACCAATAACTAATAATGAATAACTCCTTTAATGTTCACGCCATGACGATTTGCCAAAATTGTGAAAATAGTTTTGAGGGAAAGTTTTGTTCGCAATGCGGTCAAAAAGCCAATATTAAACGCATTACGACGCGGGCGGTTTTTTCGGATTTCATTAAAAAAATTACCCTGTGGGATAAGGGCTTGCTGTATACTACCCTTCGCCTCCTGAAAGGCCCCGGCCACATGGCGCGCGCATACCTGAGTGGGCGCCGGGTCAATTTTACCAAACCTCTGAATTACATCCTCATCATTGTCGCCATTTCTCTGCTGCTGTTTCCTAAAAAGGATTTTGACCAGGCTATGACCGGCATTGGGCAGAACAATCGCGCCATGGGGCCTGGTTACACAGACTGGCTTTTTTCCAACATCAGCCTGATCTACCTGATGATGATCCCTTTTCTGGCAATAGTATCCAGGTGGTTCAACAAGAAAGCGGACGTCAACTATGCAGAACATTTTGTCTTTTACTGCTATCTCATGGCCGGATGCACCATTATAACCATTCCATTCACCGTCACCTTAAATTTATTGCATATTAACACGCTGACATTCGGGCCTATCGGTATGCTCCAGTACATGTGCTGGTTTTTATTTTTCGCCTGGGGATACGTACAGTTTTTTAATAAACAACGCAGCTATTGGGGCGGTATTCAGGGCGTATTGGTGTTATTGATTGCTTATATCATCTACATATTTCTTTTCAGTATTCTTTTTGGATTGGCGATTATTCTGGCAAAAATGCTGTTTGACATCGAACTGATTCCGCTTTCCAAACCGGTTCAATAACGTTTTACAGACTCGATAATGTACAAAGGCCTGTTTTTGATTTCGCTGTAAATATTGGACAGGTAAATGGACATGATGTAGAGGTTCAGACAGGTAATGGCGAAAAAGACAGACATCAAAACGACCAGAAAGGCCCAGCCGGACAGGCTTTCCACCCGGTCGCCGAAAATGTCGATGTTGGTGAATTTCACCTTGACCGCATTAAAAACAGCCACGGCTGCGACGATGACGGAAGACAGGAAAATCCAGAGCAACAGCGACCTTAAAAAGGTGGTAAACGAGGTGACGGCTACCAGGGCCGTCCGAAATTGTTCGCCGAAGGTTGTTTCCGGTTCTGCGTGTAAGGGTACCTCTGTGGGTAAAAAAGCGGTTTGGTAGCCCACCAGGGCATAATTTGCTTTCAGGTAGCGGCTGTTTTCCCGCAACCGCAACAGCGAATTGAGCGCCCGCCGGCTGATCAGGCGCGTATGGTGCGCCCAGGGATCGATGCGCAGTTGGGAGTACCTTTTCAGGATAAAATAAAAAATACGGTACAACAGGCGTTGCGACAGCGGTAAACGACGCTCCCGGGCGCGCAGGTACACGATGTCGTAACCTTGCTGGCTGCGCTCCCACAATTGTGTCAGCACCTGCGGTTGCCCCGCAAAGTCAAAATCGAAAATGACCGTATAATCGCCATTTGCGCGATCCAGGCCTGCGAGCAAGGCATTGTCGCGGCTCACCGGGGTACTCAGGTTGAGCATAAAAATGTTCTTCCGCAAGTCTTCCGGGAGCGGCCGGATCACCTCGTCTATATCGGCAACGCTGCAATGATTGTTGACTATAATGAATTCAAAATCACTGAACTGCTCCGATAACTCGCCGTATAAACCGTTCAGCCATGCCTGTAATGTTCGGATATGGCTGTGCGATTGCAACACCGCAATGACTGAAATAAAAGAATGCCGTATCATAGTCCGAAGTCCGAAGTCATCAGTGCGAAGTCCGTAGCAAGTGCGAAGTGGGTTGCAAGTGCGAAGTGCGAAGTCTTCAGTCCGAAGTGGTGGTAATGCATGGATTTAGTAGGTAATTTAAAGGATTTGCAAAGTAATAGTAGAATCATCCTTCCTGCGCTTTTTTGTAAAAATTCCATCCTCAGCCTTGCGTTACCACGACTTCGCACTGAAGACTTCGCACTTCGGACTAATCTTCGTACTTCGCACTTGCTAGGGCAATCCAGCCGGCCACAAAACAAAGCCCTCCCAGCGGCGTGACAGGCCCTGCCCATGCCACCGGAAAAGCAATCAGGTCGCGGCAGGCGAGCAGGTACAAAGAACCGGAAAAGGCGACAATTCCTGCGACGAATAACCATCCGGCCCAGTGCAGCCGGCGATTATCGGGGCTGTGTTGAAGCAACAACCCCGTCGCCAGCAAGGCCAGCACATGGTAAAACAGGTATTGTACACCCTTTTCAAAAATGTCGATTTGAGCGGCTGTCAAATGTGGTTTCAGTCCATGTGCGCCGAATGCGCCTATGCTTACAGCAAGCGCTCCGAGGATTGCAGCGAGTTGT
>JALHMA010000100.1 GCA_022844265.1 Saprospiraceae bacterium | reverse complement strand
TTTGCGGTGGTAACTCTTGGCCAAGAGTTACCACCGCAAACCATCAAACCTTTCAAACCATCAAACCCTCTCAAACCATCAAACTATCCAACCATCCAACTAACAATGATCAAAGACATCCCAATTCAAAAAGTAGAAGACCTCGCAATCGCCCTGGCGCCGCGGCTGGAGTCGGAGGAAGGCTGGGAAGATTTCTGGGACGCTTACCTGATTAATTTGAAAGACGAACCGATCCGGTCCGTACTGGTCAACTCTACTGGTTACGGTGAAATCAATGGCGAAAAACGGCGCACCAGCACCCTGCGTTATTTCTGGGAAACCATTGGCCCGCTGGACATTGTGAAAATAGAACCTGTCATGAAAACAGTGTTCGACCTGGCCAGCGAATTCTGGGTGAGTTTCTCGTACAACGACTATTTGTACGACAAAAAATTTGTCTTCGTACCCGGCAGCCTGGACGAAATCAACTTTACGGAGATCCCCTTTCTGGATCGAAAAGGGGTGATGATTCGGTGAAAGTCCGAAGTCGTGAGTGCGAAGTCGTCAGTCCGTAGAGTGTACCGTTACAAGTGCGAAGTACGAAGTGCGAAGTCGTCAGTCCGTAGCGTAACACGGATAACGGATAACTAATTACAAATGCTTGAGTATCAACACAGATAACGGATAACTAATAACCGATAACTACTTACCATCATGATCAGCGCATTTTTTGAAAAAAACATTACCCGTCCTGCCCTCCAGGCATCTGTTGTTTTTGCAGCCGGACTGGTATTTATGACCATTGGATGGCTGCTCACGATCAGCCGCATCTTTACAGTGGACCGGCTTTTTGGATGGTCGGTTGCGGCGTCTCTGGCGTTGTTGTTCGCCATTTTCAACAGCCTGATCAGCATTCGGGCCACGCATGCCGGTAAATATTTTGGAGAATCCATCTACAGTTATATGGCTTTGGCTGCGAGCAGCGGCATGGCAGCCTGGTTATTTACCGGTGTTGCCATTGGCGATGCAGGCACCTATCGCTGGATTTTTATCGTGGTCACTTTCGGTTTCCTGGTATTTCTCTCTATGGTCAATTTTATGAAAAAGATTGTAAATTTTGCGGAAAGGGAAGAGTGGAACCAGCCGAGGAAGAGAAGATAGTCCGAAGTCGTCAGTGCGAAGTCGTCAGTCCGTAGAGTACTCCGTAGAGAAGTGCGAAGTCGTCAGTGCGTAGCGTAGTGCGAATTCGATAGTGCGAAGTCCGTAGCGTAGTGCGGAGTATTTTTAGTTGGAAGAGGATTTATTGAGTGATTTGATAAAACCGTAGATGATTCGGCTGACCTCCGAGGTTTTTTCAATCAATTCATTGCGGGCTGTGTCTCCAATCAATTGAATCCGGGCTGCCAGGTAGAGCATGGATCGAACTTCTGAAGCAGAGCCTAAGGCAATGAAAAGATAACTGGAAAATTGTTTGTCCGTTTGCCTGTCGAAGCCTTCTGCAATGTTATTGGAAATGGAAACGGCGGCGCGGCAAATTTGGCCTTTAAAACCCGTATCTCGAATAGAGCCGAAGTACTGGTAAATTTCGACAGCCAAATCTTGTGCCTTTTGCCAGGCAATGATTTCTTCAAATTGTGTAATTTTCATAAAAGGTCGTGTTTGATTAAAACTCAAAAATAAATATTACCTTTTATGATTCCTAAATTGTCCGTACAAAAAATTCACATCCATAATTAACTTCGCACTATTCTATGGACTGATGACTTCGCACTATCGACTTCGCACTATTCTACGGACTTCGCACTGTCGACTTCGGACTTGTTACGGCGTACTCTACGGACTGATGACTTCGCACTGACGACTTCGGACTTTTCTACCAGCTCCAGAGGTCGTGTTCCCTATTAAAAATACCCGCTTCAATCTGCTTGCCGTGCATAACCATGTCCGCGCCGGTAAGCATATCCTGCACGCGTAAGTCATTGACATTGTTCTCTTTGGTAACACAGGAAGCAAAATAACGCAGCTCAAAAATATCTTCCCAGGTTGTGGTAGCGGCGTAGTTGCCCGCGTGGGTGACCGCTTTGTTTTGCGCCAGCAGCGGGCGGGCCGAGGGATAATGCACCCAGAACAGCGGCATTTCAAACTTAAAATCCCCGTTTTCATCCAGGATATCCATCAGAGGGGCGATGCCCAGAATACGCACCTGCAGGGTGGATGTTTTGCTGTCAAAATACCAGGCCTCCTTGATCCGGAAACGTTTCACACTTTCCCAGTCGCGGACATTTTCAACCACCACCAGTTCATCGATACCCGTGTCGATGTTGGGCCGGTAAATGGTATCGACCTTGTACAGCATGGAGCGAACGGCCTCGGGAGTGAGCGCTTTGGAAAACCGGTCATCCTGGGTGCTGTAAACGGTCAGGTCGCCGGCCATGGCTGCGTCGGAAAGAATCTGAAACAACGGCGATTCGGGCGCAGTGAACGTCTGGTTCATTTTTTCGCGCACATCCAGCACCCGCCAGAGGCGTTTTTCCCATAAAATGTCGGCTTCGCGGATAGGTTGATGGCTAAGCACCCGGCGTTCCTGTACCACTTCGCGCGTTGTAAAGTCGTCGAGCGGCAGCGCGGAGGAAACAGGTTCCGGATCGGTTTGAGCAAAAGAAAATTGGGTGGCGAGCAAGGCTACGCCAAGGCAGGTCCATAACCGGACCGCCCGCAGTGACAGCAGATTTGTCATGTGGAAAAATGTGTTTAGTAACGTTAAGAATAATACAGCCACCCTCCCCGCATGAGGATGGATACAAATGTATAGTACGGTAAATATTATGTAATTAAAACCGGCGGGAGCATAAATCAGGGAAAACCCTGATGCGCTCAAAGGACGAAATCAGAACGGGACATTCTGCAACAGATTTTAAAAGTTAAAAACTTTAACGATTGTTAAATTGGGATTTGTCGATGTAGCGGGATAGAACACGGATTGAAGGGATTGGACACAGATTTTTTTCATTATTCCTACAAGGGAAAAAATCCGTGTCCAATCCCTTCAATCCGTGTTCCAACTACGCTACGAGGGGAAACCCCATAAGCGCCCCGATCTATCCTCAAAACTCGATTTCATAACAACCCGCATCCGGCATAACCGCATCACGCATTTTCCCGTCCAGGTCCTTTACAACGCCCGGCACCGGCGCACCATAGCGATTGGCGATAGAGTGCATCGTATCCAGGCGAAAATTGTAGCGGTTCGGGTCAAGGAAAATCGTGTCCTGCGCATCGGCATTGATACATGGCTGGCAGTGGTCGAGGAAATCGGGGTAGGCATTGTCTTTCAGCAAATCTCTTACCCGGACGATGCAGTTTTTAAATTCGTAATCAAACATCGCCGGATCGTCTACGCGATCGAAGAGCGTGATCTGATCGGCTCGGCCGCCGAAGATGATACAGTTCTGGAACCGCGCCTGCAATCGGTTGGCCACAAAGGCCCCGCAGGCCGGATCGAGGCAGATGGCATTGCCCATGCGGATGGCTTCCCCGTCGACGCCGTAACTGGCCGCCGTGCAATACGTAAAATTGTACTCGCCACCGTATTCCAACTGGATGGAAAAACCGGCATTGGAATGAAACAGGCAGTTTTCGGCGTTGATTTTAGCATGAACGCCAATGAGTCCGGGACCGGCGGTATTGTAAATCTGCGTATTCTTCAAAGTCAGATCGACCGCCGAGTCGGCGCGTACGCCGATGATCGAATTTCGCACGACACAATGTTCAATGCGGTGTCCCGAACTGCCGGATTGCAGCCAGATGCCCGTCCATTGTCCGGGCTCGTCGTCGAATTCCGCTTCCAGTCGGTCGCTTTCAAAAATGACCGGGTTTTCCAGTGTACCTTCCACGATGAGTTTCCCGGCGCCCTGAAAAGCGATGAATCCGTCGTTGTAGCGCACAAGGGAGGTGTCGGTTACCACTTTGCCGAGTCCGCCGTGCACGTACACCCGCGCGCCGGCGGGAATGCGCACGGTGCATTCGTCGATCACCAGAATGCCGTAAATGACATAAGGACGTGGGTCGTCCCATACCCATTCGCCGCCGCTGCAACCGTAACCGACCTGCCCACCTGCGCCGAAACGTGTGGGCAGGTACACAGCATTTTGTCCAAAGGCTTCTGCCACTACTTTCTGGGTGTTGCCGTTGGTTTCAAACACAATATCCTCCGAAACCACAAATGGGCTGGCGCTGGCCGGCTGATCGGGATTGATGGTCACTTCTGCAAACACGTACAGGCTGTCGTTCGGCCCGATTTCAATATCCGTCTGGCTGTCGCCCGAAATGCCGTCGATGTTCAGGTTGAAGCGCGACGCCGCACCGTTGGCGAGGTATATTTTGCTGATGCGGATACTTTCCTTGCGGCGGTTGTACACTTTCAGGATGCGCGTAGCCGAGCCGATTTCGGTAAAAGTGGTATCAAAACGCAGCGTATCCGTCGAAAATTCGAGTTTATCGGCCGGATCGGTCGTGAATTTTTCTTTTTGGCAGAACGTCAGAAACAAGGGCAACAGGAACAGGGCAGGAGCCCAACGAAACAATAAGCGCATGTGCGGTGGAGTATTTTTGGATTGGACGGCAAAAGTAGGGAAGTTGGTTGTACAGGGGTGATAAGTTTGAACAAGATTTATTTGATGTTAAAGGATTTGAAGGATGCTCTATCACTCAAGCATTCCGTTAAATCCATAGGAATCGACTCCTTCTAATCTTTTAAAATTTTCGATAATCTTTTTCCCAAACCAAAATAATTGAACAGGATCTTTTTGATTTTAAAAGATTTAAAGGATTTTTGAGCACTCAACCATTTTTTGAATCCCTCAAATCAAATTCTTTTAATCTTTTAAATCATGATAATCCTGTTCATTAATCATCTAAACGCTCTCATTTATGGAAAAAGGAGACCTCACCTACCGAATTATCGGATGTGCCATGACGGTACATAAAAAACTCAAGCGCGGATTTATGGAATACGTCTACTGCCGCGCAATGGCCATTGAACTTAGAAGATCAGGTATTGCTTTCGAGCGGGAAGTGTGGCTGCCCATCCACTACGACAATCTTCGAATTGCTTTCCGACGTTGCGATATTTACTGCCAAAATGAAGTAATGATCGAAGCCAAAGCCAAATCTGATTTATCTAATGAAGACATGGCTCAAGCGATTAACACGCTCGAACAACTCAATGTAAAGGACGGCCTGCTTATCAATTTTGGGGCATAAAGCCTCCAATACAAGCATGTTTTTAACAATAAAATCCGGCCTGAAAGTGACTTTCAGGATGCAACCCCGGAACAGGTGGGAGAAACAGACGAAGACATGTTTGAGTCGAGGCACTACCTGCCAGGCTGGCTGGTGGAGAAAATGCAACGGGATAAGATGAGGCGGAAATAAGTTTGAATAGGATTCACAATATTAAAAAGGATTACCAGGATTTGATCCCCGGAATTTACAGGAAATGCTTGAGTGATAGAGAATCCTTTTAATCCTTTTTAATATTGTGAATCCTGTTCAAATACTTCCCTCACTGCTTTACCCCTGCCCCACCCTTCAAATACTTATCCAGGAAAACCAGCACGTCTCCGTATCCCTTTTTTTCATTTTCTTTTTTCACAAAACCGTGTCCTTCGTCCGGGAACACCAGGTATTCCACCGGCACGTTGTTTTGCTTCACAGCCGCCACGATTTCATCCGATTCCACTTGCAGCACGCGCGGGTCGTTGGCGCCTTGCAGCACCATGATCGGGTTTTTGACGTGTTGCGCGTGAAACAAGGGGGATATTTTTCGCAGGCGCACCGAGTCGGCGGTGTTGGGGTCGCCCAGTTCGGCGTACAGGGCTTTGCGGAAAGATTCCCAGTATGGCGGAATGGAATGCAGGGTGCGCAGCCAGTTGGTGACGCCGAAAATATTGACGCCCACTTTGAATTCATCGGGCGCGAAGGTCATGGCAGCCATGGTCATGTAGCCGCCGTAGGAGCCGCCGATAATGCCGATTTTTTCACCGTCGATGTAGTCGAGCGATTGCAGGTATTTTTTGCCGTAAATGCAGTCCTGGAGGTCTTTTTCGCCGTGGTTCAGGTCGTCCATTTTGTAAAACGACTTGCCATAGCCGCTGCTGCCGCGGTTGTTGACCATGAGCACTGCGTAGCCGTGGTTGACCAGGTACTGGATAAATGCCGAGTAACCCACCCGCGATTGTCCGCCCGGACCGCCGTGCACCCACACCAGCGCGGGCGTTTTATTACCGGCGGTGGCTGTTAGCGGTTTGTAATAGATCGCGGGAATTTCCAGTCCGTCGAACGATTTAAAACGCACCACCGTGGCCGCTGCCAGGTCCTCGGGGTTCATGTCCGGGTTCAGGTTATTGGTCAGGCGTTTGAGTTCTTTCGTTTCAAAATTGTAGGTATAAAGATCGTTGGGCGATTTGGAGGTGCCCACAGACAGGCGCATCATTTTTTCAGAAGCGGAAATATTGACCGCCGATACGTCGCCGTCGGGGATGGCCGGGAAGGCTACCTCTTTGCCCGCTGCATCGCGCACGAGCAGTTTGTTTTTGCCGTCTTCATTGATGCCGATGACCTGGTATTTTCCGTTTTCCGACTGGTAACTGTACATGACATCCCAGTTAGTTTCGTAGGCGGTTTGGCGCGCGCCGGAAGCAAGGTCGTATTGCACCAGATAGGCAAATTCCTTACCCGCATCGGTGGTGTAATAAAATGTTTTGCCATCGGCGCTGAAGCCGGAGGTACCGTAGGAACCCGGTTGCGCAGGATCGGAAATCTCCTTCAACTGTTTGGTTTTCAGGTCGTACAAAAACAACTGGTTTTCACTCGTCGTGATCGTTTTGCTGAGCGCTACAAAATCGCCGTAGCGCGAAACGGCATCTACGCCGTAGCCGTCTTTGTTTTCATACACGAGTGCGGCTTTCCATGCGCCCACTTCCATGCGGTAGAGGTCGAAAAAGCGCTCGTCGCGTTTATTGGAAGTATAAAAAAACGCCTTTTTGTCCTTACTCCAGTCTGCAAAACCCGCTTTTTCCTTGGCGGCAGGCGTCAGGTCCTGGCTGCTGCCGTCGGCTTTCAGCAGGTAAATATGATCGATTTCGTTGCCGCCTTTATCTGCGTAATAAAGTACTTCTCCACTGCCAGGCACGTAATCGATGGCGAAACAGGATTCGGTGGTAGAAGTGGTCAGCGCTTTTTTGGAGCCGTCGGCAATATTGATTTCAAACAGGTTATAAATGCCTGTTTCGTTGCTGTGTACCAGCAGTTTTTGTTCATCCGCTGAAAAAAGGCCGGCTCCGACGGACTTGGTTTTGTAAAATTCATCGATGGAATACTGCTTCACTTCACGGGGCGGAGCGGCAGGTTTATCCTGTTTACAGGCAAATAAGAATAAAATGGGTAATGCAAGCCAGGGCAATTGTTTCATAATGTGGTGTGGTTGGTGAAAAAGTGGGGTAAAAGTAACTACTCGGCGGGTTTGTTGAGGATGTTGAGGGTTGAGATTGTTGAGGGCCGCTCTATGAAGAATATGGTCTTTAATTGAGCGGCCCTCAACAATCTCAACCCTCAACTCCTCAACAATACTTTTATCTTTGCAAATAAAATTGTTTAAGTACCTAAGCAGATTTTTTTTCGACCAAACCCTTTGTAAACGCCTGATTATCAACACTGATAACTGATAACAATCAATGAAAAAGCAATCGCTACAATATGTGAAGCAGCTGATGGAAACCGAGAACCAGCAACTTGCCAAACTCCACAAAATCGTCCGGGAATCGCTGGAAGAAGAGTCCCTGCTGTCGAGTCGCCTGCAGGAAGACAGCAAACAAAAAGCCCCTACATACGGCGAACGGGTGGCTGATAAAGTAGCCACCTTTGGCGGCAGCTGGACTTTTATCATCAGTTTCGGCGGCGTGCTGATGTGCTGGATTATCCTCAATTCGGTTTTCCTGGCCCGGGATGCGTTTGACCCTTTTCCCTATATACTGCTAAACCTGGTGCTTTCATGCATTGCCGCCCTGCAAGCGCCGGTCATTATGATGAGCCAGAACCGAAAGGAAACGAAAGACCGCGAACGCGCCGAAAATGATTACCTGATCAACCTCAAATCGGAGATCGAGATCCGGCACCTGCACGAAAAGATAGACCTGTCCATTGTGGATCAGTACCAGCATTTGTGCGAAATACAACAAAAGCAATTGGAAATACTCATTGAAATCCAGGGAAGAATGGATGTGATGGCCAAAAAGGTCAAGGGGTGACCCAGAGTTCCTCTGCCGCATAGCGGCGTAACGTCGGTAGTAACAAATGCCTGGCTTGTCGACAAGGTGCGTAGCACCGTAACAGTAGCCAAAAAGTTGCGGTGCTACGCACCTTTGTAACTTGTTCTTTGGTTTTCTACCGACGTTATGCCGCTATGCGGCAGAGGAACCCTGGTAGAACTACTATAACATGGTGTTAGTCAGTAAACATTTTTTCGCATAGTTTTTTACATAACCCCGCCCAGGAACCTGTTAAAAAATTAACGCTTTGGGGTCACGACGCATCCATTGATAGCATTCATCGGCCCTATCAAACAACTACCTCAAGATCAGCGTTTAACAATCATAGTTTTGAATCAGGCCCAATTTTGACAGCCACCCAAAATCTTGTTTGGCATTTTTTTGATGAAAAACCGCTTTCGGGCAAAAATCTGGAAAAAATAGTGCCTGTTTGCAAAACTTTAACGCATGTTTGTCAATTGTTTTTAACCTTTTCTTAACGGTCTGCATTAGTTTTGCATCGTCATTCCCGGCAATCCTTTTACAGCACTTCAATTTCGGGTAGTTTTCAGGAAAAAATGCAGCAAAAACCCATTATTGACGTGTTAATCCCGGCCTGGAATGAAGAAGAGGCACTTCCGTTGGTTTTGACTGATTTGCCGAAAGACTGGGTGCGACAGGTGATTGTGTGTGATAACGGTTCGACGGATCGTACCCGGGAAGTGGCAAAAGAAAACGGGGCGATCGTGGTAAGCCAACCTGAACGGGGATATGGCAATGCCTGCTTAGCCGGAATACGTTACTTGCAATCACTACCCGCGTCAGAACAGCCGGAAATTGTGGTGTTTTTGGACGGCGATTATTCAGATTTTCCGGAGGAGTTGCCAAATGTGGCGGCGCCAATTTTGAAAGACGGGCAAGATATGGTGATCGGTTCCCGGCGGTTGGGTGGAATGGAACCCGGCGCAATGACTTTTCCTCAGCGCTTCGGCAACTGGCTGGCCCCGTTTCTGATCCGTTTGTTTTTCGGTCAGCGGTTCAGCGATCTCGGTCCTTTCAGGGCTATTCGCTGGAACAAATTGCTGGAACTCGACATGCAGGACAAGAACTTTGGCTGGACGGTGGAGATGCAGGTGAAAGCGGCGAAAAAAAGATTCAAATGTACCGAAGTACCTGTACGCTACCGCAAACGCGCCGCCGGAAAAAGTAAAGTTTCCGGCACCGTCAAAGGCGCTTTTCTGGCGGGTACGAAGATCATCGGAACGATAGTAAAAGAACTGTTTGTGAAGTGAGTATTTGAGGATTTGAGTATTCGAGTATTTGACTGGTAAATTTTGGCATTGGTTGGATGGCCAAAATTTACCAGTCAAATACTCGAATACTCAGATCCTCGAATACTCCAAAAAATGCACCCATTAAAAATTAATAAAACAATACTTAACACAATATGTACGGTCTCCATTCGCTTTTAGAAGCATTTGAGTATCAAGCCTTTGTCGATTTCGGCTATTTGATGCTCTTGATTTATTTCGTTGCCATGAGCGCAGTGACTATCTACTGCCTTTTGCAATTTCACCTGTTGTATCTGTATAAAAGATTCCACAAAGAGAATCCCTCTATCGAGTACCGGCAATATGGAATGACCGACCAAACCGTACCATTTGTAACGGTTCAATTGCCGATGTACAATGAAATGTATGTTGCCGAGCGTATCATCGACTATGTGGCCGCTATGGAATATCCGAAGGAGCGTTTTGAAATACACGTACTCGACGACTCTACCGACGAAACAGTCGGAATCGTCTCCGCTAAAGTGGCGGCGCTCAAAGCCGAAGGATACAACATCGAACACATCCACCGCGTAAACCGCCAGGGTTACAAAGCAGGCGCTTTACAGGAAGCCATGCCACGGGCAAACGGCGACTTTATCGCTATTTTTGACGCAGACTTCACGCCGCGCCCCGATTTCCTGCGCACGACTATGCCTTACTTTGAAAACGAACAGGTAGGTATCGTTCAAACCCGCTGGGAACATATCAACGCAGATTACAGCCTGCTGACGAAACTCCAGGCACTGCAACTCAACGTACACTTTACCGTCGAACAGGCAGGCCGCTCTTATGGCAACCTGTTGCTGCAATTCAACGGCACCGCCGGTGTATGGCGCAAAAAAGTGATCGGTGAAGCGGGCGGCTGGCAGAGCGATACGCTCACAGAAGACCTCGACCTGAGCTTCCGCGCACAAATCCTGGGCTACAAAATCCAGTATTTAGAGAAACTGGAAAGCCCTGCAGAACTTCCTGTGGAGATGAACGGTTTGAAAGGCCAACAGTTCCGCTGGAATAAAGGCGGCGCGCAAAACGCCCGCAAACTGCTCCACCTGATCTGGAAAGAAAGCGGTAACAAACTGAACATGGTGCAGAAACTGCACGCAACCAGCCAGTTGCTGGCTTACGGCGTATTCCTGTGGGTGTTCATCGCAGCCGTGAGCAGCATTCCGCTGGCTTTCGCTTTCCGTGAACTGGGTATTTCCACGCACTTCCTGTCGTTCTCGGTTCTGGGCCTGTTCTCTGTTGCCGGTATTTCCTACACCGCCAATATCACTGCCGCACTGCACCGCACCAACCCCGCTACATTCTGGGAAAAAGTGCGTTTCTTCGGCTTGTTCATTTCCTTTATGCCGATTTCGATGGGCCTGTCACTGTACAACTCCATCGCAGTGATCGAAGGGTACCGCGGTAAAGTTTCTTCTTTCGTACGCACCCCGAAATTCGGGATCAACGGACAACAGAAGAGCTTCAGCAAAGCCAGTTATGTGGCCAAAAAAATCTCCTGGGTGACCATCGCCGAAGGATTTATGGCCCTGGTTTTTGCCTCTGCCGTAGTCGTGGGCCTGGCAACCGACAACACCGCTTTCGTGCTGTTCCACTCCATGCTGGCTATGGGATTTGGCACGATTTGCTACTACTCGATCAAACACCTGAATTTTAAGTAATTAAGGGGGAGTTCATTTAACAGTAGAGGGGTTATAACTGGTTGCGTAGCAACCAGTTTTAAACCCTGTACTGTTAAATGAACTTACAAAAAAGATGGTGAGCTCGTGTGTGGTGTTTCGTTTTTCGTGTTTGGGGGTGCTTCGCGTTTGGCGGTGTTTAGTGTTTGGGGTGCTTCGCGTTTGGCATTTGTGAAAATTCGACCAAAATACCACCTATTGCCAAACGCGAAGCACCCCCAAACACTAAACACCAAACACCAAACACGGCCAAACGCGAAGCACCCCCAAACACTAAACACCATACACCATACACGACTTTCCCTATTTTTGCCTTTTCCAAATGGTCAACTTCATTGCAATTTTTGGCACGCTGGCTTTTAGTCATGCGATTTTCCTGGCCGTCTTTTTCTGGCGGCGGCAGGAGGGCAACCGCATGTCCAATCAATTGCTGGCCTTGTTGCTGTTGGCGCTGGCGGTGCGCATCACCAAATCAGTGGTGGGTATTGTCATTCCCGGTACAGGCAAATACGCGCCCGTTTTGGGCGTGGTCGGTATGGTCGCCATTGGTCCTTTTCTCTGGTTGTATTTAAAAAGTGTATTGGAAAAATGGAGCGATTTTCCAGCGAAACAGGCGCTTCATTTTGTTGTTCCGGCCATATTTATCATTGCCTTCCTGCTGCTCCCGCGCAGCGCGACCTACTACTTTTACCAGGCGGCAGTGGTACACATGGGCGTATATACGGCCATGAGCGCTTTTTTATTGGCCCGGCAATTGCCTGCATCCAATCTTGAAAAAACCGGCAGGCAATGGATGTGGTTGCTCACACTGGCGGTGGGATTGATCTGGACGACCTTTTTTATCCAGTTACTGTCCGATACGAGTCAGACGTATGTGCTCATTACCACCTGCGCCACGCTCACGCTGTATCTCCTGAGTTTCTGGGGCATGGCGCGTATGAAGGTATTTTCCAAAAGCAGCTATACCAAAATACCGCCCGATGAGGCGCAATTCGCCGCATTGGCCGAGCGCATCACGCGCTTGTTTGAAGCGGAAAAAGCCTACACGGACAGCACCCTGAGTGTCACCCGGCTCGCCGAGCGCCTGGACGTTCCACCCTACCTGCTGAGCAAAGCCGTCAATGGCGTGTTTCAAAAATCGTTTCCAGAACTGCTGCATGATTACAGGGTGGCCGAAGCGACCCGCCGCCTGCTGCACCCCGATTACAGCCACCTGAGCATTGAAGGGATTGCCACAGAAAGCGGGTTCCAGTCGCTCTCGGCTTTTTACACCGCTTTCAAAAAGGTGCATGGCGTGACGCCCACCGAGTGGAAGCGACAAAATGGCTCCTGATTCGGCGAATCCGCACATACAGCACTTGTTTTCCGGCATCAACAGCCGTTGGTTTGTCTTGATTTCAGACAAAAACAATTTTTAACCAACAACGGCTATGCAAATGATCACACGTAAAAACTTCATCCTGACCGCTTTGGCCGGTGCTACCGGCACCCTCATTCTTCCCGGCGTTTTGAACGGACAAATGCAACCCACACCAGCCAAACCGACCAAAGGCGATCCATTGAACACCGCCTTGGTAAAAGAATTCGTCGGGGCAGCGCACAAGGATTTTGAAAAAATGAAAGCCCTGCTCCTGGAAACACCTGACCTGCTGAATGCAGTGAACAACCTCGGCGGCTGGGACTGGGAAGACGCCATCGGCGCATCAGGCCATGTAGGCGACCGCGACATGACGCTGTTCCTGCTGGAAAAAGGCGCACGGCCTACTATTTGTACCGCTGCCATGCTCGGCGAACTGAAAGTCGTAAAGGATTTTATTAAAGCATTTCCGCACATGAAAAATGCCGTTGGGCCGCACAATATTTCTTTGCTGCGCCATGCCAAAGCGGGCGGGGAGCAGGCAGAAAAGGTGGTGAAATATTTGGTTGGGATCGGGGCGAAGGAGTGAAACGCGGATTGCCCGGATAGGGCTGATTTACGCGGATTTTTTAGAGTACACGTAGCGTTAGGAAAATCCGCGTAAATCAGCCCTATCCGCGTAATCCGCGTTACAGTCTTTTGTATTTTTCCACAATCACCCGGTCAATCCCCAGATTCTCCAGTTTCTCCACACCCTGCTGGGTGAAGGTATCATTTTTGACTGTTGCCACAAATGAAAACGTGTGGCCCTCCCATTCCCGGTGATTGAAATATTCCAGGTGTTCGGTGTAGGTGCTGTCTACCAAAGTATAGGTGCCCCCGCCGCCGGAATAAGCCGCCGTGGCGGTGTCTTTACCCATGGTCAGGTCATGGAGAAAGAACGCAAAATGCGTCGGTGTTATGATTTTGATCATTTTATTCTTCGGATTAAAGGTGGTAAAAGTAGAGTCTTTTTCCGTCGAGGTGGCGGAAATCAGTTCCCAGGTGCCGATGAGCGGAATGGGGGGCTTTTGTTCGGGGGTGGTTTGGCAGGAAGCGAAAAGGGCGAGGGTGAGGAAGAGGGAAAGGATTGGTTTCATTGTTTTTGTTTGACTAATTAAAGATGTGCGGGGTCGTAAGACGAGCCCACGGCAAAAGATTGATACAATATGCTCCGAAAGAACCTTAAAATATTCTACTCAATATCTTCTATTGTTAAATCATAGTAACTCACTTTTCTAGCAATTTCCTCCAAACCTTTATCATCATCATATGCCATTGATAATTCATCACTAATCTTCATTAGGCTTCTATATGCAAATAAAATCCGTTTTCTAAGTTCCTTTTTTCTTTCTGGTTTAATCTGATAATTCTCTTCTTTGAGGTTCTCGAACTCCCAATTAAAATCGTTTTTACTTAATTCAAAAATTGTTTCGTCTTCGTTAATTGATTTAAATCCTAACTGAGTTGCAACCTTTTTTGAATTTTTATAATTCTCGTCCCCAATTCCTTTTTTAATTGTTATCCTTTGGCTATCTCTTCCTTCATCAAATAGATATGGTAGAATTGCTTCTCTTAATGCTTTTGTTAATTGTCCTTTTTTCCTTTCTGCTTCTAATACAAACCAATGCAAATCTTTGATCATATCAATAACTGCAGCGACATATTTTCTATTGTCATTTTGTATGAAGAAAAATCTATATGATTTAATATTAAAATCATCATCTATTTCAGGTTCTTTTTCCCATACCTTTGCTATCTCAACTGATTTATTTAGTCGTCTGGAAAAGATTGTTTCATTTGACTGCTGTGTATTTAACCTGTCAATATATTCTTTGATTTCTTGATCGCTCATTTTTTCTATTGATGAATGATGAAGGCTAAAGTTATGTTCCTTATTATTCTAATCTCGATTTCAGTGCTCAAAATTATATCAATTTTCGCAAATTCTCTTTCAATCCACAAACTCCCCATACCAGCCTTTCATACCCAGCAAGCGCCCCAGCGGCGCAAGCAGTCCGAACAGCACCCGCTGCACCGGATAGGGCGGTTTTGCCAGGCGAAACTCCCGCGCGAAGCGGTTCATCAGCAGGGCCGACTGCAGGATATTCGGCGTTCCGCCGGCGCTGGTTTTACCGGTATTCGCCAGTCCGGTAGCCGTTTCAAACAGGTATGAAACATCTATTTCACCGCATCGGGCGCGTCTTTATACTTCCCGTATTTCCCTAAAAGTGTACCTACAAAGATAATGACCGGGAAAACTACTTTTTTTACAAAGGCCGGAATTTCGGTCATATCAAACTCCGATTTGTATTTGGTAGTCAGGTAGGCGGAGTCAAACAGACCGGGCCTTTCCCCACCGTTGGCTTTGGTTGATTTGAAAATTTCGGCGAGGAAATACTCGATGTTGTCCGGCGGTTTGATGTATCCTTTACAAATCAGCGGCTCCGTACCGGCATTCCAGAAGCGATGCGGCACGCCTGCCTTGAACGTTGCCGTTTGTCCTACTTCAAAGAATTGTTCTCCTTCGCCCAAAATCTGCACGCCTATTCTCCCCTGAACGACTGTTAAACTTTCTTCCTGCTTCCAATGCACATGCATCGGCGGCCCTGCATTGGGCGCCACCGTGTTTTCGACTTCCAGGTAGTCGCCTGCTTCGTCCTTTACATATTTTACAAAAGTGAGTTGTTCGCCACTACCATTGTCAATGGTATGCGGGTAAACATAACGTTTCATTTTTCAATATTTTTTTGGTTTGTGAATGCCTGATCCTGTATACTGAAAGTGAGCGGTCGAGCATGTTGGCGGTTGAGAAAGCATTGATAATCAGTCAACTAATTATCACGCTCGGCCATTCTTCATCCCTCATCCCTATCCAAGCCGCGTACATATTGGCCCGCCTGTACGCTGAAATCCGTTCGCCCAGTTTTTGTACGGACGTAAGACCGTGTCTGACAAAAAAAGGTTGCAGTGCTTGAAAACTGAGTGGATACGGCACCCAGGGCGGCGTTGGTCTGTCTGTATCGTATTCCACGATCAGGAAGCAGCCGCCGGGTTTCAGGCAGGCTGTCAGTTTGTTCAGCAGCGTAATTTTATCGGAAACAAAATGCAGCGAATTGGCCATAAGGATACCGTCCAGCGGAGGCAGCGGGAGCGTATCGGCGACAAAATCCAGTTGTAAAGTGTGAATCGCAATGCCATTTGGATTCGGCAACGGCTTGAGTATTACAGGGTCTTTGTCCACTGCATGAATGGTACTGCCGGGTTTCAGCAGATGCGCCAGAGCAAAGGTGAACATTCCGGAACCGCAACCCAGATCCGCCCAGATACCCGGGCCGGATGGCGGCAGGTGATCGTTTTGAATGAGTGCAATGGCTTCAGATAGTTCCATGAATTGTGGTAACCCAGCAGTACTTACTATTGTGTACTATGTGGTAAATTATCCTCCGGCGCCAGCCACTTCTTGTCCGCATAAAAATTGCCGAAAGGAATCATTGAAATCAACAGCAACAGGCCTGTTTTGGCAGCGTCCCAGCGGTGCTCGATTTTGGTCAGAAATACCAGTAGCACATAAGCCACAAACAATGCGCCATGCACGGAGCCGACTGTGCGCACAGCCTCGGGTTGTTCAAAAAAGTATTTCAATGGCATAGCGATAAACAACAGTGTCAGGTACGAAATACCTTCTATAAAGGCTATCAGGCGCAAACGGCCCAAGGTGGTAGTGATAAATTTTAGCATAAGAGAAGTGAGAGGGTGAGAGAAGTGAGAGGGTGAGAGAAGTGAGAGGGTGAGAGACGTGAGAGGCATCCCGCTTGGCCACTCTATGGTTTTTAGATTTGGGTTTCCAGGCCTTCAATTGATAGAACATCTCCTTTGGCATTTTGCAATATTTTCATCCTGGGCATTTTAGTCCAGTAATTACAAAGCCTGTTTTATGCACCTCATTATTTACAAATATTTGATTATCAAATAATTAAAGATCCGAAACGCCTAGGATGAAAATATTGCAAAATGCCAAAGGAGATGTTCTATCAATTACAGGCCTGGAAACCCAAATCTAAAAACCATAGAGTGGCCAAGCGGGATGCCTCTCACGTCTCTCACCCTCTCACTTCTCTC
>JALHMA010000099.1:14604-16918 GCA_022844265.1 Saprospiraceae bacterium | reverse complement strand
CTCGTAACGGTCGTTTTCAAGTAATTCTCGCTACGAGATGTCACTTGCTCCTGCGTCGCAAATGACACCTCTCCGCTAAGTCAACGACATTGCCCTAAAGGGGAGTACATCGCAATAGACGGACAACCTCTACCTTAAAATTCTGATTGTCAATCTATTGCGATGTACTCCCCTTTAGGGGTCGGGGGCATGGCCAAACGCGAAGCACCCCCAAACACGAAACACTAAAAACCAAACACCTACTTGATTCTCGACGCCATCATCAACGTTTTTACGCGTTTTTGCGCAGCCGCTTTGGTATCGGGGTCAGCGAGGCGTTGCAGCCCTGCCCAGGAAGAAAACCCGTTGTCTTTGGCCACCATTGCCCGGAAACCGTCTTCTACGGCAGATACCTGCGGAGCGCTTGATTTGGCTGCCGGTTTAGCCAATTTTGTTTCCCCTTTAGCGCTCATTTTTTTCTCCGGCGTCATGCGCACCGATGCAGAAGCGGTCGGCATTTCTTCCGGGAAATAGCGCAGCAGGTCGTACTGCTGCATTACTTTTTGCATACTCCATCCGAACGGATACGTTTTCACCGCTGCGGAGACCGGTTTTACCCGCTCCCCGGCGTGTTGTACTGCATCGCGCCGGAGCTGGCTTTTTGAATAGGAGCCGGTATACGATTGCACCAGTACGTGCGCCAGCAGCACTTGTGGTTTGATGTTGTACTCCTCTGAAGCGTCTTTCACTGCCGATTTCCATTGTTTGGCTGTCGTGGCAATAAATTCGGCATCGTCATAGAGGTATTTAAGTTTTTCAGAAGCGGACTGCTCCGATGCTGTTTCCTGGACAGCTCTTTCTTTTTTTACACTGGTTTTGTTGCTGCTGCCTTTGGAAGGGCGCATGGCGATAGCACGCGGCTCTGCCGGCATATCCGAATCAGCAGCAATGTTGTAACCGGATACCTGAAGGTCTTTACCCATGTTTTTCATACCTTCTTTTTTACCGATAAAAAGAAAAATCAATACGGCAGACATACCTGCTGCGGAAAGGAAACCAAAAAATTCGAAGAAATTTTTCATGTGAATTGTAATTTAATGATGAATGAGGAATGATGAATGAGGAATGATGAATGATGAATGAGGAATGATGAATGATGAATGAGGAATGAGGAATGAGGAATGAGGAATGAGGAATGAGGAATGAGGAATGAGGAATGAGGAAAAAAACACTAATTTATTGTAAATCAATATTTTAAAAGAAAAAAAACAAAGTTCACTTCACCAGATAAGCAAGATATTCATCATTCATCATTCATCATTCATCATTCATCATTTAGAAACAACTGCTTCATAATCAATGCGCCAGAGTTGATATGTTTCAATGATGAGTGTAAGTATTTCGGCATAGGTGCGGGCAGTGGCATAACCCGACTGCTTGAGTCCGACGCTCCAGGCAGCGTAGTAAGGTACTTCGTAATGTCCGTAAATGGATTTTGAAATGCGGTATATGCCGCCTACTTCGTACCGGTGCAGCATCCAGCCGTAACGCCGGTCTTGCAGCAGCAGGCTGTGGCGGCGATAACTGTCGCCGGCCGTTCGGTACACCTCGAAACGATCCCACACATAATCGTCGGTCATTTGCATACAATCGACAGCGAGGGAGTGAAAATTGAAATCGTTGTCGTCGATCACGCCGTCGCGTCGAAAACCGGAGCGGGCGCGACATTTGATACCGAAGTGGTTGTTGCCTTTGGTCGCCAATATGCTGCGTCCGGCATTGGTTTCGAGCAAACCCTGTGCGAGGGTAATAGAGGCCGGTATTTTGGTGCGTTGCATCTCCAGCACCGCCATATCGCGGTGTTGTTCGAGGTAATTGAGATAGGCGATGGCATTGGGCTGACTGCCCCTCGACAGTTTTTGTTTCAGTTCCTGTTCGATGGCTGCCCGGCGCCAGTAAGCGCCCTTTTTACCCGGAGCGGATATGTAGGTTCGTTGTTCGATGGTATCAGCATAAAATTGCTGCAATTCACGAGCAAAAGTTGCGCCGATTATGTCGGCGCCCGTTTTGAACTCGTTCTTCATCTCATGGAAAACAGGCAGGCCCGAAATGCCGTCCACCCGTGCTTTGATGTCGTCGTAATAAAGAAAAACGAGTATTCCCGGCAGTATTACGATGAAAAGCGCATAAAAACTTCCCCTTCCGAAGGCATACAGGCAACCGCCGTTGTCATTCATAATGTACCCATGTTTTGGTAGTACAAAGAAACAAATGAAAGTTGAGAATGAGGGATGAGTTATGAGGGATAAGTTATGAGTTATGAGTTATGAGTTAT
>JALHMA010000099.1:2975-14504 GCA_022844265.1 Saprospiraceae bacterium | reverse complement strand
AGGGCTTCTTTGGAGATATACATCAGCATGAGGGCCATGTCGTTGCGACCGGCCAGTTTTTCGTACAAAAGGTGTTTGTGCAGGCGATACGCTTCCCGGATCTGCCGTTTAAGGCGGTTGCGCGCTACGGCGGTTTTGAAATGACGTTTGGGGACGGAAATGACAACTTTGACTGTCGATACCTGTACATCCGGATGCGCCGGAGCGGGGTGCTCCAGCCAGACCACCCGCAGCGGATAGGCCACATAAGAATGGCTGTCCTTAAAAAGGCGGCTGATCAGCGTCCGGCTTTTCAGCCGTTCGGATCGGGAGAAGGTGTGGATTGGAGCGTTCACAAGTGTGGCGTTGATTGCCCAGCAATACAAAAATAAGACTTCCGAAGTTGCGCGAACTCCGGAAGTCTTACAATAATAATCAGAAAAATGGCTGCCAACGGTGGTTGTACACCGTGCGCTGCTTATTTCAGGCGTTTTTCATCCGATACCGAAAGTTTCCAGCGGCCTTGTTTGCGGCGGCGCGAGAGGAGTTTGCGGCCATTCTTAGAAGCCATACGCTCACGAAAGCCGTGTTTGTTCTTTCTGGCGCGGCGGGATGGTTGGAATGTACGTTTCATCGCTTATCAATAATTAGGTACTGCGTTTCAAAAATGGAGCGCAAAGGTAATTTTGTTTTCCGAAATAAAATAACCCTGCCGAAATTTTTTTCGTGAATCGTGAGCTGTGAATAGTGAGTTGTGAATTGTGAGTGGCATGGCGTTTGAAGAATATTGAGTTCGTCCTTCTAAGACCATGCCACTCACTACTCACTACTCACTACTCACATCAAGGGTTAATGTTGTTTTAAAACGCGGAAAATCAACGCACAAACGATAAAAGCGCTGTTCCTTTGTAGTCTTAAATTTTTTGAATGATGTTGCGTACAAAACTTTACAATTTACTGCCGTTTGTGCTCTTTTTGCTCTCGGCTTTTAACATATCTGCCCAGAATCCGGTGAAATGGTCGTTCTCCGTCAAAGATGCAGGCAATTGCCAGGCAGACCTGATTTTCACCGGCACCATCGATGAAGGCTGGTACACCTACTCGCAATTTCTCGAAAGTGAGGACGGCCCGGTTGCTACCCTGCTGACTTTCAGTCCGGCGCCGGGGTACAAACTGATGGGCAAGGCCAAAGAAAGTGGTGAAATCATCACAGTGCACGACCCGGTGTTTGATATGAAACTCACCAAGTTCAAACACAAAGCCATTCTGACGCAACGGGTGGAAATCACAGATCCTTCCAAGCCGATTATAGGTTATCTCAACTTTATGGTCTGCAACGACGAAATGTGTCTGCCACCCAAAGACGCGGACTTTTCGTTCAAAATCCCGGCATTAGCCAACTGCAACAACGCTTCCGGCGGCAAAACGGAGCCCGCTCCGCCTCCTGCGCCCGAACCCGCCCCAACGCCCGGTACCGGCGCTGTACCGACGCCCGGCGATGCATCGACACAAGTTGCAGCAGCAACTGATGCAGGCGTTGTCGCTCCCGACGACCCCAATTTCAAAGGCTTTTTTTATTCCAAACGCCCCGAAATCAATGCCGCGCAGTTTGTAGGCAACTGCAACGCAGAAGTGACTGATGGCAGCAGCGATGGCGCTAGCCTGGTATCTCTGTTCCTGTTCTGTTTTCTCGGCGGACTGATTGCCCTGCTCACACCTTGCGTATTTCCGATGATCCCGATGACGGTCAGTTTTTTTGTCAAACGCTCGAAAGACCGCAAAACAGGGCTGCGCAACGCATTTATCTACGCCGCCAGCATTGTGCTGATCTTTGTGGCCCTGGGTTCGGCTGTAACCTCCGCACTCGGCCCGACCGCCCTGAACGATATGAGTACCAACAAATACTTCAACCTCGGCATATTTGCCCTGCTGGTGGTATTTGCGTTCTCCTTTTTTGGTTTTTATGAAATTACGCTGCCCTCTTCCTGGGTCAATAAAAGTGATAAAATGGCCGACCGGGGCGGACTCGTCGGCACCTTTTTTATGGCATTTACGCTGGTGCTGGTGTCCTTTTCCTGCACCGGCCCGATTGTAGGTACTTTGCTGGTGGAAGCAGCGCGCAGCAACGCAGGCGCGTCTATTTTGGGATTTATCCCGACGAAACCCGCCATCGGTATGTTTGGCTTCGGTTTGGGACTGGCGCTGCCTTTCGGCTTGTTTGCCATGTTTCCGGGCTGGCTCAATTCCCTGCCGAAATCCGGCGGCTGGATGGATAATGTAAAAATTACCCTCGGCCTCGTCGAACTGGCGCTGGCGCTCAAATTCCTCAGCACTGCCGACATGGTGGAGCAGTGGGGCATCTTGCGTTTTGAAACATTCCTGGCGCTGTGGTTCATCATTGCGCTGGCATTGGCCGTTTATCAGTTCGGCTTGTTGCCCTGGAAAGGAAACAGCGGGCGGCCTGGTCTGGTCCGGCTTGGTGTCGGGCTGACTTCCCTGGCTTTTGCGGCTTATGTGGGTTGGGGCCTGTTCAATTACCAGTCCTTATCGCTGCTCAGCGGCCTGGCGCCGCCGGTGCATTACAGCTATAAATACGCCAACGATCAGCAAAAAGACCACGACGGCCCCGGCTGTCCGCAGGGACTCGATTGTTTCCACGATTTCGATGAAGCGCTGGCAGAAGCCAAACGCGTGAACAAACCCGTTTTTGTCGACTTTACCGGCCACGGCTGTGTAAATTGCCGCAAAATGGAGGAAAATGTATGGCCTTTGCCCGGTATTATCGACCGTCTGCGCAATGATTACGTCGTTGTTTCGCTGTATGTGGATGAAAAAGTGCGGCTTTTCCCCGACAATCCGTTTGCCTACCTGCTCGATCCGAAAACGGGTCAAAAACTGCGTACGGTCGGCAGCAAATGGGGCGCTTTTCAGGTGAATAATTTCGATGTGAGCGCACAGCCTTACTACGTGCTGATGCACCACGACGGCAAAACCCTGCTGAATAAACCCACGGACTATCCTAACGGAAACGATCCGAAAGCCTACAAGGTATTTCTCGATTGCGGTTTGGAATCTTTCAACCGCTTAAAAGCGCAGGAGGGTAGGGAGTTGATCGGTGCACGGTAGGGAATCGCTACTTTTGTCGCAAATTTCCGCCATGACAAAATTATACCTCCCCGCGTTTTTGCTCTGCCTTATAGTCGCCTGTGGCCAAAAAACGGTCGAAACCAGAAAAGGAAACCTGTGGCTCACCACTGGCGATGGCAACACTCGTCTGCAAGCGGTACAACCCGTTGCTTTCCAAAAAAAAGGAGATAAGACGCTGCCTATCATCGAAATAGACGACAAAACCGAATACCAGAAAATACTGGGTTTCGGCGCTACCATGACTGGTTCGTCCGCCCGGGTATTGTCACGGAATCTGAATGATCTGCGTCGCAAACAACTGATGGATTCGCTGTTCAGCCGGGAGCGCGGCATCGGACTGTCTTACCTGCGCATGACCATCGGCGCCAGCGATTTTTCCAGCCACAACTATTCCTACCTCGATCCGCCGAAAGGGTCGACGGATACCAAGGTGAAATATTTCACCATCGAACAGGATACAGCAGAGCTGATCCCGAGGCTGAAAGAGGCCCTGCAAATCAATCCCGACATAGAAATAATGGGCAGCCCCTGGAGCGCGCCGGCATCCTGGAAAACGACCGGCAGCATGATCGGCGGCAAATTAAAGCCGGAAGTACAACCTGCATTTGCCAATTATTTTGTGCGTTATATCCAAAACTTTACGGTAGCGGGGGTGCCGATATCCGCCATTACGATTCAAAATGAACCGGAATTTGAACCGCCGGGCTACCCGGGTATGCTGATGACGGCCGAAGAACAACGCAATTTTATCAAAAACCAACTGGGGCCGAAGTTTCTGGAAAATGAAATCACGACCAAAATTGTGGTGTACGACCACAACTGGGATCACCCCGAATACCCGATCAGCATCCTCGACGACCCGAAAGCGCGGCAATTTATAGACGGCTCGGCTTTCCATTGCTACGGCGGCGATGTGGCCAATCAAAGCAAGGTGCACGATGCACACCCCGATAAAAACATTTATTTTACGGAGTGTTCCAGCGGCGGCTGGAGCGGTTCCTGGCGCGACGACCTGATGTGGAAATTTAAAAACCTGCTGATCGGTAACCTGCGCAACTGGGCCACCTGCGTGCTATTCTGGAACCTCGCCCTCGATGAAAACAGCGGCCCCACCAATGGCGGATGTATGGACTGCCGGGGCGTGGTGACGGTGCGTACGGATGGCACATATGAACCGACGATTGATTACTATTCGCTGGGCCACCTCAGCCGCTTTGTCCGCAAGGGCGCCGTACGCATTGCTTCTACTGATCTGGCTGCGCAAAACCTTGACAATGTGGCGTTTAAAAACCCCGATGGCTCAAAGGTGCTCGTGCTGATGAATAACCGGGACACCGCGCGAAAAGTGAATGTAAAAGCGCCGGAAGGGATCGCAGAACTGGATATTCCGGCGTATTCGGTGATGACTTTTGTTTGGTAATATCTAAATCAATTCATGCACATGCACCTCGATGCTCTGAGCCATCCGGCCCAGTGGAAGGTCGTTTTCATCCGCTCCGAAAGGTTCTTCAATTTCTTCGGCGATAAGTTCGAGACTGGTCAGCACGAAAAAAATAAAACCGACGATCGGGATAACCCAGTAGCCCACACTGAAAACAAAGCCGAAAGGCAGGGTCGCCACATAGATCAGGATGAATTTTTTGATAAATACACTGTACGAATAAGGAATCGGAGTGTTTTTAATCCGTTCGCAGCCGCCGCATATATCTGTAAAGGACTGTAATTCGGCATTCAGTGCAAGCAGTTGGTAGCCGTCCAGGGCTTGTTCCTGCCGCATGTCTTCTACATGTCTGAACATAAAAGCCGCAATTTGATTCGGAACATGTTTTTCCATATCTAATTTTTGAAGTACATGCTCCGGCAAATTATCGAACAATTCGATGCGGGTTTCTTCACTGCGCAGGTGGTTTTTCAGGGCGTTGGCATACAAGGGAATTATTTTTCGAAAAAACGCGCGATGCCTGCTCTCTTCGGGTAAAATAGCCGCCATTTTCATGGCCAGATTGCGACTGGTATTGACCAGTTGTCCCCAAAGTTTACGCCCTTCCCACCAGCGCTCGTATGCGGTATTGGTGCGGAAAACCAGCAAAAAAGACAGCACAAAACCCAGCAGCGTGTGCATGATGCTGACGTTTCGGATCGGATTGTTTTCGCTTAGTTTCCAGTATTCGATTTCCAGCCAGGCGATAAAGCCGGAATAAGCGCAAACCAGGATGATCCATGGAAACAAACGCCGCAGGGTATCCGAGCGGTGGAAATGATAAGGCGGCGTAAACCAGGCTTTCGGATCGTGGGCTATCATTGTTTATGGGTTGAGGTGTTGATGGTTGAGGTGTTGATGGGTTGAGGGCGCCGCGCAAAATTAGAGGATAATACGAATAATGAGTTACCACCGATCAACGTAGTTGGCGGAAATGTGCGGGGTCGTAAGACCCAGGGCAAGCGCATCAAATCTCGGCAAAAATTAGATGATTTAAGATTTACGATTACATGATTTATGATTGCACTGAAAACCTCTATCAACCCATAAACGATAAACTGATAAACCTTTTAAACCCCATGCTTATTTTTGCCCCATGCAAACCTCCTTTTCAACAGATATTGCTCATTTACAGGCCACTACGCGGCAGTTTTTTCCCCTGGCAGCGCCGGAATGGGAAGATTTTTCGGAAATATGGCAACCCTTTGAAGCCAAACGAAAGGTGATCCTGACCTCGGAAGGGGAGGTGGAAAAGTACATTTATTTTGTGCTGGATGGCGTGCAGCGTGCTTATGCCGTGGGAGAAGACGGCCGCGAAGCCACCCTGGTTTTTACGTATCCCTACTCTTTTTCCGGTGTGGCGGATTCGCTGCTGCTCCAGCAGCCCTCGCGCTATTATTTCGAAACGCTCACGCCCGGCAGGTTTCTGCGCAGCACGTTTCGCCAGCTCGACGAACTGATGCTGCGCCACCACGGCATAGAACGAATGATTCGTCTGGCACTTAGCTACACCCTGGCCGGCGTATTGCAGCGGCAAATCGAATTGCAATCGTTCAGCGCCGAACAGCGGTTCCGCGCCTTGCTGACCAGAAGCCCGCATATTCTGCAGCTGGTGCCGCACAAGTATTTAGCCAACTACCTCGGCATGGATCCGACCAATTTCAGTAAATTGTTGGGGTCGGTGCGGGTAGTTTGAAAGGTTGATGAGGGTTTATAAAGGTTGATGAAGGTTGATAATAGCCGCTCAAAAAGTGGTTAATCACTTCATAGAGTGGCTATTATCAACCTTCATCAACCTTTATAAACCCTCATCAACCCTTAGCAACCCTCCAAACCAGAGATTTTTCAAAATCTTGGTTTTTACCAAGAATTATACTTGCTCTATCCCGGACTTTTGTGGTGTTCAAACATCATGTTCATCATAAAATCGAATAAATCATGGTCCATACACAGCAGTTACTCGATCAGTTTCAGGAACAAACCGAGCGCTATCTTCAAAAAGCCGTAAGTGAATGGCAAATGTTGTCGCCTGAACAACTGTCTTACCAACCGGCGCCCGAAGCCTGGAGCGCCGCGCAATGCCTCGAACACCTCAATATTTACGGGCGGCATTACCTGCCGGCTATCGAAAAAGCCATTCAACTGGGAAAGGCAAACGGGAAAAAGCCGGTACAAAATTTCAATGCGGGCTGGTTGGGGGCTTATTTCACCCAACTCATGCAGCCGCAGCAGGGCGGCATTTTAAAAAGTAAAATGAAAGCGCCCAAAAACGCCGTGCCCTCAGCACAGCCCGATCCGCAGCGGATGCTCGCGGAGTTTATCGATCAACAGGAAAAAATGCTGGCGTTGTTGCGCGATGCGGCTACCGTCAATTTGAATGACTTGCGGGTACCCATTTCCCTGTCGCCCTGGATACGTTTGAAACTGGGCGACACCTTCGGTTTTGTGATCGCGCACACTGAACGCCACGTGCTGCAGGCCGATCGCTCTGTTACAGGTTATACTTTTCCAAACGCCGGTAAAGCGATGCCCGCGTCAGTCCAAGCTCTGTAGCCGCTTCGGTGATGTTGCCGTGGTGTTTTTGTAAAGCCTTCATAATCAACTGTTTTTCCATATCGTCGAGGTTCATGGTTGGTAAATCCATTTCCCGTTCGCCATTACCCGACTGCCTGAAAAAGAAATCTTCGGGCTGGAGTTTTTCTCCTTTTGCCATGATGACCGCCCGTTCGACGGCATGTTGCAGTTCGCGCACGTTGCCAGGCCAGGCATAGCGGTGCATTTCTTTCAGCAGGGCAGCGCTCAGACCTGTGACCGGGCGGTTGTATTTTTTAGAAAACTCCTTCAGAAAATGCACAGCCAGCGCTTCAATATCGTCGATGCGTTCGCGCAGGGGAGGCAGTTGAATTTCGATGGTATTGATGCGGTACAATAAATCCTGCCGGAAGCTGCGGTTTTTCACCGCTTCAAACAGGTTTTGATTGGTGGCGGCGATCACGCGCACGTTGACGGGTCGGACGCGGTTGGAGCCGACGCGGGTAACGGTGCGGTTTTGCAACACAGTGAGCAGTTTGGCCTGCAAACCCAGCGTGAGGTTGCTGATTTCATCCAAAAAAATGGTGCCGCCATCGGCCGCTTCAAAACGCCCGGGCCGGTCGTCGCGGGCATCGGTAAAGGCGCCTTTGATGTGGCCGAACAATTCGCTTTCAAACAGCGACTCGGTAATGGCGCCCATGTCGACTTTGACAAAATTATCCAGCGCGCGGCGGCTTTGGGCGTGTATGGCCTGCGCGATCAGGTCCTTGCCCGTTCCGTTTTCGCCGAGCAGCAAGACATTGGCGTCCGTTTCGGCTACGCGTTGCACGGTTTCGAACACATCCTGCATGGCCTTGCTCTGAAAAATCAGGGAAGGCATATCCTTTGCATCGGCCAGGTTTTTGCCTAATTGCTTGGATTTCAATTGATTTGTCTCTTCCTGGCTGCTTTTGAGGCGCAAGGCAGAGTGCAGCGTTGCCAGTAGTTTATCGTTGTCCCAGGGCTTCAATACAAAATCGGTGGCGCCGTTTTTGATGGCTCTTACGGCCAGTTCCACATCGCCGTAGGCTGTAATCAGCACCACGACTGCTGTCGGGTCGAGTTCGAGGATACGCGCCAGCCAGTCGAAACCTTCCTGACCGGTGTTTTTGGCGCTGCGGCCGTAGTTCATGTCGAGCATGATGACGGCGTAACGTTTTTCCTTCAACAGGATGGGTATTTCCTCCGGGTCACGCGCTGTGTCTACTTCCGCGAAATGACGTTTGAGGAACAGTTTGCCGGCACTCAGCACGCCGGGATTGTCGTCCACAATGAGGATATTGGCTTCGTTCATATTCATCTTAGTACGCGGAGTTTGGTTGAAATGTGTTCATTTGCCTTATAATAGCATCCTGTGGACAAATGTTGCAATTACAACTCCTTCAGCGCAATGCTACAAAGACAGTGCCCGCCGCTAAGAGACTGCAAATCAAGTATATTTTTTTGAAATGGTGTTCATTTTCGGACACATGCGTTCGCTATTGTACCCGTTCTCCTCCTGCGTTATCGAGCAAAGAGATAAATTCCTGCGTTGAAATGACTGAAACGGTCGGAAAGGGAATTGACATTTGTATCCAGTACTACTTTCATCACCATTACTTTTGGCTCGAAGTAGAGCGATCATGCCCCTTGCCCCATTGTTCAATCTGTGATGGAGTAGGATTCAATTGCTGAATAGCCAATTGAAGACGCCGTGCGCGAAACTCAATCAGCATCTGGCGCAATTCCAGTATTTCCTCCTCCGAAAGATCCACGGCAAATAATTGCAGTATCTCAAGTTGGGCATTGCTTAAAGGTTGTTTTGTCGCTACCGTCATTTTTTACTTTTACTGCAAAAATAACCTGAAAATTGATTTCTGCCTGATTTTGTTCAGCCTCCTTAAAAAAAAGAAAAGCAAAAATTTGCTTTAGATGTGTTCGTTTTCGGACACATGCGTTCGCCAACGAACGTCTTATACAGATGGTATTTTATTGTAAAAACCTGATTATCAATTTTTTAAGAAACTGGCACGGGGTTGTTATACCTAAAGAAATTATCCTTCATCAATCATCCTAATACAACGTGGATAGAGCCATTAAGAAAAAAAGATTTACACCGCAACGCATCGCCCTCGGACTCGGTATTTTGGGCTTTTTGGCTTTCGTGGTGTACGTCCTGCGCAACAGCGGACAGAGCAGTCTCAACGTGAACCGCGAAAAAATAACCGTTTCCAAAGTGGAACGTGGCGTTTTTGACGAATTTATCGTCGTGACCGGGGTCGTACAACCCTTAAAAACCTATCAACTCGACGCCATTGAAGGCGGCTACGTGGCACAAAAACTATTGGACGGCGGCGCGACGGTGAAAAAAGGCGATTTGATTTTAAAACTTGAAAATCAGCGCCTGATGCTCGATTTCGTGAACCGCGAAACGGAAATGTACGACCTGATTAACAACCTGGAAAACACACGCCTGCGCCTGCGCCAGGACAAGTTTACATTGCAAAGAACGCTTTCCGAACTGGATTACCAAATCCGACAGGCCAAAGACGATTTCGAGCGCAACACCAAACTGTTTGCGGATAAGGTCATCAGCGAACAGGAATTTACCAGAACCCGCATCACCCACGAACGGCTGATACAACAACGGGGTATCGAGGTAGAAAACCAGAAATTCCAGGAAGAAAACAGCATTACGCAGATCAAACAACTCGAAGGTACCCTCGACCGCACCCGCCTGAACCTGCGTATGATGAAAGATAACCTGGAAAACCTCTCCGTCAGAGCGCCGGTCTCCGGCCTGCTCTCGCGGGTCGATGTGGAAATCGGCGCAAGCATCACGGCCGGACAAAACATCGGCCAGATCGACGACCTCAATGGCTTCAAAATGCGCGTGGAAGTGGATGAACATTACATCTCGCGCATCTTTCCGGGTTTGGAAGGGTCTTTTGAATTCAATGGGGCCACCGTCAAACTGGCCGTCTCCAAAGTGTACCCGGAAGTCAGCAATGGCCGTTTTCAGGTCGATATGACTTTTGACAAGATACCCGGCGGCGTGCGACGCGGTCAGTCGGTCCCCGTCCGGCTCCAGTTGGGCAAACCTGCCGAGGCCACCTTGCTCGCTACCGGCGGATTTTTCAGCGATACCGGCGGCAACTGGGTGTTTGTAGTTGATCCTTCCGGCTCCAGGGCTGTCAGACGCGACATTTCCCTGGGCCGTAAAAATCCGCAATTTTTCGAAGTGCTGAGCGGGCTGGACGCGGGAGAAGAGGTGATTACCAGTTCTTATGAGAATTTCGGGGATAAACAGATATTGAATTTGCAAAATTGATAAGATTGTTGAGAGGTTAAGGAGTTGAGATTGTTGAGGGTGGTAACTCAAAGCCACTCAACAATCTCAACGCTCAACAATCTCAACAACCTAAAAAAGTACTCAAATAAAATCACTTGTCATGATAAAAACAGTCAATCTCCACAAATTATTCACCACCGATGAAGTGGAAACCACCGCCCTCAACGGGGTAAGTATTGATATCCAGCCCGGTGAATTTGTAGCCATGATGGGCCCATCCGGTTGTGGTAAATCCACCTTGCTCAATATCCTCGGTTTGCTCGACAATCCTTCGGAGGGTGAATACTATTTCTTCGGCACGGAGGTCGCTAAAATGAGCGAACGCAGTCGCGCCAACCTGCGCAAAGGCAATATCGGATTTGTGTTCCAGTCTTTTAACCTGATTGATGAACTGACGGTATATGAAAACGTGGAGCTGCCGCTGCTCTACCTGAAAACGCCTGCCGCAGAACGCAAAAAACTGGTGGAAGCCCAACTGGAACGCATGAACATCATGCACCGCCGCAACCACTTCCCGCAACAACTCTCGGGCGGTCAGCAACAGCGCGTGGCCATTGCGCGGGCTGTGGTAGCCAATCCAAAAGTGATCCTGGCCGACGAACCGACGGGTAACCTCGACTCCACCAACGGCCTCGAAGTGATGAACCTGCTGACCCAACTGAACCAGGGCGGCACAACCATCATCATGGTTACCCACTCTCCGCACGACGCCGGTTTTGCACACCGGATCATCAACCTGTTCGACGGAAAGGTGGTGACGGAGAACTTCCATGTTTAATAGAAGTGAGAGAGAAGTGAGAGATGTGAGAGGGTGAGAGAAGTGAGAGGGCGCAGAACCTGAATGTCTGTCATTGCCTTTTGTCCTTTGCATTTTGCCTTTTTAAAAAAACGGGGCAACAATTCCCAAAAACAGCTGCTCATTTGCGGGGTACGCCTGTTTAACATTCTGTTAGTCAGCCGTTTTTATCCAAATTTACCCCAGTGAATCGAAGCAGCTGTTTTTGGAAAATGAGCTATGAAA
>JALHMA010000099.1:0-2875 GCA_022844265.1 Saprospiraceae bacterium | reverse complement strand
AAATCCTGATGCTCGAACTAAAGAACATTGAAAAATACTACCAAAACGGGGCGACCAAATCCTACGTGTTGCGCTATGTAAACGCCCATATCGCGGAGGGCGAATTTGTGAGCATTATGGGGCCCAGCGGCTCCGGGAAAAGTACGCTGCTGCATATCCTCGGTATGCTCGACGAGCCGACGGAAGGCGAATACTGGTTTTTGGGAGAAGCCGTGCACAAATTCAACGAACGCCGCCGCACCGAACTGTACCAGCAATATATCGGATTCGTATTTCAGGCCTATCATTTGATCGACGACCTGACGGTATATGAAAACCTGGAAACTCCGCTGCTATACAAAAAAGTGCCCTCCGGCGAACGCAAAAGCCGCATCGCCGACCTGCTCGACCGTTTTAATATCGTCGCAAAAAAAGACCTTTTCCCGGCGCAACTTTCCGGCGGACAACAACAACTCGTCGGCATCGCGCGGGCGCTCATCGGGAATCCCAAACTGATTCTGGCCGACGAACCGACAGGTAATCTGCAAAGCCCGCAGGCCCGCGAAATTATGGAGGTATTTCAAAAACTCAATGAAGAAGACGGCGTGACCATCGTTCAGGTGACCCATTCGGATGCCAATGCCCAATACGGCAAACGGATTCTGAATTTGAGGGATGGAAGGGTGGAAAGCGAGGATATTGTTCGGAAATCGTGAATCGTGAATCGTGAGTAGTGAGTTGTGAGTAGTGAGTGGCATCACGTTAGAAGTATGTCCTCAATATTCTTCTAACGAGATGCTACTCACTACTCACTACTCACGACTCACGACTCACCATTCACGCTTTTAAATTAACCTGCCATGATCAACAATTACCTCCTCATCGCCCTGCGCAACCTGCGCAAAAACAGCAGTTACGCCCTGTTAAATGTGCTGGGTCTGGGCTTGAGTGTGGCTTGTTGCATCCTCATTTTTTTGATGGTTCAGCACCACCTCAGTTTCGACACTTTTCATAAAAAGGCCGATCGCATTGTGCGCATGGTGACGGATATTCACCTGGAGACGGTAACGCCGTTCCGGGGAGCGCCCAACCCCATGTCGAAAGCGCTGCGGACAGAATTTTCCTTTGTTGAAAAAACGGCTATGTACGCCGGTCGCGGCGAAGCGCTGATCAGTGTGCCCAATGCATCGGGCATTCCAGATAAATACAAAGAGGAGGATATATTTGCTTTTGTGGAACCGGAATTATTTGAAATACTGGATTTGCCTGTCGTACAGGGCGATGTCGCCGCCTTGCGCGAACCCAATACCGCCATGCTGACGGAAAAAATAGCGCGCAAGTATTACGGCCATACGGACGTGATTGGCAAAACATTCCGCTATGACAATGAAGTAGATTTCAGGGTGGTCGGTATTCTCCGCGACCTGCCCGATAATACGGATTACCAAAATGAAATTCTGGTCTCCTGGGCCACCCGCAATGCGATGCCTGATCATGCGCCTTACCAGGACAACTGGGGTGGTATTACCGGAGGCAATTCCTGTCTGGCGCTCTTGCAGCAAGGGCATTCTATCGCAGAATTAGACGCGGCGATGCCTGCATTTCGCAAAAAATACCGCCATCCCGACAGCGAAGATCTATTTCAGTACAAGCCACTGGCACTGACCGCCCTGCATCTCGATATGGATTACGGCAATGGCAACGTCGCCAAAAGTTACCTTTGGGCATTGGGTTGCATCGGCTTGTTTCTCCTGATTACAGCTTGTGTAAATTTTATCAATATGGCTACCGCCCAGGCGCTCAAACGCGCCCGGGAAGTGGGTGTGCGTAAATCGCTGGGCAGTACTCAGGGCCAGTTATTCTGGCAGTTTATGTTTGAAACCAGCCTGATCGTTATTGCAGCCGTCCTGATCGGCGTTGCTACGGCCTGGTTTTCCTTGCCGTATTTGAATACCTGGATGGATGAGGGTATCCATTTTGCAGGCCCCGGTCGTTTGCCATTGATCGGTTTTATTGCAGCGCTGAGCGTACTGGTCGTGTTTCTGGCAGGCGCCTATCCGGGACTGGTGCAGGCGCGTTTTCAGCCAGTGGTTTCGCTCCGTGGTCAGGCGGATAACCGGCAGGCCGGCGGACTATCCCTGCGCAGGGTTCTGGTTACCACACAATTTGCCATTTCACAAATCCTGATCATCGGGGCGGCAGTCGTAACGGCCCAGATACAGTTTGCCCGCGATGCCGACTGGGGTTTTCGCTCCGGGGTGGTACTTACGTTGCCTGTACCCGAACGCGACCAGATAAATACGCTGCGCGAACAAATCTCCGCGATTGCAGGGGTGAAAAACGTTTCGTTCTGTTATCAGCCGCCCGCTTCCGCCTCCAACAATCAAACGGGCGTTCAATTTGATAACCGGCCGGAAGGAGAACCCTGGATCGTCAACAACAAACCCGCAGACGCGCATTATCTTGAAACGTTCGGGCTTCGGCTGGTGGCGGGGCGAAACCTGCAACCCAGCGATACCGTTCGGGAATACCTTGTCAATGAAACGTTTGTAAAAAAACTGAACCTCGCTTCTCCGGAAGATGTGCTGAACAAAAAAGCCAATATCGACGGGGTACCGGCGCCTATTGTGGGGGTGATTCAGGACTTTCACAACTGGGAATTATCAGAGGCCATTTCAGCCATCTCGATATCTACCGATTCCAAATCCTATTCCAATTGTGCAGTGGAACTGACGTCGGGCAATCCGACGCCTGTCCTGGCCCAGATCAAAAAAGTATGGGAAAATAACTTCCCCGATTATTACTACGAATGCACTTTTATGGACGATCAGATGGAGAAGTTCCTGGAATCGGAAAATATCATCATGCAACTGATTCGTATTTTCGCAGGCATTGC
>JALHMA010000098.1 GCA_022844265.1 Saprospiraceae bacterium | reverse complement strand
CACAACAAAAAGCGCCTGGTTGTTACCGGTCAGCGACTTGTTTCCGCGGAGCACTACGTTGGTAGAACCACCGAGTGTGTTGTTGCGTCTGATTTCCAAACCGGCTACTTTGCCGGCGAGCGAATTCACTACGTTCGCATCGCGTGTTCTGGTGAGTTCTTCACCTTCCACTTTTTGCGCCGAATAAGCCAGCTCGTTTTTGTAACGGGAAATACCCATTGCTGTTACAACGGCTTCCTGCAGGACATTGCCCGAAACCATAATGATGTCCTGCACATTGGAAATGCCCAGTACAACTTCCTGCGTCTGATAGCCGGTGTAGGTGATCACCAGCGTGTTATTTTCGGCAGGTACTTTTAAGGAATACTGACCATTGACGTCAGTGCGGGTGCCTACACCGGGAGCTCCTTTTACGGCTACCGATGCGCCAATGAGTACGTCGCCATCATCGCCGGCGATCGTACCAGTTACGGTGCGCTGCGCCAGGGCAAACCCTGCTACGGCAAGCACCATAAAAATGGTGGTAAATAATCGTTTCATACAAAAAGATGAATTTGGTTAAAAAATGTGTATTACTGCTCAGGTCTATAAAATCCCCGGCATGAACTAAGATTAAAAAAAGTGACATAAAAGACAAAAGGCTACTGCCGATAGAACACGTCGTGTTCCTATCGGCAATAGCCTTATCGCAAGTTTGATTGGCAGAAGGATGCGATTATAATATTTTGCAAATTTGTTTTTTGCACACCCAAAGGTAGTGCGATTCATCAGGAATTTTGTACAAAAATCTTTTCTTTTTGCAAATCAGCCAAATCTAATGGCCTGGTGGCTACCTCTAACATACAGATTATTAAGGTAATAGGTCCGATTGGGATGTTTTGTTCAAACAAGCGTTTTTTCGCTGCGGAATAGAAATAGTGTATGGTGTTTGGTGTTTCGTGTTTGGGGTGCGCTGCCTTTGGCGGCTGTGTGGATTTCGCCGAATTCCCCAGGTTTTTACCTAAAATAGAAGCAATTAAAAGTAGTGGCACATTTCACTTAATAGATTGACTATCAATATTTAAGTGAAAATGTGCCACACTTATTTGCCCAAACCAAAGGTCAACCTTTGGCGTTTTGGGTCAAATTTTCACAAATGCCAAAGGCGAAGTGCCCCAAACACCAAACACTATACACTAAACACCATTTACTGCTTTACAAACGTTCTGACTGCCAAACCCCACTGACACACAGAAGAGGAGGAGTGAACGGCACTGGTACGTACGGCGCTAAATGTGAATACCTTCCAACTCAGCGTTAACGGAGACGATGAAGTGATTTTGGGCGAATGTTGTGCCGTATACGCTTCGCTTGTTAAATCATTCGGAGCAGCTGGATCTACCAATTGTGTGCCTGTACCGCATGGGTTGGGTTGAATTGGGAAAACAAGGCTGTCGGCGCCGCTTGAACTTTTGTAGTTGTACAACAGGTAAGGGAACGGAGCCACGGAAGCCGCACCGCCCGGGTTGTCAATAACATAAACGCCGTCAAATACCTTTTTTATTTCAAGGATGTAACCTGTAGCTGCTCTCAGGTAATTGCCTTCCAGGGCAGTCGGACCGGGATTGGGAATAGCGCCTGCAATGACGATATTCGTTCCGGTGGTGACTTTATAGTTGGCTTTGTTAAACTTCTCCAAGGAAAGAGCCTTCCCGCCAAGACTGACCGTATCAGGCCATTCAGTGATATCGCTTTTCAATATTTTGATGGAGTCCATACCGGTTTTGCCGCCATATCCTCCTTCAAAACCTACTATCGAGTCAACCGCAATGGCAAGTACATCCGGGAGATCTGAATAAATACTGGTTTGTCCTTCTCCATACACATAAGCGCTGTTGACATTCTGGACAGCAATAAATGGAACAGAGGTAGCAATTACCGTGGAGTCCTTGTCCTCAATTTTTTGGCAGGCCATTATCAGTAAAAAACAGCCTGCTAAAAAGAGAGATGGAATGAGAATTTTATTTTTCATAATGGATTGAATTTGTGAATGATGAGGGTTGATGAGGGTTTATAAGGGTTTATGAGGTTTATAAGGTTGATGAGGTTTATAATAGCCACTCAAAAAGTGGATAATTGCAACCACTGAGTGGCTGTTATAAACCTCATCAACCTTATAAACCTCATAAACCCTCATCAACCTGTTAATTATCCCAGAACACTTTGGCAGTGAGCGGATGCTGACCCGGGAAATTCTGGTTCAGGCTTCCTTCATTGTCAGAATACGGCAGGATACTGGGGAAAACGCCGTTGCCCAAAGCATTGACCGTTGGCGATTTGAACAAACCGCCGGGCGAAGCAAAGATGGGCGTTGCCGCGCTGTCGAATCTTCTGGTTTCAATCCAGGATTCCACCGGTTGCAAGCCGTTCATACAAACCCATTTTTGGATAGCAATGGATTTGATCGGGTTAGCGGGATTCAGCGCGCCGGCGCCGGCCAGATAAGTATCCGCAGCTGTTGCGTCCAAGCCGAGGTATTCATAGCTGGCATGTACGGCAGCGGCATACAGCGCTTCCACGTCGGTAGTGATCCAGCCCCTGGCCGCAGCTTCTGCCAAAAGCAGGTTGCCTTCCCAGGCTGACATGAAAAACACAGGCGCCGTGCGGCTGAACATCAGGCCGCCATTCGGAGCCAAAGCGCCGGCAGGGCGGGAGAATGTTGCTGTTGGAGGCGAATTCTGAATATCACCAGGGTACAGACCACTGTGGGTGCCTGCCGGGGTGGGATCGAAAAATGCATCGATGCGGGGGTCCTGCGTAGCGCCCAAGTAATCGATGAGGGTTGTTGTAGCTACATAGTAATTGCCCAATGATGTGCTTTTCGCCGTATTCCAGAAAGGATTGCTACCCGCAGCGCCGCCCGGGAATGAAATGAATGCCGCTTCATCGTTCGTAAGGATAAACTGATCGTCGCTTTCGTACAGTTGTGCGGCTTTTGCCTGGCCGGTAGCGCCCTGGCGGAGATACATTTTCAAGAGCAGCGTATGGGCAAATTTGTTCCATTTCTCCATATCGCCGTGGTAAACCAGGTCGTCTGCCTCCGGATGCACCACACCACCTCTTTCTATCAGGCCGATGGCTTCCAGCAATTCTCCTTCGAGGGCCGGGTACACCACATCCTTTGCGTTGTCATATCTTGGGTGCAGAATAGAGCCGTCGGCAATATCCCCTTTTAATGCTTCCGTATAAGGTATGTCGCCGAACACATCCGCACAAATATGGAAGTTATAAGCCCGCATGATTTTAGCGACTGCGATGTAATTGACGTCCGTAGCATTGCTGATAATATAATTCAGGTTGGTGTTACTTCTGTAGGTCTCTCTGAATATTTCATCACATTCGGAGGCATTTAACCTGTGCTGATCCCAATCGCTCAGGGCTACACCCGGGCCACCGGTCTGGTACTGGCACCAAACGCCCAGTTCGGGGAAAATACGTTGACCGATGCCGATGGATGTTCCGACAAGTGCCGAACTGAGTTGCAGGTCAATTCGGGATGTAACGGACTGGTTTGGGTCGATGTTGATATCCAGGTAATCCTTGCAGGAGGAGAACGGAAATCCAAGGCCTATTGCCAGCAGTAGTATGAATTTAAATTTATGCGTATTCATTGCTGTTGTCTTTTTTTGATTAGAAATTAAGCCTCAGCTCAGCGCCAAAGCTTCTGGAGGTTGGAGTGGTGGTCGTTTCAATACCCACGGCATCGGAAGCAGCGCCAACGCCACCTACTTCAGGATCGGCAAATGTGTTTTCTTTTGCCACCCAGTATTTCAGGTTTTTAGCAAAAACACCCACAGTGATTCTTTTGAACGGCCCCATGTTGCTGGTAGGGATGTTGTAGGAAACGGCTACTTCGCGCAATTTCAGGTAAGAAGCATCCAGCAGGTAAGTGCCTGCGGGCTGACTTTGCACATAAGCAAATGCATTGGTGGGCGTGGTGTTGGTGGTATAGCCACCTGCGCCGTCTGCTACTACGCTGTTTGGAATAACATAAGGCTGACGGTCATTGGTAATGGTTGTAATCGCAGTACCGTTGTTCTCCGTGCTGAGTTTTGTACCTGAATAGAACACGCCGCCTTTTTTGCCATCGAGCAACGCGCGCACAGAAATGCGCTTGGCGATCGTAAATTCAGTGCCCATTGTGGCCAGGAAGTCGGGCTGATAACTGCCGAGGTTGGCCAGTTCATCACTTTGTACCGGATTGCCCACGGCGTCTACCACGATACGGCCCTGCGGATCGTATGTAAAGGTGGTGCCTTTGAACGTACCGAACGGCAAACCTTCCGCGGCGACTAAGTTCAGGGAACCATGACCTGCAAAGTGGATAAAGCTGCTGATAATGTTCAGCTCATCCGAATCGGAGTCATTCTTGATGATCTCTTTGACGATGTTGATATTTCTGGACCAGGAACCGTACAGTTTCCAGTCGAACATTTTGGTTTTCACTGCATGGAGGCGGAAGCTCAATTCGTGGCCTTTGTTGACCATACGACCGATATTCAGCGGCACAAATGCATAACCGGACGACCATGGGATGTTGGCATCCACGATCTGATTTTTGGAATCAATGTTATAATACGTGTATTCCAGTTCGATCCGGCTGTTAAAAAATCCGAGGTCGACGCCAAATTCCGAAGTGACGGAGAGTTCGGGTTTCAAATCCGGGTTGCCGATGATGTTCAGTTTGCGGGCGCCCGGAACATCATTGAACGGGAAACGAATCTGGTTGTCGTCACCCAAATCCAGCATCGTCGGATTCAAACCATAATATGAATTCAAACGGTACTGCGGCGCGTCTTTACCTGCGGAACCGAGACCTGCGCGGAATTTCAGGAAATTAAGCGGACCCAGATCGAATGTTCCCAGATTGGTCGGAACGATAGAAAGACCGCCACCCTGGTAGAAAAATCCCCTGTTGCCATCCGGAAGGGTGGAAGAGAAGTCCTGGCGTGCAGAATATTCGCCGAAAATCCAGTTTTTATACCCGACAGAAGTATTGGAATAAACACCAAAAATGCGGTAATGCCCGGAGAATGCGGTAGATCTCGGATTTTGTGCCGAGTTCGTCAGGTCATAGAATTCAGGAATGACCAGACCGCCCACAGTGGTGCCTGAAACGCGGCGATTGGCCTGATCGATGGAGTTGAAACCAAGTGTTGTGCTGAGTTTGAAGTTTTCACCCAAAGGCCGGGCATAAGTACCGTACGCATCATAAATCATGTGGATAATGCGGTTGGTACCTTCTTTGTAAGAACCGAGGCTGAAGGTATTACCGCCCCTGCCGCCATCTACCAACTCGCCGTCTGCCCAGGAAACAGCTGCTTCATAGGCGAATTTCGGATTCTTTTCCGTCACATTGCTGGTAATGAAGTTGGTACTCACTTTACCGACAAGAGAAAGATATTCAATTGGAGTGAATGTCAGGGAAACACTGGAAACAACATTGTCGACGGTATTTCTGATATCCTGTTTGTCCAGAATATAGTACGGATTGATCGAATACTGCCCGTAAAACCCTTTAAAATCGTGGTAAGGGCTGTTGTAATCGCGCAATTCGCTAAACGGAATATTGGCCGGCGTTTGTGTCACAAACGACATGGCCGGCGTGCCGGAAGCATAACCGAACGGATAACCGCCCTCGGTTGCGCCGCGCTGGTTGATTTTGGAATAACTCATCGAGAAGTCGGAGCGCAGTTTAGGCGAAAACTGAGCGCCGACATTCAGCAGCACATTGTGCTTGTTCATTTTGGTGTTGTGTACGATACCTTCATTGTTGAAGTTGGTATAGGACACGTAGTAATTGAATTTGTCGGTACCGCCGTCGATCGTAAAACTGTTGCGGGCCGTATTGCCAATATCGAAGAAACTTTGAACATTGTTTTTGACCGGGCTGTAAGGGCGCACCAGCTGTTCGATTTTGCCGTTGCTCAGTGGAAGCAGATGGCCGTCTGCATCGACGGGAATGGCAGTCCATGGAATCATCTCGCCGTTGTATTCAGCGCCCCAGCCAAAGTTTTCACCCATATATATACGTGTGGCGCCGCCGCAACCACCACAAGTGGCATAACCCGAGCCGTACTTCTGCTGATTCTGGTACAGCACATAGGCTTCTTCCACACTATAGGAAGACGATACCGAAACATTCGCCTTGTCGCCTTTTCTACCTTTTTTGGTGGTAATCAGGATAACGCCCGAGCCGCCTCGGGAGCCGTACAGCGTCGTAGCGGCAGGGCCTTTCAATACGGTAACTGATTCCACGTCGTCTGGATTGATGTCATTACCGCGGTTGCCAAAATCCACATAGTTATCGCGGTCGCCCGTACGGCCTGTACTGCCGTTGAGGGTTTCCGATCCGCCGCCCGCTCCTGCGGTAGCGTTACTGACCGGCACCCCGTCAATAACGATCAGGGCATTGTTGCCCTGTGTCAGCGAGGTCTCGCCGCGCAACACCACCCGGGTGGAAGCGCCGACAGCACCCGATGCGGCGCCGATTTTGACGCCTGCTACTTTGCCCTGAAGAGCATTGAGCACACTTTTATTGGTCACCGCATTCAGGTCCTCCGAGTTGACGGTCTGGTTAGCGTACACCACATCACTTTTGTTACGGGTCAGGCCTGTGGCTGTGATGACCACCTCACTGAGGCTTGTACCTGTTTCCAGGACAATATCAAGGGCATTGGAAGCGCCGATAGATACTTCCTGGGTTTTGTAGCCGGTGTACGAAACCACCAGCATAGTGGCGCCATCCGGCACTTCAAGCGTGTACTTGCCGTTGAAGTCGCTCAGCGTACCACGGGCAACACCTTTGATTGCGATAGTTGCCCCCACGAGGGTTTCACCATCGTCGCCTGTTACGATGCCGGTTATTTTGCGTTGGGCCATACTCGTCCCACACACTGCCAGCAGCAGCAGCAAGGTTGTTAACAATTGCTTCATAATTTAAATAGTTTAAGTGAACGAAAATGTGATTTTGTTCGAGCAGTAAAGGATTGAAATAGAGACACGGAAGCAATTGCCGGCACTGCTGGTACCGAACCGGATAGGCATAAAAAATAGCCACACGCGATGCAGTGTTCCAGTAATGGAACCCGACCTTCCGCAGGTGACTTCAAGAAAAATGATGTGGTAGATGTAACAGAGCGATTAAAAATATATCACTCCACTGTTGCGGGAAAAGAAGATTCAGGCGCAACAAAAAAAAGCCGCAAAATATTCACGCCCTGATGAAAGGGAAAGGAACATTCTGCGACTTCCGAAAATTTGATATGGTATGGTAAGCGATTATAAAAATATATAGATGTGGGTTTTGCTATCCCAAAGGTAAAAACCTTCTTTCATACAAAACACGACATTTTATTTTTTTTCACTGCCGCCGCTGGGGGCAAGGCCGGCATTTTTTCATAAATAACAGATTTACAAGATGTTATTTCATTTTGGTACTCCATTTTATTAGACCAAAATTTGCATTATTTTGTCTGTAATTGTCTCAAATACATCCGAATCGTGTTGGAAAGCCCGAAATACAGGGCATCGGAGATGAGTGCATGACCGATACTGACCTCCAATAATTGCGGGCAATGCTCCTGAAAAAACCGTAAATTTTCCAGGTTCAGGTCATGTCCGGCATTGATCCCGATCCCGATTTCATTGGCCGTTTTTGCCGCTTCGGTATAGGCTCGTACGGCTGCCGCCGGGTCGTGTTTGAAATCATGCGCGAACGGCCCCGTGTACAGTTCAATCCGGTCTGCGCCCGCCGCTTTGGCGCCTTCCACCATTTTTGGAACCGGGTCGACAAACACGGAAACGCGAATCCCTTTGCTGTGCAGTTCGGCACATACATCTTGTAGTTCGGCTCCATTATCTATGGTGTTCCAGCCGGCATCGGAGGTGAGTTGCTGCGGCGTGTCGGGCACCAGCGTACATTGATGCGGCGGCCAGGCCAGTACGAGGTCTAAAAATTCCCGGGTTGGATTGCCCTCTATATTGAATTCGGTAGTTACCACGGCATGGAGCGCAGGCACATCGTCGTACCGGATGTGGCGCTGATCGGGGCGGGGATGAATCGTGATACCTTCGGCGCCGAAGGCTTCACAATCTTTGGCCACCTGAACCAGATCGGGCAGGTTGCCGCCCCGCGAATTGCGCAACAGGGCCACTTTATTGATATTTACGCTGAGTCTAGTCATGTTCAAGAGTGCAATACGTTACCTTTGGCGCAAAAGTAGAAAGGCATGGAAGAAAACCCAAATCCACCGGATAAGTTGCAGCCGCCCGCTGATTCCGGGCAGGCTGTCTATTGGCAACCCGCGCAACCGAGGGTGCGGGTAGTACTGTTGGCCCTGTTTGCCAGCTGCATCTTTTTTGCAGGTATTGCCACGATTATATGCCAATTGCTCGTGCAGTGGGGCGGCTGGAATGAAGGCCTGATAACCGGGTTGCTGGGCGCCGATGCGACGGAGCCGGAACGCTGGAAAATGCGTTTTTTACTCGGAATACAGCATTTTTCGGTGTTTTGTGTGGGTGGTTTCCTGACCGTGTGGCTCTTTTACCGGGGCATCACCAAACCCGTTCCGGGCTGGCCCGATTACCTGCGTTCCCGAAAATTACCTTTCTGGTCGCAGGCGGGTTTAGGCATCCTGCTTCTGTTGGTTTCCGTGCCCCTGGTGCTGTATTCCTTCCAGTTGAATAAAATGCTGCCGCTTCCTGCGGAATTTCACGCCATGGAAGCGCAAGCCAATGAAACCATCAAGAGCCTGCTCCGCATGGATCATTTTGGCGAGTTTCTGGGCAATATGGCGCTGATTGCCTTGTTGCCGGCCATTGGCGAGGAGATTGTTTTCCGGGGCGTCGTGCAGCAGCAACTGATGCGGCGCATTTCCAATCCCTGGTGGGCGCTGGTCGTTTCGGCGGCGGTTTTCAGTTTTTTCCATTTCCAGTTTGAAGGTTTTTTGCCCCGCCTGCTGCTGGGTTTTCTCCTGGGCTGGCTGTACTGGCAAACGCGCAATTTCTGGGTGCCCGTTATCGCGCATTTTTTCAACAACGGCATTCAGGTCATGGGCCAATACGCTGTCGGCGACAATAACTCGGTGGTCGACCTCGAACAGGATGTACAAGTGCCCTGGTTTGTGGCGCTGCTGTCGCTGTTGATGGTGCTGGCGACGATGCGATTGATTATAAAAAGGGATTAAAATGGCACACGGATTGGAGGGATTAGACACGGATTTTCGTAAGACTCACGCACGGTACAAATATTTTACCACAACGGACACAACGTGGTTTCACAAAGGACACAAAGCGTAGAGTTGACCACATTCTTATAGTTATTTGTGATGATTTATACCAGCCTACTGTAATCACTGAGCGGGAAGCGTCAACTCTACGCCTTGTGTCCTTTGTGAAACCACTTCGTGTCCGTTGTGGTAAAAAAACGCGTGAGGTTCTGTACATAAACGGGGTTGTAAGACCCGCGCACGGCAAAAACACCAAAACACAAAAATACAAAAACACATCATGCAACAATTACTTGGTATCGGTTCGCGGGTCAAACATCCCGCATTTGGCGACGGGGTGGTCATCCGGCTGCACGTGGCTGCTTATGAAGTTTGTTACACCCAGTTCGGCATCAAAATGGTGGGTAAAGACTACTCTAACTGGCAGATCATCGAACACGTGCCCGCCGACGAGTCGGTTTCCTTTACCGAAGCGGAGGAGTCGCTGGTGCGTATCCTGCGCGCCTGGGCGGCAGTGAGCCTCGAAACGGTGCCGCTCGGCGACCGCTGGAAAAACGGCAAAATGGTGCTGCAGGCCGACGGCGTTCAACCGAAAGAGGTGCCGATCGACGCTTTTTTCCATAAAATCGTGATGATGCGCGACCGCCTGCGGGTGCTCGAACAGCAGATCAATGCCTCGAAAAAACTCGACGACGAAGATAAAGTCAACCTCCAGCAGTATATCACCCGCTGCTACGGAAGTATGACGACCTTCAATATTCTTTTTAAAAACAAGGAAGATTATTTCGTGGGGGAAAGCGGGAAGGAATAGGGAAAAGGCAAAAAGGTAAGAGGATGTCTCATAAGTCGTTGAAAATTGTACATTGAAAATTGGTCATTGTACATTGAAAATTAATATTTTATAAATTATTTATTTTTAATTTATAATTTAAAAAATGTGCAATGACCAATTTTCAATGTACAATTCCTTAAGAGACAGCATCATCTCAATGTCCTATAATCTTTTTACTCAGTGCAACACCCTTACCCCGCAACACAAGCGTAAGCATGCCCTTGTATCCTTGCCCCTCCAAAACGAGGTGCTCCTGTTCGCCGCTCAGGATTTTGCTCAGCAGAAGCCTTCCCTGCATGTCGAACAATTCCACAGATTTGAACACTTGAATGTCAATGTTGCGCAAATACAACTCCTGCACAAAGGGATTCGGATAAACCTCCAGCTGCTGCCCGGTTTCGGGCTGCCATGGGGTACTCACAATCTCCGGCATCCTAAAACAACCCGTGACGATTTCTGAACTTGTGGGGGTATTCATGTGGGATAAGCTGGTGTAGAAAAATTTGTTCTTATTAGCCAATATACTATTGCCGTTGAATTTTAGTCCCCGTTCCATGTTTATCATATATGCTTCTTCAGCGTTCCATCTGTTGTAGATAAGTATGGTAAGTAACCCTTTACCATCTTCTATTTCTGATGATCCAATGACATAAACAAATTGGCTATCTACAACAATGTCGCTTCCTCCATCAGGTAAACCAGTTCCAAGATAATCATAGTTTTTCTGCCAAAGTAATTCGCCCGCTTCGGAAAACTTTGTTGTCAATATATCGCGATTGGCATTGATATCGCGCCACATTCCTGTTACATACACATTCAGAGAATCATCCTCCGCAAGTCCCAGTACTTTATCGCCAATTATACCTTCGGGAAGCGCATATCGCCATAGGGTATCTCCTGCGGCATTTAACCTTGTCACAGTGTAGCCAAAAGCACGGTTGCCTGCAATCACGTCTCCTGTGCGGGAGATAAGGTTAAAATCCAGGGTATAGCCGGTGTAAGGTTTGCTGCTGTACTGTATGGGTTCTCCTAGTTTATCCAATTGGATAATATCGTAGTATTGAATTCCGGCGGCAAAGCGGGTGGCCAGTACTTCTATCCGGTCTTCTGTCCAGGCTCGTATACCCTGAGGCCAGTGTCCACCCGGAAAAGTACGGCGCCACAGTTCGCTGCCGTTGCTGGTATCGATCTGCGAAACGAAAAGAAAATTGTCTGCTTCACTTTCCTGATTATTATTACTGCCCAGCGCGAACAGCCTTCCCATACTGTCACGACTCAGATAAAAAATGTAATTTTTGCCAATATGGCCGTTCCCATAGCCTGCGTTTTCCCATAGTTTTTCTCCGTCCGGGCTGTATTTCAACATCTTCGTATCCGAGCCGGCGCCCGGGAAAAGTTCATTAAAAAGCAGGCTCACATAAGTATAACCGAGGCTGTCTACCACAAAATCGCCATAAATGTGTCCGGCTAGTTCTATCGGATGGTTTCGTTGCCAGAGTTGGTTGCCAAGGCTGTCGTATTTGACAAGGGTGAATCCGAGGAAAGGGTTCTCATCAAATTGTGTAGTGATCATGTACACGTTGCCCAATCCGTCACACTTAATCCTGGGGCCTTTGTTATTGATATTTTTGACGTATTCTACTGACTGCCAGAGTTCCGTGGGTGTGTCCTGGGCCAATAGACCACCGGAAATACAACAAAGCAAGGAAAGGGCGAGGAAATGATACCTTATCATAAGAGATGGCGTTACAAGTAATCCGGGTTGTGAACTGCCAAGCCGACAACTCACAACCCGAATCAGATTGTGAGATATTCTATTTTTTCAGTATAGTGGTGGTATAATACCGATTTGAGTTATACACGCGGATCAATAACAAACCGGGAGGTAAAGCAGAAAAGCCATCAATCTTGACGGTGTTTCGACCTACGTCAAAAAGACAGGCCTGGCGTTGCAGCTGTCTGCCGGATGCGTCAAAAATAGTTATTTCACCTTCGGACAAGCTATTGGCATCAAATAGTATGGTTGCTTCATCTGAGGCCGGATTGGGTACGCAATACAGTTTTTGTTCTATTTCTTCCGTATCCGGCTCCGAATTCCGCTCGCTTGCCTGATCGGTAAATGCATTGCTTATATTGATGCTAAATTCCAGGCTCACGTTACTCTTGCATGCTCCATTCGAACCAAGCACATAGGTTTCCAGCACCTGGTCATCCAAAGTAAGCGCTTGACTCAGGTTGGGTATGTTTGTTTTTGTTTTGAGTGTAAAAACAAAAATATTATCCCCGTTTGTAATATAATGTGAAGTCAAGTCTTCTTTCAGCCAAATCATCTTTAAATTATCTGCCCCCTGGCTCAGTCCTCCTGTATTGTTGTCTTTTGAAAAATCAGGCAGTTTTGTACTTGAGGTCTCTATCAACTCGAAATCATCGCTTGAAACATGAAGCCCCATTTGTATCGCTCCGATTTCCTGGATGCCATAGCCCTTCACTTTGATTGTGATGTACTTATCCGGCGCAATGGCGTCGTTCGGCACTACAATAGCAACCTCTCCGGGGCACTCGTCGGCAAGTTCTGTCGGGAATCCTCCTATAACGTTCCCCAGTTTGACAGCATCAAAACCATTGCGCGTACCTCCTCCTTTCATTGGGAAAGCCCAGGTAGGGTCGGTGTAGACAAGTGCTGACACTTCGCTACTCACCGGGGTTGGCACAAATGTACTGAATGGGTCGTCGTTGTTCAGGCCGTCAAAATCAGCCTGAAGCGCACCACCGGTTGTTTGAGTAACCCACTCAGGGACAAAACGCCACGGCCGCTCATATTCGGGTAGTTTGTCGTATATGCCAAGGATGAGTTTTCGGAATTCTACGATGTCGAAGGTCGTAATAGTATTGCTCTTGTTAGCATCCGCAGCCAGCATTTTATATCCGTTGGCCAATGGTTCCAAACCGAGTATATGCCTGGAGATAGTAAGTAAATCAAACGTGGTAAGGCCATATAACCAGTCATCATCCAAAATATCCAGATTTCCGGTTTTATAACGCCTTACATCCGCTTTTACAAAATTTGTACTAGTCGGCGGATGAGGCAGTTTTCCGTTAAAACTACCATCCGGGCCGGCAATTGCGAGGGTATAATCATCCGGGTAAAGGGTCGGCTCAATCCTCATTCTTACCCTGCTTAACCCGGCAGTAGTTCCTTCTATTTCAACTTTGTCATTCAGAGATGAACATAAATCTTCCTGGTAATATTCGTTCAGAGTAGTATTACAATACAGGTCGGCCCTTGCAATTTGCCCCGGCGTAAACTCCTGCCTGCAAGTACCGGTATACGACATATAGTTTTTTACCAGCACATCATCCGGGTCTGTAATCAGGTCAAAATTGTAATCCCTGTAATCTCCCGTATATTTACAGTTGATTAAGTCCCAGGTACAGCCTGCAATACAGGGAGTATTGGGATCATTATCTAAGCAGAAGTTGATGCAAGGGGTATTCGGGTCATTATCTATGCATCCTGGTATGGAGGCAGAAGAGGGCCAACGGCTTGCGCCAGTGCTGCATCCCGCCGGGGTATCGAATACCCTGTCACCACCGCCCGTAGCATGGTTAGGATTATGAAACTGTTTTGTGGAAGTTGGGGGTTCTTGAACAGTAATTACCAATTCACGTCCTCCTGGGATAGTAGGATGATCCTCCTGGTCAGGGGCAACTGGTACCTTGTAGGGCGCCGCCGGATCAAAAATATGATATAGGCCCAAACTGTGGCCCAATTCGTGGAATCCTGATCCATTGGAAATATTAGTATTTCCTTGAGTAAGAAAGACTAAATTGGGTTGCAGTGCCCAGGGGTAAGTAGCACTCGGAGCCACTCCGGGCTGGTTGTAGAGGTATACGTTCAGAATACCTTTTATGTAGGAATAGTTGGATGGCAAAACAGCCCCGCTGTACATCTGTGTCGAATTGATGTAATTTGCCGGGCCGCAACGAAAAAAATGAAAAATATTGACTCCCCCGGCTAATTTATTATTCATATCAGCCAGGAATGTGTCTAAAAATGCTTCTGTGATCGGGATAGTCCATCCGGTGCCGTCATCTTTTTGACAGACGGTGAACCGCACTGGAATTTCCCATGTTACAACCTCATTTTTGGGTTCAGCATTAAACAACGCCGCCTCCGCTTTTAATTGTAAGTCCTTGTTTTGAATCTCCGCAGCACAGGGCGTAAGTTGAGCGAATGCTGGTAAAACATTAGTTAGAATTGTGAACACTGATACAAATCTTATAATCGATGAACTTCGAAGTAAGGGTAAGAGAGAGAGAAGATTTCATTTGTGGATAAATATTAATATGAAGAAATGTGTATGATGTTCCCGCACCAGGCACATGGAGCAGGCAACGTTGGGGTATGCGAGAAAATAAAAAGGGGGAATGCTGCGTGTGCTCTCCAAATTTCAAAGCAAAGGATTAAAGGATATCCTGATCAGGATTACTTGCTGGCAAAGATAGCCGGAACTTTTTGGGAAACAAGCAAGTAAAAAGAAATTTGTAACTCGTCTATTCTTTCATCTCCTTTTTGCTAATTGGATCTTGTGAGCGGTTGAATATTTCCCAAACGATCCCCCCCCACAAAACCCCGTATTCCACCCCAATCAACACAAAATTTTCCTGAAACTGCCCGTTCGCATAATGGCTGTAGGAAAGCGCTGCCAGTCCCGACCACAACAGGGCAAACCGCCAGCGGGTGAGTGTAGAAATCGCCATCGGAACGCACAGGTACCAGGGATGCACTGTGGCCGAAAGACTCAGGTACAACAGCAGCGTAAAAAGCATGGCCCCGGCTAAGGAAACGATGTTGCGCTTGTTGCGCAGCGGCCAGGCCCAGGCAATCAGCAAAGCGCCGGCGAACGTGGCAGCGCCCAGCCGAGGCCCCAACCACTCGCCCATATCGTAGCCCTGCGAAGCGAAACCCCATTCCCGCAACAGGTAATACACGCTGGCATTGAACTGAAATTGCCGGAAATACAAATCGAGGCTTTGCAAAATATTGGGCAGTACGCTCAGCAGCGGCGCGAATAAAACCAGGCATGTCGCTCCAAATACCAGGTTGAATATCAAACCTTTACGCCAGCCTAACCAGCGCCAGATAACTGGCAAAAACAGCAGCGGCAGCATTTTGGCAGCCGTCGCAAAAGCCCAGCAAACCGCTGCGAGGCGCAGGCGCTCTTTTTGCAGGGCGACTAAACCCGCGATCAGAAAAAAGATCATAGCGCCCTCAAAATGGCAGTTGCCGCTGATTTCGAGGATCAGCAGCGGATTAAGCGCGTAGGCCGCCACAGCGTATCCGGGCGCAAAACGCGCCTTCGACAACAGGTACAAAGTGCCTGCTTCGCACAGCAACAGAAATAATTTGAGCACGCCCACTTCGGCTCCGATATGATCGGGCGCTATCCAGGCCGCCGCTGCAAATACTGCCTGACAAAGGGGCGGATAAACGGTAAAATATTGCGGCGAATTGAGCAGGCCGTATAATTCCGGGGTAATGCCTTTTGGAAAAATCTGATTTTCCATAAAGTAATCAGGCGGATGAATAAACGGATGCCAACCGGCAACCGTCAATCGGCCATCCCAGAGAAAGCGGTAAAAATCGTCGGAAAAATGGGGGATGCTGAACAACAAAAGCGCCCGCAGACCGATTCCCAGCCAGAGGTAGCGGCGTTGATTATCTGCATGTTCTTTTTGTACAAAAACAACCCACAGGTACAGCGCAAAAAAAACACCGAACACGAGCAGGAACGACCCAAAATGGGCCCTTTGGGCGAAATACCCCAGCCAGATCGTTAAAACCGCAGCGGCAATGCCCGTCAAAGGGAAAGAAAACCTCCGAATGTTGTCAAACATGGCGCGAAGGTAATGCGCCCGGCATCTTTACCATGTCGCCACTCGGACGGATGCGCTACCTTTGTTAAGGGTGCATGTCAAATGGTCGTTGCGGTGTATTGATGGGGTGACTCGAAGTCACCCCGTCAATACGCAGCGCGCGATACCAAGTGACAATTCGTAATGCACTCCTTTTGTAAACAACCTGAACCGCTCCCAGCGCGTCAGGTGCATAACCATGAAAAAGCCGCTTGTTTTTCTGATCATGTTGCTGGTGTACGGCGCCGAAGCCGGCGCGCAGACCATTTTGCAACTCCGGATTCCGGGGTCGGCGGCGGCTGTTTTTGATGAAAAAGTAAAAACCTTTCGCCTGCAACCCAATGAATGGGGGCTGGAAACTGCCGTTTTCCGGCTGCCCGATTCCATGGCGTTTCGCCTGTTGTGCGGCGATTTGCTGCAACATTTCCGGCAGGAAAGTTACCTCGCTGCTTCGTTGGACAGCCTGCAAATAAACGATTCTACGGCCACAGCGGTGTTTTATCCCGGCCCGGCCATGTATTGGGTGCAATTGCGCCCGGCCGACGACGACAACCAGGCCTGGCTCGCAGCGGCGGGTTTCCGGGAAAAACTTTTCAGCGACAAACCCTTGCGTTATGAGGCATTACTCAACCTGAAACGCGGCTTGCTGGAGCAGGCCGAAAACAACGGTTATCCTTTCGCTCTGGTGTGGTTAGATAGCATAGAAGTGCTCGAAAACGGCGCTGTTTCGGCGCTGCTGCGCATCGAGCGCAATCGTTTTTTTACCATTAAAACCCTGAAAATCAACGGCGATCTGAAACTGCCCACCGCTTTTTTGTCCAATTACCTCGGCATCAAACCGGGCGAACCGTACAGCCGCGCCAAGGTCTTGCGCCTGCGGGATCAACTGCGCAGCCTCGTGTTCGTGGAGTCGACCAGCAACCCTTCCGTCACGTTTGCCGGGGGCGAAGC
>JALHMA010000097.1:15340-17047 GCA_022844265.1 Saprospiraceae bacterium | reverse complement strand
ATTTCGGCGCCATGAATATTGGCCTGCACGGCGTACATACCATACGTCGGCGGCAGCAGCACCACGTTGTCGCGCCCAGGCTCCACAAACGCGCGCATGAGCATGTCGATCGCTTCATCGGAGCCGTTGCCGATAAAAATCTGATCCGTCGCTACCGATTTTAAAGCCGCCAAAGCCTGCCGCAAGGGCATTTGCAGCGGATCGGGGTACCGGGAAAAGTCTTCCTCCAGCGGGCCGCCGAGGCTGTTTTCATTGGCGTCTAAAAAAACGGAAGCAGCGCCGGTGAACTCATCCCGGGCGGAAGAATAGGGTTTCAGGGCGGCGATGCCGGGGCGGAGTAATTTTTCTATATTCTTCATTTTCAGTTCATAAAATTGCGGGATCGTAAGACCGGCAAAATATCTGTTAAATCTGTGTCTCATCTATAACATCCGTGTTCAATTTACTCTGCGGCGAAAGAAATCATTTCTCCAATCCTGCCAAGTGTTCCAAACGCAGCGTCACCGCCCGGGCGTGCGCCTCCAGCCCTTCCGCGCGCGCCATCGCCGTAATCGCCGGACCGATTTTTTCCAGCCCGTTGCGCTGAATGCTTTGAAAGGTGATTTTTTTCAAAAAACTATCCAGTGAAACGCCAGCGTAAGCGCGGGCATAACCGCCGGTAGGCAAGGTGTGGTTCGTGCCCGAAGCATAGTCGCCTGCACTTTCGGGAGTGAAGTGGCCCAGGAAAACGGAACCTGCATTGCGCACCCGGGCAGCCCAATGTTCCGGGTTTCCCACCTGCAAAATCAGGTGTTCGGGTGCGTAGCGGTTGCTCAGTGCCATCGCCTCGTCCATATCTTTTACCAGAATAACCGTGCTGTGCGCCAGCGCTTGTTCCGCCAGTTCCCGGCGGGGCAAATCGGATAATTGCGCAGCCAGTTCCTGTTCGATTTGCCCGATCAAAACCTCCGAAGTAGTCAGCAGCAGCACCTGGCTATCCGCCCCGTGTTCGGCCTGACTGAGCAGGTCGGCGGCTACGAAGGAGGCCCGTGCGCTCGCGTCGGCCACTACACAGACCTCGGAAGGCCCGGCAGGCATGTCGATCGCCACGCCCTCGAGGCTGACCAGTTGTTTGGCGGCAGTGACCCAGGGATTGCCGGGGCCGAAAATTTTCCACACCTGCGGCACCGATTCCGTGCCGTAAGCCATCGCGCCGATGGCCTGTACGCCGCCAATTTTAAATACCCGGCGAATACCGCAGAGTTGAGCGCAAAACAACACGGCAGGATGCACCTGGCCGTTTTTTTGAGGGGGCGTACACAGTATTACTTCCTGGCAACCAGCCAATTGGGCAGGAACTCCCAGCATGAGTACTGTCGAAAAAAGTGCCGCACTGCCACCAGGGATGTACAGGCCCACCCGTTCGATCGGAACACTCCGGCGGCTGCACACCACGCTGGGCATGGTTTCCGTCGTTATTTCGGGTTCCCATTGCTGTTCGTGAAAAACACGGATATTGTGGTACGCCAGCCGGATGGCTATTTTGAGTTCGTCGGATAGCGCCTGTTCGGCGGCTTCAAACGCTGCGGCATCCACCTCTAATGTTTCCGGTGCGCTGCCATCGAAACGCTCTGCCAATCGCCGCACGGCCGGGTCGCCTTCCCTGCGAATTTCAGATAGCAAACCAGCAACGGTGTCCCTGCGTGCCGCAGCCTGATCGTCGCCGGG
>JALHMA010000097.1:0-15240 GCA_022844265.1 Saprospiraceae bacterium | reverse complement strand
ACAAAATCATCCGTTCAATCGGCACCACCAGAATTCCCTCTGCGCCGGCGGCCTTGAGTTGTTCGAGCACATCCCAGAACACCGATTCGGGAATGACGCTGTGCAAACTGCTCCAGCCGGGCTGGGTAAGGGGCAGCACCGTCGGACTTTTCATACCCGGAATGATACCCGCTATTTCATCGAGTCGATCGTTGGGTACATTCATGAGGATATAGCGGTGGTTCTTGGCGTTCCGGTTGGCGTGGATGCGAAACAACAGCCGGTCGAGAATCTCTTGTTTCTCCGGTGGCAACTCAGGGTGCGCAATTAAAAGCGCTTCCGATTCGATGACGGTTGCCACTTCCCGCAAACCATTGGCCAACAGCGTGCTACCCGTGCTGACAATATCGAAAATGGCATCGGCTAGGCCAAGCGAAGGCGTAATTTCAACAGACCCGCTGATTTCGTGGATTTCCGCCCGGATGTTTTGCTCCTTCAGAAAATTTTCCAGAATGCGCACATAACTGGTCGCAATACGCAGGTTCTCCAGGCTTTTAGGCCCATTGTATGTTGCGTTTTTGGGCATTGCCAGACACAGTCTGCATTTTCCAAACCCCAGGCGTTCGATGGTACTGACGTCTTTCAGGGTTTCGAGCAGCACGTTTTCCCCTACAATGCCCACATCTACCACGCCGCCTTCCACGTATTCTGGAATATCGTCGTCGCGAACGAAAATCAGTTCCAACGGGAAGTTATTGGCCTGCGTGCGCAACATACGGCTGGGGCTGCTGCTGAGATTGATACCGGCATCGCGCAGGAGTTGCAGCGAATCTTCGGACAATCTTCCGGATTTTTGAATTGCTAATCGGAGCATGGAGTGGTTGATGTTTTATAAAAAAGTATTTTTTAACCACATAGTTCACATAGGGTTTCACATAGTACACATTGAAAATCGTAGTATCTTATGTGTTCTATGTGAAATCCTATGTGTCCTATGTGGTAAAAAACTAAACAAAAAAACCCGGCTTGTCGGATCACACTCGACAAGCCGGGTTTCAGGCATATTGCAACTACCGTTACAATACCTGCACCTCATCGCCTGCCAAATGGCACGTGATGATGGTGGTGATGGTATGTAAATGTATTTTTCATGCGGCGGCAAAGGTAAAGGCTTGTTTTTGAATTATCCAAATATAACTATCCCAAACCCTGAACACCAGATGCTGTGCACACTTTTACAAGTCCTTTACACTGTTTTACGAGCATTTACCTGCTCCGCTTGCGGCAGGCCATACTTTTGTGCTATCATTTTAAAAAAAATATGGAACATGAAAAAAATACATCGCCTCGTCCTGCTGCTGTTGTGCAGCGCCATTTCCACGCTTGCTTTCGGTCAGGAGCATTATACCAATTGTACGGCAGCCTTTCTGGACAATAAATTAGTGGTGAATGAGTACTCGCCTGATGGAAAATGTATCATAGACAGCACGGCACAGGGTATTTTGACGGTCAGTCCCGCTACCTATGACAACAATGTGTGGATTGCGGACGACCCTGCTGAATTTATGGTTGCCATCCGGGATAAAAATACCGGCACCATCTGTATGTTTTCCGATAAACGTTATAAAAAACTGGAAATCAGCCGGGTTTTGTCCAAATGCCGGAAAGGAGATCGTATCGTGTTGATGACAATGGACAATCATCTGGCGCTCCCGCACAATGAGATTTTGATTCGTTAAAAGATAAAAATCAAAAAGAGCGCAAGACAATGATAGTCAATGGGTTACAAAAAGTTTTTGTCAAATTTATTTTGGCCGAAGATTTAAGTAAAAGGATATTTCCTTCCAGTTTGGTTACTTTTGTGGACATGGATCGAGTCTACTGGAAGAAAATGCCCATCGCTGTGGCCGGAGCCGCCTTGCTGCTTCTAACGGCTTTGGTATGCGCCTGGCTGCTTGGGCGAAATGCTGATGCCGGCCAGGCGCCTGCCGATCATTTTGCTGAAAAAGTGAATCTTGCACTGCGGCGTACCGGACATTATTTACTTGCCGAAACGGGCGACAAGCGTTCCCATATTGCAGCGGTCCGACAAAAGGATGCCGATACCTGGCTGCTTCAACTGGAACATTCATTCAATTACGATCGCCTGCCGGTCTTGCTGCAACAATCGCTGGAAATACACGGTATTCAGGAAAACTACGACGTAGCAGTCGTAAACTGCCTGGATGGCGCTTTGCAGTTGGGGTACAATTTCTTCGATTTTAAACAAAACAATGGTGCGCCCTGTGGTGGCCGGGAAATGCTGCTCGACTGTTATAACGTGGAAGTACATTTTGTCAAAGCCACGCCACCCAAATCGGAAAAAAATGTGCTGGGATGGATTGTAGCCGTAACAGGTGTTTTAACAGGCATCTTTTTAGTCGCCAGAAACCGCCGGAAAATACAACCGAACCCTGCTCAGGAAACGGAACCGGCGCTTTCCAATCAGGTTTTGTTTGGTAATTCCAGACTCGATATCGGTAATCAGACGCTGATCTCGGGCAATTCGCGCCATACCCTGACCTATCGCGAAGCCAAACTGCTGCATTTGTTTGCCAGCCACCCCAACCAGCTGCTGGAACGCGATTTTATCCTCCAATCGGTCTGGGAAGACGAAGGTATTATTGTCGGGCGCAGCGTCGATGTATTTGTGTCGCGCCTGCGCAAGTTGCTGCGGGATGACGCGGGATTGCGGATTGTAGCCGTTCATGGCGTGGGCTACCGGCTGGAAACTCACAACGCATCACTCACATAGTACATCTCCATTTCACCCTTGTTCTTGGCGGCTACCTTGCCGCGGTATTCCCATCGGAACTCATCCAGTACCACTTCCCGGGCCGAACCGCTCACATTGATGCGACCGGCTTCGCAGGCTTCTTCCAGCCGGGCTGCCGTATTTACCGTATCGCCCCAGATGTCGTAGGCAAATTTTTTGGTGCCTACCACCCCTGCCACAACGGGGCCGAAGTGGATTCCAATGCGGGCTTCAAAATAAGGGCGGCCTTCTGCGGAACGTTTTTCTTTTAATTTTTTTAAAAAATCCTGGATTTGCAAGGCTGCCCGGATCATATCTGCCGGACGTTCGTTGCGATCGGAGAGGCCGCTTGCGCAGATATAGGCGTCGCCCACGGTTTTGATTTTTTCAATCCGGTTGCGCCCGATCAGGTCGTCAAATCGGGAAAAACAATAGTCCAGTTCGGTGATGAGTTCTTCCGGTTTCAGGAGTTCCGCTGTTTTGGTGAATCCGACGAAATCAATAAACATCACCGTAGCGTGCTCATAGCGCCGGGCGGCTACTTTATTCCGCACCGTGAGTTCGGCGGCAACGGCGGGTGGCAGGATATTGAGCAGGAGTTGTTCGCTGCGGCGGCGTTTTTCTTCGATCATGGCATTTTTTTCGGCCATTTCGCCCCGGGTGCGGCGGTTGGCGCGTTGCCGGAGGTAGTACAGGATCGCGAGCACCAGACCCAGTACTGCCAACAAAACTAACCCCAGGGCGTTTTCGCGTTTTTTTTGCGCTTCCAGCGCTGCCTGGGTGGCTTCATACTTTTGTCGCTGCTCCTCTGCATAGAGCCTGGATTTTTCCTGCAACAAGGCGCTGCGCTGCCGGCTCCAGTCATAAGCGGCTTTGTAATTGCCCTGTTTGGCACTGATGTTCTGTAGTTTCTCGCTTGCCTGCAATGGCAAATCAGGCAGTCCGGCGGCCTGAGCGACACGGTATGTTTGGTTGTACAGCGTCACAGCTTCTGCCACGCGCGACTGGCGTTCGGCAATATCCGCATTGACCCAGGCGGATTCGGCTTCCCGGCGTTTGTCGTTCAGGGAAATGGCTAATTGCAGCGATTGTTTGGCATAAGCTGCAGCACGGGCAGGGTCTGTAACGAGCCAGTATTTGGAAAGCCTGTACGTAATTTCCCACCGCTGATCACTCGCAGTCGTCTGCTCCAATTGCCGTTCCAGTTCGGCAATCGACTGTGCCGGAAGCAGGGCAGTATGCAGAAGCAGTAAAAAAGTGATGGAAATGCGGTGGAACATGGAACAGGTTGGTGTATAGTGTTTCGTGTTTGGTGTTTGGTGTTTCGTGTTTGGTGTTTAGGGCGCTTCGCCTTTGGCGACTGTGGAGTTTTGGACAAAATCACCAAACTAGTGCCAAAGGCGAAGCGCCCTAAACACGAAACACCATACACCACACACGATTACGGGTACAAATAAAATGCAAAGACAGCCGATTTCACAATTTGATTGCATGGAAAGTGGCGAGTCATAAGCGAGCGGCTTCGTCCACCATTGTCCAATTCCGAACAGAATTGTTCAGAATCGCACTTTTGGGCAAGTTCTTATGAACCGCAGGATGCAAAAAACGGGCAAAATTTACAGCATAGTGTAGTATTTCCGCGACTTATAAGGTTTGATGAAAGATGGCACGGAGATGGCGGGATATTTTTTCAGCTTTAGCGCTGTCGTTTCTCCGAAGAAAATACTCATCATTCAACACTTTCGTATGGCATACATTGCAGTTCCTATTCCGTCCCTGCCAGGTAAACAAGACATTGAAATAGAGGTAACCATCAATGGCTTGAAACAGCAATTGCACTACCGCGTAGAACTTTTCTACTGGGAGGATTGCGCTTTCCCTTTGATCGATCGCGCCGAGTGCATCCGCCAAATGCTTTCCCGTTATGATGAAGACTGGACTTTGTACTATATCGGCTCGCCAACCGACGAATTTGTACCGATTACCTTTGTCAAAAAGGGAGATATTGCCCTGCAAAGGAAAATGATGCTGGGACAGGCGGTTTGAAAACAGGAATGATGAATGGTGAATGATGAATGATAAATGATGAATGATGAATGATGAATGGCCGAGCGTGATGTCGGACATCACGCTCGGCCATTCATCATTCATCACTCATCACTCATCATTTATCATTCATCATTCATCTATTTCTTCTGTTTCAACGCTTTCTGCATCGGGTTGCCCTGGTTGTTGGCGCCCCGGGCGAATCCGCGCCCTTTAAACAATTCAAAACGGCTGGGTTGGCTGGCGCTTGGCCAGGTTTGATTGCGCTCGTCGATGTCGGCGGTTTCTTTAAACGGATCGAGGACGATGGAGGCTACTTCTTTGGTTTTGACAAAGGTTTTTACCACTTTCGATTCGTTTTTGCGCCAGATATAGGCGCTGATGTACTCCATTTCGCTACTGCCGTCTTTGTAATTCCACTGGACAATAACGGGCATTACCAGCCCACCTTTGTTGCTCAGCGTCAGTTCGTAGTAGAAATTGCCGGCGAATTTGGCTAAATCCGCTCCGGCTACTTTTTCCAGCCCTCTACCACCACCCCGGCGTCCGCCGCCGGCCGGCTCCGTACGGGGTGTATTGCTTGTTTCCGGTTTGTAATAATAGTAAAAATCGCGCAGTGTAGTGTCCTGATCTACCAGAAAAGACATACGGGTTTCGCGGTTTCGAATCTGGGAAATGTTTTCCGCCAGCACAGTGCGTTCGGGAACGTCGTCGCCGAAAGGATTGACCGCAGGCCTGGCAACTAATTCGGTAGCGCCTTCTGCGCCTACCGTAAATGCCCGGACGCTGTCTAAAGCAATATCCACCGGTTGAATGTCATAGAACCATCCGCGCCAAAACCAGTCGAGGTCTACCCCCGAGGCGTCTTCCATGGTGCGGAAAAAGTCTGCCGGAGCCGGGTGCCGGAATGCCCAGCGCCGGGCGTATTCCTTGAACGCGTAGTCGAACAGTTCGCGGCCCATCACGGTTTCCCGCAGGATATTAAGCCCTGCAGCGGGTTTGGCGTAAGCATTGCTGCCAAACTGCGCGATGTTCTCGCTATTGGTCATAATCGGTTCCAATTGATTGGCCGGCATACTCATATAGTCGACAATCTTGTAGGCAGGGCCGCGTGAAGAAGGGTAATTGTTGTCAAACTCCTGCTCCGCCAGGTACTGCACGAAAGTATTCAGCCCTTCGTCCATCCAGCTCCATTGCCGCTCGTCGCTGTTGATAATCATCGGAAAAAAATTGTGCCCCACTTCGTGGATAATCACGGAAATCATCCCGTGTTTGGTGCGGGCGCTGTAGGTGCCGTCCGGCTCGGTACGACCATAGTTGAAAGCAATCATAGGGTATTCCATTCCGCTGCTCGCTTCCACGCTGATGGCCGTGGGATATGGGTAGGCAATGGTGTGTTTGGAATAAACCCGCAAGGTGTGCGCCACCACTTTGGTGGAATAACGGCTGTACAAAGCGTAGGCTTCTTTCGGGTAAAAACTCATACACATCACGTCTTTGCCCTCCACGGGTTGCGACATGGCGTCCCAGATAAACTTGCGGGAGCTGCCCCAGGCAAAATCGCGCACGTTTTCGGCCTGGAATTTCCAGGTGACGTATCGCTCCTGCTCGGGTTTTAGTTCGCGCGCTTGGGCTTCTTCCAGGGTCACGACTTCCACCGGCGTATCGGAGCGCTGCGCTTTTTTCCAGCGGCTCAACTGGGCGGGCGTCAGCACCTCCGAAAGATTCTGGCAGGTACCTGTCGATGCGATAACATGGTCGGCAGGCACTTGCATGTTCACGGAGAAATTGCCGAAAACGAGCGCAAATTCGCCTCTTCCGGTAAACTGTTTGTTGTTCCAGCCCTGGTAATCGCTGTAAACGCACATCCGCGGGTACCATTGAGAAATGGTAAACACGCGGTTGCCGTCGCCTTCAAACAGTTCGTAACCGCCGCGTCCGCCCAATTTCAGGCGGGGAATAATCTTGTAATTCCACTTGATTTTAAAAACATATTTCTGTTTCGATTGCAGCGGTTTGGGCAGGTCGACCCGCATCATGGTGTGGTTGATCGTGTATGGCAAGGCATTGCCCGCCTGGTCGGTCACACTTTCGATATTGACGCCATAGTCGGCCAGATTCTTGCGGAATTCGAGTTTTTCCAACTGAAAATCAGTCAGCGGTGCTTCGATCGGGCTTTCGTTGAAATTATTGCTCTCGTTATCGGCCCGGTGCTCATTCTCGTCCAATTGCAGCCATAGATACGTCAGCACATCCGGTGAATTATTGTGATAAGTAATGGTTTCCTGCCCGTGCAGGCGCAGGTCTTTTTCATCGAGCCGGGCGTCGATCTGGTAGTCGGCCCGCTGCTGCCAGTACTGGTGACCCGGTGCGCCGGAAGCCGTGCGGTACACGTTTGCATCGGGAAGTACGGCGCCCAACTGTTCAAATTTGTTGCCGTGGTTGGAAGCGGGGTTGTTCTGAATGTTTTGTGCAAAACCGGCGGTCACACAAAAGAACACAAGTAAGAGAGTGGCGGTACGCATGTATATTGTCAATTGATGTAAAAATATTGGCGTGTTGTCTGTGGCTTTTACAAAGGTACCCTTTCCAGCATCATTACGAAAGCGATGCCAAAGACGGTGGAAGAAAGGAAGAAGTTTTTGTCTTTTTCCTGAATATGGATCAGGGCGCCTGCCAGCCATGATAACAGTACAACTGCCGCCACGATCAGTAATTGACCCGCTTCGAGTCCGACATTGAACGCAAACAGCGGCGGCACGATGTTTTCTTCTTTTCCGAGCAGCGATTTGAGCAGAAAGGAAAAGCCCATGCCATGGATCAGGCCGAAAAACAAAGCAGCCAGATAGCGCACCTGAAAACCGCGTTTCGATGCTTTTTTCAGGTCAATCAGGTTGATGGTACAAGTGAGTACGATGGTGACGGGAATCAGAAACTCAATCACGGCACTCCGTACTTTCAAAATATCGAGCACGCTCAGCGCCAGCGTGAGGCTATGGCCCAGGGTAAAAGCAGTGACTAAAATGAGCAGTTGTTTCCATTCCCGCAGGCCGTACATCCCGCAAAGCGCCATTATGAACAGAATGTGGTCGTAACCTTTCCAGTCGGCAATATGTTCAAGGCCGGTTGAAAACCAGAGGTGAAAATCGTTCAAAACTTCCTAATTTTGCATTATGATGCAAATACACCACCTTTTTCAGGGTTCCAGTCATAACTGGGTGCTTTTTTTACTGCTCTTTTTAGGCAGTTCATCTAAAAACATTCACCCCTATTATGTCAGCGTCACGGAAATACGCTCCGATTCCAGGCAACAATCGCTGAATATCAGTTGCCGTATGTTTACGGACGACCTGCAGGACGCGTTGTACAAAAAATACCGGTACCAGGCGGAATTGAGCAAAAAAGACGGCTCGGCAGACGCTTACCTCCAGCGGTATATTGCGGAGCGGCTGCAAATCACCGTGGCAGGGAAACCCGTTGCGTTTCAACTCATCGGTTATGAAATAGAAGAAGAGGCCACCTGGTGTTACCTCGAAGCGGCCTCTTTTCCCGGAACAGGTCCGGTAGTAGTACACAATACATTACTCTATGATTTCCTGCCGGAACAAACCAACCTCGTTCATTTTTACCGCGACGGCGAGCGGAGCAGTTATAAACTGGTGAACCCGGAGGCGAGCGCGTCCTTTTAGTTGGTTATCGGTTATCAGTTATTAGTTATCAGGGTGGAAGCGCTTGGTATGTAGTTATTGGTTATTGGTTATTTGTGTTGATAATCAACCATTTGCAAATAATATAGCCAAAACTAATTTTGCCTGATTACTTAATAGAAAACAGGCATATTTTACGAAATACTCATCGGTACCTCCATCAGCAAAAACTCCGCATGGCTGTCCGCTGTGATAGCCAGCTTGTCGGTATCCCAGATACCAAAGCCGTCGCGGCGATTCAGTTGCTGTCCATTGACGGTAATATCGCCGTTCAGCACAAAAACATATACCCCGTTGCCTTTCAATTTGATCGTATAATCAGCGTTGACACCTTTGTCAAAACTGCCGAGATGGAACCAGGCATTTTGATGAATCCACACGCCTGCGTCATTGGGATTGGGCGACAGGATTTGTTGCAGTTTATTTTTCCGGTCTTCCGGTTGCAGCGTGATCTGGTCGTAGCGGGGTGTTACGTTGCGTTTGTTCGGAAATACCCATATCTGGAGGAATTTGACCGATTGATCCGTGTTTTTATTGTATTCGCTGTGGGTAATGCCTGTACCGGCGCTCATCACCTGCACATCGCCGTTGCGAATCACCGTGGTGTTACCCATGCTGTCCTTGTGCTCCAGATCTCCTTCCAGCGGAATGGAGATGATCTCCATGTTGTCGTGCGGGTGTTTACCAAAACCCTTGCCGCCCTGCACGGTATCGTCGTTGAGCACGCGCAACACACCGAAGTGCATACGTTCGGGGTTGTAATAATTGGCAAAACTGAAGGTATGATAACTTTGCAGCCAGCCGTGATTAGCCGATCCGCGTGTATCGGCTTTATGAAAAACGGAGTTCGCCATAAGTTTTGAATCTGTATTGGGAATGTGATTGAAACCGAGGATTTCAAGTTCTTTCAGTTCGTCGATATTGTTTTTTACCACGTTGCCCAATGCAGCGGAAGTAACAAACATGCCGGTGCCTAAAAGTCCCTTTTTGAGAAAATCTTTGCGTTCCATAATTTGTGATTGATTCTGGTATGTGTGTGTTATTTATCAGAACACGGATTAAGAGGATAAGCCCCTTAATCCGTGTTTTGATAAATAACACTGCGCAATGGAGTTAGTTCAGGCTAATCGGCTTGCCCAGGTAAAAATCCAGAATTTTCAATTTGAACAGGAAATCGTACTTCGCTACCACCATATCGTTTTCTGCGTTGTCGCGGTTGTTTTTGGCAGTAGTCAGGTCGAAAGCGTTCACAGCGCCGACGGTGTACCGTTTCTCCATGTTCTCGTACGCCAGGGTCGTCGAATTGAGGGTGCGTTGGGCGGCCTCGTATTGTTTGTCGGCGGCGCGTGCATTGGCGATGGCAGTCTGAATATCGTTTTTCAGGGTCTGACGCGTCTGGTTCTGTTGCAATTGTGCGTTCAGCAGGTTCAGGTTGGCGCGTTCCACACTGAGGCGGGTGCGACCGTTCTGATAAATTGGAATGCTGATATTCAGGCCCACGCTCTGACCGAAGTTGCGGTTCATCTGATCGAAGTAAGGCACCTGGCGAATATTCCTGGGAACTGAAATCTCCTGCCCCGGAATCTCCAGGATGCGGTTTTCACCGTCGATAATCACAGGTACGATATACGGAAAATTATCGAAGCCTTCCGGCGTTTTGAAAGCCGTCGAGAAGTTACTGTTCAGGTTGACGCCAAAGCCAACAGAGGGATAATAGGCCGATTTGGCGATATAAATACCTTCCCGGGCGCTCTCCACGCGGTGGTCGGCGGCCCGAACGCTCGGCTGGGTTCCCAATGCCGTTTGATAAACGGGGCTGAGGGTCAGCGCTTCGGGCGCTGCGTCTTCTGGCACGGGCACTAAGGGTTTTTCGATACGCAGATCGTAATCCGGTTCGAGCTGGAGCAATTGCTTGAGGTTCAGGTAAGCCAGGTCGATATTGTTTTGGGCCAATACTGCCGACTGCTGGTCGCGGGCGATCTGCGCTTCAATATTGTATTTGTCGACCATCGGTACTGTTCCGGCGTCGATCATTTTCTGCGTGACAGACAATTGCGATTGGGTCAATTCAACCCGGCGGTTGGCATTTTGGGCCTGCTCCTCAAACAAAAGAATGTTCAGAAAGGCAGACGCCACCTGTAGCGAAATGTTGTTGATCGATTGTTCCGCATCCGCTTCGGCGGCCCGGCGATCCCAGCCGGATTGTTTCACCGCATGGTGAATTTGTCCGCCCTGAAACAGGGAAATACTAGCGTTCAGGCCCACACTGTTAAAACCCGTAGCCTGTGTGCTAAACGAGTTGGTCGTCGGGTCAATCGTATAACCGAATTGTTCACCGGCGTTGAATGATGCGCTGATGTTGGGCAAACGGGCCGTTTTGGCCTGTCGTTCTGACAACACGGATGTTTTTACATTGGCTACTGCCTGTTTAATGGTGAGGTTATTTTCCTGTGCGTATCGTACGCAACGTTCGAGTGACCAGACCTCTTGTGCACCGGCCATTAAACTGAGTAGCAGGAATGCCAGAGCGGCCGTAAATTTTAAGGTATTTTTCATGTTTGAATGGAAAAGTTGTTTCTGTTTCCAGCCGTTTTTATCCATAGCAAGAGTACGCCAATCAGCGCATGTATTCAAGTCTTTTTCTATAAATGGCAGGTATTGGTAGATTAGTTGCCGCTTATTGGTTATTAGTTATTCGTTATTGGTTATTCGTGTAGTAACTCTTGGCTTGAGCATTTGACCATGCCAAGGGTTACTACACGAATAACCAATAACGAATAACTAATAACCAACAAGCAATGCGGCGTCGATCACCCGCGCCACAGGATACATCCGGTGCGTCGGTTCGTACCAGGGCGATTGCCGGTACACCCAGTCGAGTTGGGCGGAGGCGTCGCCGGCAAATTCCGGGTCAGCGGCGCGTTTGGCGTCCAATTTTGCCTGCACCGCCGGGTTTTCTTTCAAAAACTGCGCAGCGAGGTCTTCAAAAACATATGCGGAGAAATATTCCTTCTGCATCAGCACCGACTCGAAAAAATTCCAGGCAAACCAGGAGTCGGGCGCATTCGGTTCCAGCGTTTCCATCAGATAGCGGTTGGCGGCCTGGTTGGTGTAAATGACGAGGTCGCCTTTGCTGAATTTCCGGCGTTGCATCCGTTTTTCCAATTGCACCTTGTAATGGTAATAATGGCCTTCCCAGGCGTTGCGCGTTTTGAAATCGCCGATAAAATAGGTCTCCGTTTCCAGTTCCAGGTCTTTTTTCAAAGGCTGCATGACCACGCCGTTGAGTTGCAGGCGCTCGATCACGTTTTCCCAGGCAGCCGGAATAATATAGGCAGCGGGTTTTTCAACCGAAAGCGACGGTTTGAAGTAGTTGTAATACGGGATATTTTTTTCGTAGGGTTTGCTGCGGTCGTACCAGAGCCGCGGCAGTCCGCTCACTTCCGAGGGTTTGTATCCCGCTTCGTATCCTTTAAACGGGATCGAATCGTGCTTTTTCTGATCCATCGCATAGTCTAAGTGGAAAGTACTTTTGCTTTTGGTCAGTTCAAAAGCTGCCGCCCGCGCCTTGCCAATCTCTTCGTGGTGTTTTGCGATAAAATGGATCACGGCATCCATAAAATGATAGGTACCCCACAGGCGGTCTTTAAAAGGTTTGAGCATGTGGGTTTCTGGCATAAAACCGATGGTGTTCCACAAAGCGGCATAACCGGTGGAATAACGGCCGTAATCGCAAAAACCGGTGATACCTGAATCGGGCGTTTCCTTGGGCGAGTCGACATAAGGAATCATTTCCCATTTCCGGTTTTTCATATCGGCATACAGTTCGGGCAACATCGTTTCCTGCAAGAACTGCCCCAGCGGCGCTTCCAGTTTGTTATGCTGGGTAGCGATGAGCGTCATCGTATATTGATAGTCCGCGCCGTTGCTGGTGTGATTGTCCACAAAAATATCGGGCATCCAGGTCTGGAAAATCTGGTTGAACGTGCGGGCATTGCGCGAGTCGCATTTGATAAAATCACGGTTGAGGTCGTAATTGCGGGCATTGCCCCGGAAACCGTACGATTCCGGCCCGTCCTGGTTGGCGCGAGTAAAACTGTTTCGGTTCAGGCAGCCGTCTACATTGTACACCGGGATAAAAACAATGGCCAAGTGTTGCAGCGATTTTTGCAGCTCCGGTTTGTTCAGGTAATCGCGGAGCAGCAGCACGGTAGCGTCGATGCCTTCGGGTTCGCCCGGGTGTATGCCGTTGTTAATCAACAAGATGCGTTTACCGGATTGGCGTATCTTGACCGGATCAAATTCGCCGTCCGTATTCAGCACCGCTACGTGCATGGGTTCGCCGCTGTCCGTACTGCCCATGGTGCTCAGTTGAAAAATGCCCGGATGCGCGGCGGCCATTTTTTCATAACAGGCAATGGCTTCGTGGTACGTAAGCGTTTGGTTGGGATTTGTTTCAAAAGGAATCGTGAAATGCGCCATGTGCTGACTATTGAATATTTTTTTGGTGCAGGATGGAAGGAGCAACAGTAGAAAAGGTAAAAAACGAACCATACTTTTGGGCGGAAAGATAAGGAATTGAGTGGTTTGAGATTCTTACTTTTGCACTGTTGGTGTTTAGGGTTTGGTGTTTGGTGTTTAGGGCGCATTGCCCTTGGCTAAATGATATAGAGTAACCAAAGGCAATGCGCCCTAAACACTAAACACCAAACCCTAAACACAAAAAAACATGCTACCCATAGAAGTCATCTCTGCCGGCGCAGGCTCCGGAAAAACCTACCGGCTCACCGGGCGCATGGTCGAGCTCCTGCAGGAAGGTGTGCGCCCCGCAGGCATCGTCGCCACTACTTTTACCCAGAAAGCGGCAGCGGAGTTACAGGAACGCGTCCGCGTGCGGCTGCTCGAAAAAGGCATGAGCGAAGCCGCCAACGAACTCGGCTCGGCATTGATCGGGACGGTACACAGCATCGGCGCCCGACTCCTGCAGCGGTTTGCTTTTGAAGCGGGCGTGTCGCCGCTGGTAGAAATCATTGCCGAGGGCGACAGCCAGCGCCTGTTCAATGAATCTCTGGCCCAGGTGCTGACCCCGGCGCGGATCGAACGGATGAACCACCTCGCCGACCGGCTGGGACTTTCCAAAAAGAAGGCCACCGGCGAACCTTATGACTGGCGGCGCAGTATCCGGGAAATGACCGATGTGGCGCGCGCCAATAATTTTTCAAAAAAAGTATTGGAAACCAGCAAGTTGCGTTCCTGGGAAAGTTTTGAACGCCTGCTGCCGCCCGTACAGAACACCGACCCTGTGGTGTGGAACAACCGCCTGCTGTCGGCTATAGATCAGGCCGTTGCGGCCCTGGAAGCCAATGAAAGCGACACCACCAAAGTCACCCAGGATGCGATGGCAACGCTGCGCGATTTCCAGAACCAACTGAAATACCGCGGCGAACTGTACTGGCATGAATGGGTGAAAATTTCCAAAACCAACGCCTCCAAAAAGAGCAGCGAGCTGCTGGAAGAGGTACACGAACTTGCGCTGCGCCACGACGAACACCCGCAGTTCCGGGCCGACATCAAAGGGTTCATGGAAATGGTGTTCGACATTGCTACCGATGCGCTCGGCGAATACGAACAATACAAGAAAAAACGCGGCCTGATCGATTACACCGACATGGAAACCTATGTCAGTCAGTTGCTCCGCGTGCAAGCCGTCCGCAATACCTTATCCCGCGAAATTGATTTATTGCTGGTTGATGAATTTCAGGACACTTCGCCCATTCAATTGGATATTTTCCTGCAAATCAGCCGCTTAGCCAAACGCTCCATCTGGGTAGGCGATCCAAAACAAAGTATTTACGGTTTTCGCGGGGCCGATCCGGCGCTCATGCAGGCTATCATTAATGCCACCGGCGGCGTAAAAGATGACAACATTTTAAAACAATCGTGGCGCAGCCGACCGGATATTGTTCATGCCGTCAACGCCATTTTTACCCGCGCTTTCCCGGACACGCCGAGGGAGCAAGTGGTGCTCGAACCTGCGCTCGCCGACGATGCGGCACTCCAACCCGCGCTACAACACTGGCATTTTCTGTCGGAACTCGACGAAAACAAAGTGCCCGGAAAGCCCTGGATACAAAACTGTATCGCCGATCAGATCAGTGTGATGCTGGAACGCAAGGTGTTGATTAACAATAAAAAAACAAAAGAAAAACGCCAGGTTCGCCCCGGGGATATCGCCGTGTTGTGCCGCGACAACCGCGGCTGCATAGATATGGCCGATGCGCTGCACCGGGCCGGACTGAAAGCATCGATCAGCCGAACCGGATTGCTCGATACGCCGGAAGCCAAACTCGCGCTGGCCTGCCTGAAATACTTGCTCACGCCTTCCGACGCCCTGAGCGCTGCCGAAATCCTGCTGTTGACGAATGAGATGTCGCTGGAAACCATGGTGGAAAGTCGCCTCGATTGGCTGCGCACTGATCCGGGGCTGCTGCGTTCGTCGTGGGCCACGCAGGATACCATGCTCGAACAGTTGCTGCAACTCCGTCCGCGCATCGCTGACCTGTCCGCCTCCGAAATACTGAACCTGGTGCTCGACGAACTCGACCTGCGCCGCCTGGTGGTTCCGCTGGGCAATATCAACCAGCGCCTGGACAACCTCGATCGCCTGCGCCGCTATGCACTCGATTACGAATCGGCCTGCAATCGCCTGCATTC
>JALHMA010000096.1 GCA_022844265.1 Saprospiraceae bacterium | reverse complement strand
AGTAAGTCCTTTTCTGGCCCGCGACGGACGCACCCTGTATTTCAGCAGCAACCGCACCGAAAGTATGGGCGGCCTGGATGTGTACAAAACTGTTTTTGAAGAAGGTAAAAAAGCCTGGCTACCGGCGACCAATATGGGCACTCCGGTCAATTCGCCAGGCAATGACGAATCCTTCCGGTTTGCGGAAGACGGCCGCACGGCTTTTATGGCTTCCGACCGGCTGGACAGCTATGGCGAACGCGACTTGTATATTGTTTACATGAAAGAAGCGGCGCCGGAACAGCAAAACGATGCTGCGCCCATGTTGTTTGCAATCGCCGATAAGGTTGAACCCGCTGCCGAAGTCGCCGAACAGCGCCAGTTCAGCATCCCAGCCATTTTGTATGACAACGACCGGGATCTGCTGTCGCCGGATAATCAGAAAATATTGGACAGCGTTGCGGTGATTGGGCGCAATTTCCCGACGCCCATGCTATTGGTGACTGTGCATACGGATGAAACCGGTCCTTCCAAATTCGACTTGTATTACGGTATTAAACGCGCTGAAATCGTGGGAAAAGCGCTGGTTGATCGCGGTATTTCGGCGTCGAGAATTGTGTTGCGCAGTGCAGGCCCGGGGTATCCGCTGGCTAAAAATGTACTGGATGCAGCGCCGAATCCGGTCGGCGCCCGCCTGAATCGCCGCGCCGAGATCAGTTTCGTATTGCCTGCCGATCCGTTGCCGTTCGGGTTTCGGCTGGAACGCCCGGCCGTATCGGAACTGATGGCCGCACCAGGTATGAAATATTTTGACGGATTGGGCGCCGGTTTGTCGTACCGGGTGGAGGTAGCGACTACCCGCCAGATACTGACCAATGATGCATTGAGTATGTTTGACGACATGATGATCGAAAGTCAGCCCGGCTCCGGCTCATATCGCTACACGGCAGGCTGGTTTGCCCAGCACGACAAAGCCGTTCAATTGCGCAAAGACCTGGTGCAGCAGGGGTTCGCAGAGGCTACGGTAGTTGCTTATCTCAACGGGCTTCGCATTTCAAAAGCAGAAGCGGTAGGACTATTGAAAAAATTTCCTGATCTTACGGCTTATATAAGAGGTTGATGAAGGTTGATGAGGGTTGATGAAGGTTGATGAAGTTTATAAGGTTGATGAGGGTTGATATTCATCGGCTCGATAATGAACCAATCGCTCTTTATTCGAGCCGATGAATATCAACCCTCATCAACCTTATAAACCTTATCAACCCTCATCAACCTTATAAACTTCATCAACCTTCATCAACCCTCATCAACCTTATAAACTTCATCAACCTTCATCAACTTTTATAAACCCTCATCAACTTTGTTGGGCAGCCCTGCCATTCACCACAAATACGCAAACAGACAGTGGGACAACAGCGTCTTGATTTTCTTCGGGAGAGTTTCCGCAATTTGCGCTCAACAGGTAGCGTGGCGCCGAGTTCCCGTTTTTTGTGCCGGGCTATTGCCGAAAAAATAGACCCCCTTCGCGCAAAAGTGGTAGTAGAACTCGGCCCCGGCGATGGCGTAATTACCCATTTCATTCTCAAACGCCTACAACCTGATGCGCTGCTGCTTATTTTTGAAATCAACGAGGCTTTTGTAAAAAAACTGCACGTCGCTTTTCAGCACGACAAGCGGGTGGTGATTATCTATGATTCGGCTGAAAATATGGGTCGCTACTTCGATGAAATGGGGATTAAGCAGGTCGATTATTTTATTTCCGGTATTCCATTTATCATGCTGCCCGAAGTATTAGCCGAACGAATTACGTCGGCCTGCCTGCACTGGCTGGCTGTTGGCGGTCGTTTTGTGCAGTTTCACTACTTTCCGCTCATGCTGCATTTTTACAAACGTATTTTCGGAAATATGGATGTAGATGTGGTGCCGCTCAATATCCCGCCGGCATTGGTCGTTTGTTGCGAAAAACGATAGTCGGATAGCGTATTTGAAGATGCGAGTATTCGAGTATTTGAAGATGCGAGTATTCGAGTATTTGAAGATGCGAGTATTCGAGTATCTTCAAATGCTCAAAAACTAAAATTTAACATGTTTTCACGATCCATTTACCTTGTTCTTATAGCCATATTCATGGCATCCTGCGGTCCCGACTATCTTTTTGAAGAAGAAAAAAAGATTTTGGACGGGCAATGGGCTTACCGCGATACGCTGGATTTTCGTTTTACGGTGACCGATACGGCGCAGTTGTATAACCTGTTTGCCGATTTTGAATATGCGGACACTTTCCAGACACAGAATATTTACCTGAAGTTGCATACGCGATTTCCCGACGGGAAAAGGATGACCAGGATACGCTCCTTCGATCTTTTTGATGCACAAGGGAACAGCGCCGGAAAATGCTCGGGCCACCGCTGCAATACGCGTATCCTGTTGCAGGACAAGGCGTATTTCAACCTGCAAGGTGAGTATATGATTACCCTGGAACAATTCACCCGGCGCGACCCCTTGCCGGGCGTGAACGTTGTTGGTTTGGCTGTGGAAAAAACGGGCGCGCTTCGCCAATAGCCGTGTTTGGTGTTTGGTGTTTAGTGTTTAGTGTTTGGGGCGCGTTGCCCAAGCCACTCACAGTTGCCTGGAGCGAAGCTTACTGATGTCTGGAACCTTTGAAAACTTGGGCGACCACAAGAAATTGGGCGACCACAAGGGTCGCCCCTACATCATAAACATAAAAACCTTGCTTATTTGCAAATCTAAAAGCCTGATTTGTAGGGGCGGCCCTTGTGGCCGCCCAGATTCCCGGGCATTTTCAAAAGTTCCAGGCACCAATAGGTTTCACCTTAGGCAGCTGCGGGTAGTTTGAGCAACGCCCTCCATACACCAAACACGCTCAATCGTGTTCTTCCACCGTATAATTGCCGCCCTTTTCCATTTTATCGCCGGAGTACCGTTCATACATGTTCAGGTACTTCTGATGGATTTCATCCGGCTGCTTTTTTCCGTTGATTTTCAGGGATTTGAAATTCAACTGGAAGGAAAAATCTTTAGGATCGGAAATGAGGTTTTCCCGCAGGAGCTCGGCTTTCACTGCCTGCTGGAAATCGCCACCGTAGTTATACCTGATCCGGTTCCGGTTTTGATTTTCAGCCTGCCACTTTTCCTGTTCGGCCTGCCACTTTTCATGCTCTTTTGCCCATTTTTCTTGTCCTTTCGCCCATTTTTCTTGCTCTTTTTCCCAGTCTTTTGCCCCTTTTTCCCAATCTTTCTGGAAGGCTTCCAGTTCTTTTTCCATTTTTTCCTTCTCTTCTTTGCTGAGGTTACGGTGTTGTTCCGCTAACGCACGGTATTCATTGCTGTATCGCTTGGCTTCCTCGCGCATTTCAGCGGCGTGTTCTTCCCATTCGGCAAGGTCTTCCGGCGAAAAAGAGAAATTCACATCCGGCGCACCGTTTTTACCCATGCCTTCAAAGTTGAATTGATGTCCGTCCATATTCCAGATAAATGGGTGCGCGTCACCAAAACCCATACCCGGCAGTTGAACAGATTCACCTTTTTCCAGTTTTTTACCATCCATCCAGACTTCGCCGTCTTTGACTTTGATCTCAATAGGTTTACCGTCTTTTTCTAATTTGATCACCACATTTCCTTCGCCGTCTGTCACGGTACTGAGCCGGGATGTTTGTGGTGGCATCGGCGCCATGGGTGGCATTGCGGGCATTCCCGGAAACGGTGGCATGGGCGCTATAGCAGGCATTGCCGGCATTCCAGGGAAAGGCGGCACCGGCGGTACGGGAGGAATGGGCGGCACCGGCGGTACGGGAGGAATGGGCGGTGTGCTGCGTTGCAGTTCTTCGGCGAGTTCGCTGTACTGGTCAAATTCGGATGCCGGAATTTCTTTGCCGTCTACATTCAGGCGGGTGATTTCGCCGTCTTTCATTTCCATTTCCACCTTGCCATTATCGTCTTCCCTGGTAATTTTCTGTGTGCTTCTCGGTTTGGGAACCGTATCTGTAACAACCTGATTGTCATTGTTTTCCGCAGACCAAAAAGAGTCGGGCCAGTCCGAAATCTGGGAAAGCGCCGCTGCTACGGTCGGTGGGGTATTTGCGCGCAGGCCGATAAAAACAAGCATTGCGAGCAGGATGGCTGTCGCCGTTAATTTCTCCATAACTTGAGATTTTTGTTGTGGTTGATTTAGAATGCGCCGGATGCGCTCCAGCAGGAGCGGTCGACGGCGCGATGAACCGCCGATGCCAAGTGCCAGCAGGGGTGCAGGAGCGGCCAGTTCCTGTACCTGTACGAGCGCTTTAGCGAACACAAGCGGGTTGCCGGTGGCAGCCAGCGCGGCATCGTCGCAGCAGTTTTCCCGCTCGCGCCGCACCACGGCAGATACCCACCACACGGCAGGGTGGTAATAAAACAAAGCTTCCACGAAGGCTTGCAGGAGGTTGAAAATCCAGTCGCGCCGGGCGATATGCGCCAGTTCGTGTGCCAGGATTGCCTCTACTTCTGCCGGGCTAAGGTGATTGACAAGACCGATGGGGAGCAGAATGACGGGTTTCAGCCAGCCAATGGCCATGGGCGAGCGGACCAATGCCGACTCCAACAGCACAATGGCTTTTTTGAGACCCAGCCGGGCGCTCAATACCTCTATTTTTGCCTGCCAAACGGCTTCAACAGGTCGTACATATTGCGTTTGTAGTTTGTGTACCTGCCATAAACCGGCGCCCAGCCGAAACAGAAAAAAAACAAAACCCAGCAACCAAAACAGCACAATCAATACGTGGTGCACTTCCAGCCAATTTGTCATGGCCTTCCAGAAACCATACTCCTGCGTCTGATACTGAACGAATAAAAACGGACCGTAGGCGGGAACCTCATTTGCAGTAGCCTGTACGGCATTTGTTGGCTCAAACATCCAGCAAAAGGTAAGGCCTGCCGCCGCCAATACCGCCATCAAAGCGCCGTATGAGGCCCGATAACGTTGCCGGGCTGTCCGCAACTTCGGCAACAGCATCAACAGCATCAGCGCAAAACAGGCGCCCTGCCAAAGCGAATGTACCAGCGCCCAACCGAGGGCACGGACAAAGGAGTCGGAAATCAGGAGACTGCTGTTCATGGCTTCGGCGGGTTGTTTTCAATTTGAGCAATCAGCGCTTTGATTTCGTCCAGTTCGTCGGCACTGGCTTCGTGGTTGCCCAAAGCCTGCATCACCAGCCGTGCCGCATTGCCGCGAAACGTGTTGTCTACAAACTCCTGGAGCAGTATGGATTGCGTGTCGCCCTCCTGTACCGCAGGACTGTACAAGTGAGTACGCCCCTCTTCTTCCCTTGTCAGTATGCCTTTTTCAAACATGATCTGCATCATCTTCAAAGTGGTGGTGTAGCCGATGATGTCTTTCGACCTGGCGGCGTTTCGCGCGGGTCCAAGGCCGCTTTTGCGCTGCTCGTTCAGCAGGTCGTTTACTGTGCGCACAGTACTCGCTCCCTGCTGCCAGAGGATTTGCAGGATTTCCAGTTCCGAATCGGTAGGTTTCATGTTGTGGTACTTTGCTTGAAATGCATTTCAATTGACGGTACAAACATCTACGATTAATTTCGTAGATGCAAATTTTTTCTACGAAATTTTTCGTAGAGGGGTTAAATGGCTGTTTTTTGTGAGATGCTGGAAAGGACTGGTGGGATACTTCTCTCGTAGCATAAAAGGCACACGGATTGAAGGGATGGGACACGGATTTAAAAAGATTTTACCCTCATAGAGTAGATGGGGACGCAGATCGAACGGATTATGCGGATTTTTACAGATTTTTCGCCGCGCTCGTGGTTTTTTCAACACCAAGGCAAACATACGAGGCAAACATACGAGGCGCTGGGGCGTCAGTTGTTGGGGTGCGGGAACGCCAAGAGAGGCTAAAAAGGATCGCAATACTGATCTCGCTTGCGTTTTTCCATATATTTGGGCCTGCACAGGCGCAGACCACGTTAATTCCATATTTCTGTCGGCAAAACAATTTTCAATGAACCGTAAAAACGGCGTAGTACGAACTTTTTTATTCATGTTGGCCTTTAACTACGCCTTCCATCTGCCTGCCCAGAACATAAAATGGGAAATACCGCCGGTGTATGATGAAGCCCGCGACTTCAGTCATGGCTGTGCAGTAGTGGGCAAAAGAAACAAAGATAAAGGGGGGTGGATAATGACCGGATTAATAAATGAAAAAGGGAAATTGGTTTTACCCTTCGAATACACTGATATCAGGTACGGGTCCGATCAAGCGTTTTGGGTAAGCGATTCGTTTCATTTTAATAGAAAATATAAATTAATAGACCGGAAAAACCGGGTGATACAACCTTTTAAGTACAATAAAGTAGACATCCTGGATGCTTTACATGCCATAGGGTATATCATACCTGCCGAAGACCGGGAAATTATTGAACTGGCCGAGCGATTCCGGAAGAACCGGGAGGATATAGAAGAACCCGAGATCCTATCGAACGCGTCCCAGCCTGTTCCCTCCGGTACGTTCGGGCGATCCCTTGTGCTGCTCGACAACCGAGCGGAAGAACTTTCGGCTTCGCGCATTTTTGATATGAATTACCAGAAAATCAACGACAGCATATTTATCGTATTCAATTATAAGGGATCTAATATATTCAACCTTCGTTTGGGCAGGATGCTTTTGGATAAGCCCCATCAATATTTATCCGCTTCGGAGGGTGGAAAATTTGTCATAAATCACGATACGTCTTTTGCTTTAATTAACCCGGAAGGAGCCATCGAACGGATATACGGTTTTAATGTCATGTACGGTTTTAATGCAGGAAAAGCGAAAATAGCCACCAGGACCGCCAGGAAGAACGGTATTCAAACGGTTTATACCTACAAATACGGATTTGCCGACTTTGCCGGAAACGTATGCCTCGCCATGACCAACCAGGAAGTGTCGGATTTTGGGGGCGGAACCGCGCTCGTAACAACCGGAACAGACTATGAAATAATCGATACCGCGTTACAGGTCCTGTTTAAAATATCCATGGATTCCGTTCAATCTTTTGATAAACGGGAATATGGTAATTACCTCATTAAAAAGAAGGATAACAGGACGATGATCATCCATGGCGGTCGGGTAAAAATGGTAGTGGGTGAAAATATAAGCATTTCCAATATGACGCTTACCGACCTGACTATTATCGACCAGGGCACCAATAAATACGGACTTTGGGATTGGAACGGTAAGGTTATACTGCCGGCAATTTTTGACAGCCTTAATAACAAGCGGACCGGCAAAAATCTGCTGGCCGCTAAATACAAAGGCAAGTACGGTTATATCGACCTGAAAGCCTACCGTTAAGTTGTGTTTTTGTCTTCCGCCTGCTCGGTCTTCCGGCTTCTCTCAAACCGACGCCCCGTTGCTGCGCTTGGGCGAAGTGGGAAGGAGCAGAAGACCTGATGAGACATAAAAGACATATTTTTTACCTTTGAACTCTACTATGCTGAACACCATCTCCAACTGTTCACTTTGGCCGGAATTATGCAATGGGATGACTGGGTACGAGGGGACAAGACCAGGCGCAGTGGAAACCGGTATGTAAATTATTGTGGCCGGGCAACTCAAACCCGGCCAAAAACATCTTGATATAACGTAAAATCACCTTCCTATGCGCATCAAGTTTCTACTGCCCGTGCTTTTGCTGCTTCCTCTTACCATCTTTGCTCAGGAAAAATCCAGTCATGCCTGGGGGGATCGATTGCTGCTGGGCGTCCATTACGGGTTTGAGGAAGATTTTGTTGGCGTCCGCGACAACCAATATGAGGTGGCGCATTTTGCGGGGGCCAAGGCTGGAGTCTCCATCACCAAACAGTTGTACGCGGGGATTCAAGCGCGTTTTATCAAGGCGCGCAACTTTGAAACACCCACCCAAAACTTTTATATGGCGGGAATATGGGCAAGGTATTATGCGCTCCACCCGGCGCAAAAAGCATCGTCAAACAGATTTGGCCTCTTTTTGGAGTCCGGGTTTATGCTCGGCAACTACGCTTTTGAAAACCGCAATACCGTGGAGTATGCTTTTCAGCGACCGGGCAGCTGGTATATTCCGGCCATTTTGGGGGCTGAACTCAGGGTTTGGAGCGGCTTAACCCTAGAGGGAAGCTTCAATTTCTTCTACAACAACGGCGGGAGCTGGAACGATCAAGGCATCGCCTATCCGAGTTTGGGCTTAAATTGGCACTGGTAATCAACGTCAAGGCAACAACGCAGCCTGTGAAAAAAAGCGTGTTCATCTGAATTCGAAGAAATTCGATTGAATGGAGTTTGCGAAGGGCTTTACTACTTACAAATAACAAAAAACTGTGTACTAGGGCAAATGAAGCTTAGCATCCATTAAGCAGAAATTGCTCGCAAAGCCCCAAACCGTTTTTGGAAATAAAAATGGTCTGGCTGGTCAAACCTTGAAGCATGGTGTTGTATCACCGGGTGAGACCATCGATGTACAAGCACTAGCAAATGGCTTGTATTACATTACCATTGGCCCGAAGGTGATGAAATTTTTAAAACAGCAGTGTGGTTATAACCACTTTAAATTGCTTATAAATGCGCTTCATTCCATTCGGAGGGCGTAACACCTACTGCTTTGGAAAAAATACGGGTAAAATAAGAGGGGTCATTGAATCCGGCTTCGTAAGCGACTTCGGTGATATTTTTATCGGTGCTACGCAGCAGTTCTTTTGCTTTGCGCAGCCGCATGTCGCGAATGATTTGCAAGGGGGACAAATCGGTCATGGTACTAATTTTGCGTTGTAATTGCGATGTCGACAGGTGTAACGCCTCGGCCAACGTAGCCACCGAAAAATTATGATCGGTAAAACGCGCCTCGATCAAAGCCATGACTTTTTTGAAAAACGGGTTTTTTAAGGCCAGTTCGAGGGTTAATTTTTCCCGTTGTTCCTTAAGCGCTTGTGCGGTTATAATTTCGTGTTGTTGGGCGTTTTCGAGTGCGTTGGTGGTTTGTGCCGCCAATGTAGTCAACAGTTTTAGGTCGGCAGCGGTAAAACCTTCGTTGTGGAGTACTATACTGCCCAATACGCGTTCGCCCACTTGCAGTGCGGCCACCAAGGTCATAGGTGCACCTTGCCGGGCTGCGCTCACAATTCCTGATTTGCCCTTTTTTATCATTTCGCTTACTGCGGGATGAAGTATCGGTATATGATTGATATCAGCCAAAACGCCTTCGTTTATGAATGCTATGGGCTTAATATTCTTATGAAAGAGCAGAAATACAGTACCCGAGATGGATGGAATGAGATGCCGGGTTTCTTTCAAGGTAAGTTGTGCAATTCCCTGAACACCCCGCACGGAGGACAATTTTTCAGAAAATGAAAAAATCAGGTTAATTTCCCGGTAAAGTTGCAGGGTTTCGTTACCGATTTGTTTCTTTTCGATTTCTTGTAGCAGCCAATTTTGGAGCATCGTGGCGACCCATGACACAGCCTGAGGATGATTACCCGTTACGGCGCCTACATTTTCACCTTGCACTACAATCAATTGGATATCAGCTCCTTGCGCTGTTTTCTCTCCGAAGATTAACACGCCGTTTTGATCCTCTACCCACCATTTGGCGGTGGTCAGTGCGGCCGACTGCTGCAATAAATCACGCAGAGCAGTTTTTCGGTTAATGGATTTTGATAATATTGATTTCATGGCATTGCTACCTGGCGATCTGTTTTCATACAGGTATTAAAGATGACCTGTGTATTGGAGCAAAGTAGTAGCAGCACGAATGCTGTGTAACCCTTGCAAAAATACAAATTTCCAACCTTACCAGCGTTACTATGCTATCAAGGGGCTTGAGTAATCAACAATTGCGATATTTGTCCTGATTTTTGCGCCTTTTCTCCTAATTTAGTACAGTAATGCCGCATACCTTTGCTGGAGTAACTATTCTTAGATACATAATAAATGAATTTTACCTCTTATGGTACCAAAAATATTGATTGCTGATGATGAGGCACATATCCGGCTACTGTTAGAGCAAACTTTGGAAGACCTCGAAGACGAAGGGGTCCAATTTTTATTTGCAGAAAATGGCCATCAAGCATTGGAGATGATTCGCATGGAAAGGCCGGGGTTGGTTTTTCTCGATGTGATGATGCCTCTTTTAAATGGAATGGCCGTGTGTTCGGCAGTAAAAAACGAATGGGCGATGAAAGATATCTATATTGCTTTATTGACTGCTAAAGGCCAGGATATTGACCGAAATGAAGGAGATGCCGCAGGCTCCGATTTATACCTCACCAAACCTTTTGACCCCGATCATATTATTTCTATTGCACGCAAAGTGCTGACTATGCCCGCATGATTGTTTCCGCTGTTGTTCAATACCTTAAAACGGCTCTGTATACAGGATGCTATCTGGCTGCTTTTACTGTCCTGCAAGCACAGCCCCTGCAATACGAACGATTTTCTTCCGAACTCGGGCTGTCGCAAAATATGGTCAACCAAATGGTACAGGACAGCAAAGGCTTTCTTTGGGTTGCCACCAATGATGGCTTGAACCGTTTTGATGGCTATCGCTTTATCACCTATAGTTTCGATCCTTTTGATTCGCTTTCATTGGCCGAAAACAGGATTGTTAGCGTGTTGGAGGATAAATTTGGTCGCTTTTGGGTCGCTACGGAGCGACATATCCACCTGTTTGATCGCGAGAAAGAAGTTTTTTACCGCCTGAAAAACCCCTCCAGTGATGGGATCCTTACGGAAGATCCGGCAGGAAACATCTGGCGCGGGCGCATGAAAGAGGGTTTAATGTGCATCGTGTTACCCCATAAAGAAAAGCGTTTAGATCATGCTAAAGTATATGTCGATAAAAGCCTGCAAGGAAAAGTCGTTTACACGCCACACTGGGGCAAGTCAGGGAGTGGTTTAACACACGATGAAGCATTCAGGGCTTATACGATTCAGTTTGACAGTGCCACACAAACGATTCTTATAGACAAAAATCTTGAACACCTGAAAAATACACCTGCTTTTCCTTATCTCAGCAACACCGATCCGAGTATTAAATATCATTCAGCGTACGACAAAAACGGTACGCACTGGTTAATTCTTAAGGAACAAATAATAGGGTGGAATGCTCAGACGAGTCAGAAGACTACGGTCAACATTCCACCTCAATTTCAGTATGACCAAGCCGATCAACCTAATGTATTGGGATTTATTGCAGGGATAGAATCAGACCGGCAGGGGCGATTATGGCTGGGTGGCTACGGCGGCTCTTTTCAGGTTGATCTGAACCGGAAGATTGTTCGCAATATCACCCCCGAAGACAAAGCAGATCCCCTTAATTACGGTATAAATACGATTCTAGAAGATCAAAGTGGGCTGATTTGGATCGGTACACGTGGAAAGGGTTTGTTAAAATTTAATGATTATGCCCAGCGCTTCTCAAAAGGACTTTGGCACGGTGAAAGTATCCGATGTTTATACCAATCATCAGATGGTTATATATGGCTTTCATTTATGAAAGGTGGCTTGTTTCGCTGGGATCCAAAGACCCAATTCATCCAACAATTATTTGAACACAAAAGGCATAATGGCTATGATATCGGGATGGTTTTAAGCTTTTGTGAAGACAAAAACGGTGCATTGTGGATTGGCGCTACTAACTGGGGCTTAATCAAACTGACGAATTGGCAACAAGGCAGGATGCCTAAGGTGGATATTTTCCATGTTGATGCCATGCACAATTGGGACGATACCGCACCAAATAAAATCATTGAAGATAAGGAGGGCAGTCTTTGGATGGCTTGTCCTGATGGATTGCGCCGGTTCAATCCAGCCAGTGCTACATTTGAGATATACCCTTTTTTCCCGGATAACGACTATCAAAAAATCCAGTTAAACCGCTTCCCTACGTTGTTTGCCAACCGAAAAGGCCAGATTTGGGTGGGTATGGGCGGAGAGGGTTTATGGCAGTTCGACCGGCAGGGAAAACAATTCATCAAATACAGAAATGACCCTAAAAATCCGCTTAGTATCTCGAACGATGTCATCAAGAGTATTGCCGAAGACCCAATACAACCTGAACGTTTTTTGTACATCGGTACTGGTGGCGGTGGCCTGAACAGGTTGGATATAGAGACCGGGGCATTTGAAAAATTCACAGAAAAAGACGGCCTGCCCAATATGGTCATCTATGGCATCTTGCCTGATAATGCGGGTTTTCTCTGGTTGAGCACCAACAGAGGCCTGTCTGTTTTTGATCCCCAAAAACGCATTTTTCGCAATTTTGACCCGCGCGATGGGCTTCAAAACCTCGAATTCAATAGCCTCGCATACGCCAAAGCGGCCAACGGTACCCTGCTTTTTGGTGGTATTGAAGGTTTTAACACATTTGATCCGGCTAATGTGTTACAAAAAAACGGCCATGTACCCTCCATTGTATTTACCGATTTCAAAATTTCTAATCAGTCCGTTTCACACAAAACACCTGGCTCTCCCCTTAACGAAGCCATTGCTTACACCCAAAAAATCACGCTCTCGCCAGAGGTAAAGATCATTTCTTTTGAATTTGCCGCGCTGGATTTTGCCGACCCTTTGAAAAATCAATTTGCTTGCAAAATGGAGGGGTTTGACCCCGATTGGCAGATGCTGGGAACGACACATTCCGTTACTTACACCAATCTAAATCCTGGAACATACACGTTTAAAGTGCGGGGCTCTAACAACAACGGGGTCTGGAACGACGCCGGCGCCAGCATCGAAATTGAAATATTATCGCCCTGGTGGGCTACCTGGTGGGCCAAATTGTTGTATGTAATGGTCGTCTCCGGTGTGGTTTATGCCTTTTATCAGTTACAAGTCAAACGCAACCAAGCCAAAGCCGAAGCCCAGCGGTTGTTGGATTTGAATGCCGCTAAAAGTCAGTTTTTATCTACGGTCAGTCATGAATTTCGTACGCCGTTAACTTCCATTATGGGCTTTTCGAAAATCATTCAAAAGCGCTTCGAGGAACGCATTTTACCCAACCTGGATCAAAAAGACCCTAAAGTAGCACGCGCGGCCACACAGTTGACCAGCAACCTCGATATTGTAGTGAGCGAGAGTGAACGCCTTACTGCGCTCATCAACGATGTGCTTGATTTATCGAGAATTGAATCGGGTAAAATGGTTTGGCACGAAGAAAAGATCGATGTAACGCAAATCATTGAACACGCTATCATGGCTACCAATACCCTCTTCGAGTCAAAAGGCTTGCCCGTGCTCCATCATATAGCCCCCGACCTTCCCATGACCATGGCTGATTCCAACCGAATTTTGCAGGTCATGGTCAACCTCCTCTCTAATGCAGCCAAATTTACCGAACAGGGGCATATTACTTGCAGTGCCCGTTTAGAGGCCCCCAATACCATTTTGGTGTCGGTTGCAGATACCGGAGTTGGCGTACCGGAAGCCTTCCGGGGGGCCATTTTTGAAAAATTCAAGCAGGCCACCTCTGATACCCTCACCGACAAGCCACAGGGCACCGGACTGGGTTTGGCTATTTGTAAGGACATCGTAGAGTACCACGGTGGGCGCATCTGGCTGGATAGCGCAACAGGCGAGGGCAGCGTATTTTCGTTTACGCTACCTGTTCGATAACAGGCAGCCTGGTCAATTTGCTCAAGTTACAGTGCATTTTACTGCTCCATGCGGCATTTATCCTAAACAATGCGCATTTTATCCTATTACCTCCCATGTAACAGGCCCCACCTTTGCATTGTCATTTATTTGACCTGATCGCACTAACATTTATTTCAATTCATTGTATGGCTGCCTGCTGAGCTGGGTCGGCTAAAAAAAACGTTTGCCATGATTCAAGGTACGTATTTATTTTATTTTTCCAGAAATCAGATCAATTCGTCCCCCATTTCATTCCTGAAATACAGGCATCACAAACTGATTGGTGTTACAGCCTTGTTTTGTTTGTACGCCAGCACAGGATGGGCGAATTATTGCCCTGCCGGGTCTGCTAATATAATAGAGGAAATCTCCAATGTAAAATTCAATACCATAAACAATTCTTCCACCATTAACGCTGGATATGAAGATTTTACAGCCGTTTCGACCACTTTGGAGCTAGGAGGGACATACACTTTCACAGGAACTATTCAAACCCCCTATGTTGGGGACGAGATCATCGTATGGATAGATTATAACCAGGATTTAGATTTTAACGATCCGGGAGAAGAAGTATTCAATTCTGCCCAAGGCGTTGGGCCGCATTCCGGCAATGTAACTATTCCCAATACCGCTACCTTGGGGAGTACACGTATGCGTGTGCGCTTAGTGTGGAATGCCAGCAACCTGACGCCCTGCGGTGATTCCTTTCGCGGACAAGTGGAAGATTATACCGTGCATATCGCGGCTTGCACCAGCAGTGCACCCAGTCCCGGCAACACCCTGTCGAGTGTGCCGCCACCAGTCTGTGCAGGTAGTGTTACACAAGAATTTACACTGAGTATGCAAAATGCTGTCTCAGGAGCGGCTTTTCAATGGCAATCCTCACCCAATAATAGCAATTGGACGAATATCAGTGGGGCCAATTTTGCCACCCATTATGTATCCGGCATAGCTGCTACAACCTGGTACCGTTGTCGGACGACCAATTGCGCTAACAACACAGCCTACTCTACGCCATTGCAAATGACGACCGTTGGTTGCTATTGCGCTGCCGGTGCTGATAATGGAACCTTCGAGCGCATCTCCAATGTACAATTCAATACCATAAACAACTCGTCAACCAGCACGAGCGGATATGAAAATTTCACAGCCATTTCGACCAGTTTGGAGCAAGAGGGGACATACTTATTCACCGGAACCATACAACAACCCTATGGGATTGACAAGATCATCGTATGGATAGACTATAATCAGGATTTTGATTTTACTGATCCGGGCGAGGAGGTTTTCAATTCTCCTCAGGGCCTTGGGCCGCATTCCAGCAATATAACTATACCCAATACCGCCACCTTAGGGAGTACACGTATGCGCGTGCGCTTAGTGTGGAATTCGAGTGGCTACAATCTGACACCCTGCGGTAATTCCTCTCGCGGACAAGTGGAAGATTATAGCGTAAATATCACGCCGAACTTTACAAAGGTTTGGACGGGTGGATCTGGAGACTGGAATCTTGCCACCAACTGGACGCCCAACGGAGTACCCACTTCGATTCATGTAGTCAACATTACATCCGGCTCTGTTAATATACCGGCATCCATAAACGCATTTGCCAAACAAATCACTATAAGCGGAGCAGGAGGACTTAACATTGGATCCAATGCTACTTTGGAATTGGATAACGCTTCATCACATGGTATCAATGCGTCAGGCCCGGGCGTTTCAATTAATAATTCCGGCACGATCAATATCCTGAAAAGTGGAGCCAACGCGCGCGGCATATTCATGTCTGGAGGGGCTCTACTGTCCAACGAAGGAACGATCAGTATTCCCTCCACCGCCAGTATTGCTTCCGATGGCATCCAAATGACTGGTTCCTTCACCAGTTTGACCAATCAGGCCGGCGGCACTATCAATGTCCAAAAAACGGGTAGTCGGGGTATTGCGGTTTTAGCTGATGCAGATTTGATTAATCATGGAGTTATCTCTATCGGCACAGAAAGTGCAGCGAGCATCGGGGCAGGTGCTTTGAATTGTGAAGGTTCGGGGTCTGTTTTGACCAATCAGGCAAGTGGAACGATCCATATTGATAAAAGTGGGAATAATTCGAGTGCGCTCAATGTAACGTCGAGTGCTACAGCCACCAATAATGGCGCCATTAACATCGGTCTGGGAGCTAATGCTTTTATCAATGACGATGGCATTTGGGCAACCGCCACTTTTCAAAACAATGGCGACATCACCATTGGTCCTGTAGAACGCAACCTCATCGGAGGCAATACGACCAATACCTTCAACAATAACACAGGCGGTTCTGTCAAGGGAACCGGTACGATAGTATCATCGGTGTTCGTCAATGCGACGGGTTTCCTGAAGCCCGGATATTCTCCCGGAAAGATAACCTATAACGCTGCGGAATTCTTTGCCAACAGCACAATGGACATGGAAGTGAACGGAACAGGTACGGCAGGCACTCATTTTGATCAAATCGTCGTGAGCGGCACTGCCACTTTGAGCGGTATCCTGAAAGTCCAGATCGGATATTCGCCGTCGGAAAACGACCAAATCATATTGGTCAGTGCAACAGCACTGATTGGTACCTTTTCATCTGTCATTGGATTGCCTGCCAATTGGTACGTGTTATACAATGTGCCCAGTAATGGTAAAGTTTCCATTCGTTATCAATCGACGCCGTTGCCGATCGAGCTGGTTTTCTTCAATGGCAAGGTGGCGGGCGAGTACAATCACATGTCATGGACCACAACCACCGAAGCGAATAGTCAATACCATATCATAGAGCGTTCTTTGACGGGAAGAGAGGATTGGCGAGAAATTGGTAGTATGGATGCGGCGGGTTTTTCAGATCAGCCGCTCAGTTACGAGTATTACGACAAGCAGCCGCTGCCCAAAGCCTATTATCGCCTGAAATCTATTGATTTTGACGGCCAATTCCAATATTCGCCAATCGTTGTTATCGAACGGCCTCTGGATCACTCGTCTATTGTACGGATGTATCCGGTACCTGCCACCGACCACTTAACGCTTGACCTCGCCTTACCGGAACCGGAACCACTGACGATTAGCATACTGGATGCTTATGGTCGGTCGGTGCTGCAACAAGTATTGGAAGCTGAATCAGGTATCAATACTGTTCTGCTAAGGCTGAACGACCTGGCACCCGGCTGGTATTTAGTGCAGGTTGACAATGGAAAAAGTGTGATGGAGAAGCGATTTTTGAAGCAGTAGGATATTATGTCACCGCTTAGATAAGCATCAGAAGGAAAATTTCAAAGCATTGGCTGCCAAAGCAGAGGAGTACATATATTCGCCGGATTCTTTGTATATTCTTGGAGACTGGCGGTGGCCTTTTTCGCCTCGCCTGGTCTTCTAGCTCCCTGGAAACTAACGCCCCAGCGCTG
>JALHMA010000095.1 GCA_022844265.1 Saprospiraceae bacterium | reverse complement strand
GATACCCTGAAAGTATGCCGTTTGGTGTACCCTTCAGAGGAGTTGCTGGAAGCCGCCGTGATCGAGTGTTGCGGCGGCGGCAAATGCGCCTGGATACGAAAGGTGGAAATTGTGGGTGGTCATTATCAGTTTGTGCCCGACGGCCACTTCGATCTGTTGGGAGAAATCCAGGAATTGCTGGTGATGCTACAGGAAATGGAAGCGGACGACCCCGGGAAAATTGTCAAAACGCAGGCCTTGCTGCGCGAAGATTTGTTTTTAAGCCTTTTAGCCAAGAGACAATTCCTGGCTGCACAAATAGCGGAAGATGAAAAGCGCAAGCGCCCGTTCACCGACATACGTTTGTCGGTGATCCGCTTTACTTATGCTTGTTTGTTGGGATCTCATATTTTTGGAGAAGAGGAAGAACAGTCCTTTTTGCGGCTGGCACTCGATTACCTGCTCCCGGAACTACTGGTGTCGTCGGAACCTGCTGTGGCGCCCGTACGCTGGTTTACGCTCGATGAACAGGGCGAAGTCATCTCGCATCCCGATTGCGCTGTTTATGAATTTGAGGTGTATGCAATTGTGGAAAAAATAATTAACGACTTTGCCGGTCGCGCAGGATGGATTCATATCCAGCCGAACATCAAAAAAAGTATTTACCTGCAATACATTGCAGACACCGAACAAATATATCAATCCGTCGTCACCGGGCTTTCGTACAGTGATTTTCGGCGGATGAATGAGCTGGACGCCCGCAGGAGTCTGATTGATTGTCTGCGGCGCTGGGTGATCGCTTACAGGGCATTCCCGGAACACGGACATGATTTTCTCGAACGCTGTATCCATGAGTTGTGCGGCAACGGGTTGCTCACCTGGTTGCACCACAACGGCGCGTCGCCCCTTGCCACACATGCGGACAGCCTCGCACTGGGTTATGACACCCAGGCGGAATTGCAGCGCTTACTGGTTTTGTGCCCGCATTACTCGGAGGAATCACTGCGGGAAATCATCGCGCTTAACCTGTTTCAGAAAAGGATTACACCTGCTTATGAAAACATCAAAAGCCGTCAGGAAAGCCAACGACCGGAAGTGATCAGGCTGCTGCAGGAGAGCCTTGCCGGGTACCAGTTGCACCCCGACCACCGTTACCTCGATTTTGTATTTGCTGAAATTACGGAAGAAATAAAATTCGCCTGGACGAATATCGATGACACCGGGAAATGGCTTTCCTTGTCATTGAATCAGTCGTTTGACCCCATTGCCGTTTTAAAACACCTGCACGATGTTCAACCCGGAAGTTACCGCTTGTCCGACGCCCGCGAACGCATCGCCATGCACCGTTATGTTGACCAGCGCGAGCGTTATTTCCAGGAAATCAGCGAATACCGGTATGAAAACAGGCGGCCGGAACGCGCCATTGCCATCCAAATCATCCGAAAAATGAAAGGGATTTACATCTTTTTCCCGAAAGATATTTTTCTGGAATTGCCATTGCTAGAACTGACGGGCAAAGGTCGCATCCGCTGGCATGCCAACTTCCTGGGCATTTTTCCGATCCGGGAAAATCATTATGAAAACCACGATTACCTGTTCAATTACCGTTTTGAACTGTTTGAAGTCAAACGAATGCTCAACAATCAGTTGCAAATGATGCAGGATGTGCTGCGCGAAACAGGAGATTTGTAAAATACAGGCTTTTCAGGTTGCAAAATGCCGTGTACCTTTATTGGCATTTCGCCGCCAATCATCTATTCAGGAACCTGACTTTTCCAAAAATATGGCTGTTGGTTTGGTGTAAGAAAATAGATATTGTTGCCTAAATGCAATGTCATTGGCTTAGCGAAGAGGTGTCATTTGCGACGCAGGAGCAAGTGACATCTCGTAGCGGAAACTTGCTGTAAAATAGCCGTTTCGAGATGTCACTTGCTCCTGCGTCGCAAATGACACCTCTTCACTACCCTTAAATCAATGACATTGGCCTAAATGTGGTTATGTCCCCCAACTTCTTATTATTTTGCTATGAAAAAAACAATTTTTCCAGCATTGCTCGCAGCCTTGTTGCTTCCCCTTGCAGTTTCTGCCCTCGATACCGGCGTTTCCTACGCCGTTTACGCCACTCCCGACAAATCCTACATCGAAATCAACCTCGAAGTAGCGGGCGGTTCCGTCACTTTTAAACAAGCAGACAGTACGCACCTGCAAGCGTCCGTAGAGGTGCTGATTATGATAAAAAAAGGCGAGAACATCGTCAATTACGAAAAATACATCCTGCACAGTCCGCTGGTAGAGGCCCCGCGGGCGCTGCTCGACGTCAAACGGCTCGTCGTACCCAACGGCGAATACGAACTGGAAATTACGTTCCAGGATGTCTACGATACGACGAATACGGATCAAATGAAAACCCCGATCAAAGTGGATATAACCCGTGAGTTATACCTGTCCGAACCGCTGCTGTTGCGCGGATTCAGGGCGGACAACTCGGAAGGCCCATTCAATAAAAACGGGTATTACCTGGAACCTTTGCCTTTTGCGTTTTACGACCGTTATGCTACACGCCTGGCTTTTTACGCCGAAATGTACCACAGCGATAAAAGCCTCGGCGCCGATGAAAACTACACGATGCGTTATTTCATTGAACAGGATAAAGGAAACGGGATCAAAAACCTTATTTCGGTCGGAACACAAAAAAAACGCCCGTCTACCATGGATGCCATGCTGGTGCAAATGGACATCAGCGAACTGGAAAGCGGCAACTACCTGCTGACCGTTGAACTCCGCAATGCAGCCAATGAACTACTCAAAGTACGCAGCTTGTCTTTCCAACGCAGCAATCCGTTCCTGCAAGTCAAGGAAACCGAGCTGACCGACGATGTGATGGCGCGTCAGTTTGTGCAAAACCTGGAAGAACCTGAACTGCGCTTCGGGCTGCGTGCCATTGGCCCATTGCTGAGCAATGAAGAATCGGCCACCCTTCAAAATGTCCTGAAATCAGGCGATTTAAAACAGATGCGATTTACCCTGTTTCGCTACTTTGTTCGCACGGATGCCAACAATCCGGAAGCGGCCTATCAGCAGCATATTGCGATTGCCAAAGCCGCCAATGAAAAATTTAAAAGCGGTTTCCGATATGGGTTTGAAACGGACCGCGGCCGTACTTATATGCGTTTCGGCCGTCCCGACGACCTGATCCGCGTGGAAGACGATCCCGCCGCGCCGCCTTATGAAATCTGGGTGTATTACAATTTCCCTAAAACCAACCAGCGCAACGTCAAATTCCTGTTTTACAACCCCTCACTGGCCGGGGAGGATTTTATCACCCTGCACTCCAATGCGCGCGGTGAAATCAACAATCCGCGCTGGGAACGCGTGCTGTATTCCAGAAATGCCGGAGAAGAATACGAGGGCGACAACTACCACGATTCCACTTCGATGAAACGGAATGTGGGAAGGAATGCGCGGACGTATTTTGAGGATTTTTGAGGGTTTTGCCACATAGGTTTTCTACCTTTCTACCACATAGGCACATAGATTTTACACATAGAACACATAGCGTAGAGTACTCTACGCTATGTGTTCTATGTGTAAAATCTATGTGCCTATGTGGTAAAAGAATCATTACTTCTTCTTAGACGCCTGCTTCGCTTTTTCTTCCTGCAAGCGCTGTTGCTCCTTCATGGCATTTTCAAGCCTGGACCGGAAACCGGACGTCTTTTTGGGTTTATTCTTCTGCACCTCCAGTTGAGCCTTTATCTTTTCATTGTCGATCAGGAATTGTTTGGTAACAACCGTCTGACCGATATTGAGGATATTGCTGAAACACAGGTACAGCGTAAGGCCCGAAGCAAAAGAGTTGAAGAAGAACATGAACATCACCGGCATGGCGTATTGCATGTATTTCATCACCTTCATCTGGTCGTTCTGCATGGAACTGGCGTCCATTTGTTTCATGGAGTACCAGGTGTACCACAGGGTAGTGACCACCCAGATCAGGGTGAACAAACTGATATGGCTACCCGCGCCGAAAGGCAAGTGGAAGGGCAACTGCATGATGCTGTCGTAACTCGACAAGTCTGTTGCCCACAGGAAACTCTGCTGGCGGAATTCGATACTCGCAGGGAAAAAGCGGTACAGCGCAAACCAGATCGGCATTTGTAACAAAACCGGCAGGCAGCCACCCAGGGGATTTACGCCGTAGGTGCTGTACAGTTTCATAGTTTCCACGCTCATCGCCTGCTGGTCGTCGCCGTGTTTCTTCTTCAGCGTTTCCAGTTGCGGTTTCAATGCCGACATTTTGGACTGGCTCAACACCATGCGGTAGGTGAGTGGATACACACACAGTTTTACCAGCAGCGTCAGAATGAGGATCACAATGCCCGACATACCGATATAACGGGAGAGAAACTCAAAAATCGGGTGCATGATCCAGCGATTGATCGCTCCGAAAATACTGGCGCCAAATGGAATAATATCCTCCAGTGTGGAACCCATCGCCCGCAGGCGGTCAAATTCGTTGGGGCCGGAATAGAGTGTCATGTTGGCACTTCCGCTTTCGAAAGGCAACAACGCCGTGGTTCTCAACAATTTCAGATCAGGGTCTGCATCGGTGAACATCATCGTTTCACCTACAAATTCCCGGAAGGTAAAACCATTGGCCATCAAGGTCGTATTGAAGAACTGGTTGGAATGCGAAAACCATTGTACCGGTTCCTGGCCCAGGCTTTCCACGTCGTTGCTGCGGCAATCGCAGTAGTCGGCGGAGGCATCTGCTTTTTTGAAATACACCGACGACATGGTGCGCTCGTAGGTCTGGTTTTTTTCCAGTTTATCGAGGTGGTTCACCCAGTTGAGCCGCAGTTGTTGCTGCGACAACACGTTTTGCAAACCGTTGCCGCTTACCTGGTAGTCGATGGCGTAATCGGCTTCCCGAAGGGTGTACCGTTGCTCAAAGTAACGTCCCTGGCCGGCGTCAGCGCGAAACGTGATGGTATTTCCGTTTTTAGCGGCCGTGAAATAGAGGTCGCTGGAAAGCACCTTCCCGGCAGCGGTTCCCATCACCGGCAGTTCGTACTCGAAGCGGTTTTTACTGTCTTCGAGCAGTCGCACCGGGTTTTTGGTTTCCACACCGGCAGTGTCGGCGCTGATTTTTTCAAATTTTTTCAAAAACACCTCTTTGATAGCCCCGCCTTTGGTGCTGAAGGTTATTTTGACGAGCTCATTTTCAAGGGTTTCAAATTGTTCCGTGCCGGCGCCTGCAGCAGCAAATGCTCCGAACCGGGCATTTGCCATGGCGTTGGTGACGGAATCACCCTGAACCGGCGCAACCGTCGGGTTGGCAGCGGCCTGTTGTTGGGCCGGGGTCGTATTTTGCTGGGCGTTCGTCTGAGCAGGCGGTTGTTCCGGCTGTTCAGGAGGTTTGGAATATTGCATCCAAAGGTACAGCAACAGGAAAATAAGGCCTATGCCAACGAACGTACTTATCTGACTTTGTTTTTCTTCCATTATTAACACATTTCAAAAGAGCCGCAAAAGTATGTCAAATGCAGTCGCTATGGTAAGAACTCTCGAAGATTCTCCAAAATGCTTCGACAAAATGCCGAATACGCTGGTTAATCCCTGACAGAACCCCTGAAAATTTCGTTAAAGCCACGGGCATCCCTTCGGAGAACCTTAACTTGCGACCCAGTTTGGAATCCATGGCATGAACAAGTCCTTTGTTGCACTCTTCTTTTTTATCAATATCCTGGTAATCAATCGTTTGATTGCACAGGATCCCCTTGCAACGCCTTTGGATTTCAGTTGCCGTAACTGCCTGCCCGCCGATGCTTTGGTGCAATTGAGTCGCCAGACCGGGGTTAATATCGTTTTCAGCGACCGTTTTTTCAGCCGTTGCGAACCGCTGGATCTGGCTGTACAAAAAATTCCAATGGCCAGGCTTTTAGAACAAATCAGCGCTTGCGCAAAAGTTTCGTTCAAATACGATGGCTCGCAGGTCATATTTTTCAAAAAAAACCAGAAATACACCCTCAGCGGCTATGTGCAGGATGCCGAAACGGGCGAACGACTCATCGGCGCCGGTATTCGGGCTCAATCTGAAAAAAATAACGGAACGGTCAGCAATGAGTACGGTTTTTTTAGCCTGCGTCTGGACGAAGGGGAATACAACTTTACCATATCCTATATCGGTTATCGCCCGGAGAAACTGTTTCTATCCCTCAACTCGGACCGGCTGATTCGTTTCCAACTGCGCCCCGACAATAATTTACCGGAGGTGGTTGTCAGCGACATGGTTGATCCGGAAACCAAAAGCCAGAAAGGAGGAAGTCCTAAATACCTGACAGGCAATGATTTACACACACTGCCCATGCCGGGTGGCGAAGCCGACCTGCTGCGACAAACCGCACTGCAACCCGGCATACAAACGGGCGTGGACGGACTGGGCGGACTGCATGTGCGCGGTGGAAATGCCGACCACAACCTGTTTCTGCTCGATGATGTTCCGGTGTACAGTCCAAGCCATGCTTTGGGTTTGTTTTCCATTTACAATCCCTCCACGGTTAGTAATGTGCGTTTGTGGAAAGGTGATTTCCCGGCCAGATACGGCGGAAGGGTTGCGTCGGTGCTCGATGTGCGTACCCGCGACGGCAATTTCAGGGATTACCATGCCAGCGTCTCAGCAGGGCTTTTTGCCTCTTCGCTGGCGCTGGAAGGCCCGTTGGAGCGCGATAAAAGTTCGTTTTTACTGGGGGTTCGCACTACCTATCTCGGCCCCTGGGTCGATTATTTTAGCAAAAAGGGAAACTTGCTGACCTTTTCCGGCGACCAGGTTAATTACCGTTTTTATGACGCCAACTTCAAATTGAATTACGTCCTGTCAGATCAGGACAGGGTATATTTCAGTTATTACTCAGGTGGCGACCGTTTCAGAAACAGTTTTATACAATTGTACAATGACCCCGGCGGCTTTATAACGGATCGTTACAGCATCACTTCCGACTGGGGCAATTCGATTGCGGCCTTGCGCTGGAATCACCTGATGGGCAAAAACCTGTTTACCAATACGACCCTGCGTTACAGTCGTTTTATTTACGGAAGCCAGTTGGCTTTCAATTCGCTGGCACTGTTCCCTTCCGGCAAACAGCAGGTATTGTACGATTATGCGCAACTTTACCAAACGCTGATCCGCGATATATCGGGTAAAACAGATTTCACCTTTTTTATATCTGACCGGCTGACGCTGCGCTGGGGCGCCGCCATTACACAACACAATTTTCAGCCCGGCGCCCTGTCCGTCAACTTCCAGTTGCCCGGCCAGTCGCCGACGGCCATCGATTCATTGGCCAATATCCTGCTGAACAACGAACGTATTACGGCCAATGAAGTGGAGGCCTACTTCGATGCGGAGTTTGAACCGATCAAGGACGTACATGTCGAAACGGGCCTGAACGGGTCTGTTTTTCAGGGAAAAAACGTCAATTACCGGTCTTTACAACCCCGTTTTCGGGTGCGCTGGGGAAAAACGAGCGGCTGGAATATCTGGGGCGGATACCACCAGATGACCCAGTACCTGCACCAGATCGGCTCTTTTAATGTCAGTTTGCCATTTGAATTGTGGGTGCCTTCCACACAAAAGGTGCAACCGGAGCAAGTGCAGCAATTTTCGGCAGGCATCAGTTGGCAAAAACGCGGCTGGGCCTGGCAGGCAGAGGCTTATGATAAAAACCTCGACCGCGTTTTCACCTTTTTGTCTTCCAATGATGCGCTTTTCACCGGCGGCGCTGAAGATGCCAGTGGCTGGGAGGACAGGATCGCTATGGGAACCGGTCGCAGCAGAGGGATTGAAGTGGTGCTGGAAAAAAACACCGGCGCTACCAACGGTTCTATCGCGTATACATTTTCAAAAACGACGCGGACTTTTCCTGAAATCAATTCAGGGCGGGAGTTTCTGTTTCGATTCGACCGGCCGCATGACCTGAAAATCACCCTTCAGCAACGCCTCAGCCCCTGGCTGGATGCCAGCGCCGTCTGGGCTTTTGCTATCGGCAACCCCATTACACTGACTGGTGTGAAATACAGCCATCAATCGGTAGAAGGAGAAGTGGCGCGGGAAGTATTCGTATATACCGAAGTAAACGGGTACCGCCTGCCCAATTACCACCGGCTGGATCTGGCGCTGAATATTCACTTCAATACAAGGCAGTTAAAACACAATATTCAGTTGGGCGCTTACAACACCTACAACCGGGCGAATCCATTTTACCTTTCCGTGGATACGGACAGCGAGGTTCGTGGAAAAGCCATTCAGTATACTTTGTTACCCTTGTTACCTGTCTTCCGATACGAAATTAAAATTTAACGTTTAGGATATGCCTGCGACATCTACTGTTTATCCTCCGTACCTTTGCTATCAATTTTAACTATTCATGCGTTTCATTCTAACCATCCTCTCTGCTCTGACCGGACTTTTGTGCGTGCAATGCGCCCGTGAGGTGATCATTGATTTGCCTGAAGATGAAACCAGAATTGTTGCCATCTGTCATTTTACACCCGGCCAACCTTTTCGGATAAAAATTAACCTGAGCCAGTCTGTCAACGATGGCAGCGACCCCATTCCTCCTACTTCTGTAGATGTGAGTATTTCAAAAGAAGGTTTTTTCCTGGATAAACTATTCCTGAAAGGTACAGGCAAAAACGCTTTCTGGGAAAGCCGTGATACTGTGGAGGCCGGTCAGACCTATTCGATGGCCGCTCGTATCGCCGGTATGCCACTTGCAGAAGCGAGTAGCAGCGTCCCGACACATATCCCATTCAAACCCTTGTCTGTTCGCCCGCAAGATGTGACAGTAGTCGATCTCGATGAAGGTTACAAAGCCTTGCGCATTCCTTTGTCACTCGAACTTTCCTCCCTGCCACCCGGTCAACCTTATTTTGCATTCAACCTGACTACGGATATCGATGTGCTCGAATATATTGACAGTATTGCCGTGGTCGACTTTACCTACGAAAACGAACCGGCTGCTTACTCGGCTGACGGTCGCACCCTGTCTCTTTTGCACAATATTGCAGAACCAGCCGTGCTCATCAATGAAAAATTTTGGGGACAGGGCGTCAGAACCCTGAATATCAATGCATTGGTGTTTTACAGACCCGGCCAGAATGAACATCCCCGCCGACTTTACGTCGAATGGCGGACGCTTTCGGAAGACTTTTACCGCTATCACCTCTCTGTTGCCAGGCAAGGCAACAACCTGCCCTTGAGTGACCCGGATGCCGTATTCAACAACGTAAACGGCGGTTATGGCAATTTCTCAGGCTATTCCGTATCGACAGATACCATTAATCTTGACTTTTAATCATCCATGATACAAGCATATATTGTTAAAACGGCTGCCGGCCTCGAACAGGTGCTGGCAGCAGAATTGCGCGAAATGGGCGCAACCGGTATTCGCGAATTAAAACGCGCAGTAGGGTTTGATGGCGACCTGCGTATGCTGTACAGAGCAAACTACGAATTGCGGACAGCCCTGCGCGTTTTGATCCCGATTCACGCCTTTTCCGCCTATGGTGAACGCGACCTGTATGAAGGCGTTTACGACATCGACTGGTTGCAATACATGTCCGTGAAAGATACGCTGGCCATAGATACTGTTGTGACCGGAGAGGTATTCAAACATTCGCATTATGTGGGTTTGCTGACCAAAGACGCCATTGTGGATCAGTTTCGGGAACGGACGCAACGCCGGCCCGATGTGAATACCAGCTCCCCTACCCTGCGCGTCCACGTCCATATTCAAGGCACCCGCGTCGAGGTGGCTTTGGATGCCAGCGGCGATTCCCTGCACCGCCGCAATTACCGCCGGGACACCGTGGAAGCGCCCCTCAGCGAGGTATTGGCAGCCGGCATGGTACTCCTGTCTGGCTGGGATAAAAAAAGTCCTTTTATCGACCCGATGTGCGGTTCCGGTACCATCGCCATCGAAGCCGCTATGATGGCCGTGAATATGCCGCCCCAGCACAAACGCGAAGGATTTGGCTTTTTCAAGTGGCCCGGCTTCGACCGCAAACTCTGGGATGACGTAAAAGGAGAAGCAGATGCCAAAATCAGTCAAACGCTTGATTTCCCGATTGTTGCATCCGATATTGAAAGCCGCGCCAGAAATGCCACTACGCTGAATCTGTTGACGGCTGAATTGGAAAAAGTGGTGCGTGTGGACAAAGCGCCCTTTGAAAAAGTTATGCCCCCGGGCGATGTTCCCGGCACGCTCATCTCCAATCCGCCTTACGATGAACGGATGAAACTGGAGGACAGCATTGCTTTTTACCAGGGCATCGGCGACCTGCTGAAAAAAAACTGGCCCGGCTGGAATGCCTGGCTGATCTCGTCTAACCGCGATGCCTTGAAACATGTGGGATTACGACCCTCGCGCCGGATCACCCTGTACAATGGCGCCCTGGAATGCAGTTTCCAGAAATTTGAACTGTACGAAGGGAAAAAATTTGACGGGCCCAAAGGAACCAAAGTGAGTGAAACGGTGCAGGAGTAAGTAAAAAGGCAAAATTGCAAAAAGCAACGGCGCCCCGTTTGTGTGAAATAATGTGCCTGCTCAACGCCCTCATTTTGAATATATGATGCAAAAAATCTGTTTCTTTTTCTGCTTGTTTGCCAGCACAGCACATGCGCAAAGCGCTGATTTCCAATTCTATGGAAAATCAATAGCCGAAATCCGGCAATCTTTTCAATCGTCCGCGCCGGTGTTTCGCACAGTCTCTCCGCTGCCCTCCTTTCCGGTTGTGCAGGCGCTTGCGGAAACGCCCGAGAAAGAGGAAGTTCCCGTTTTTTTCAGTCCGGGTCTCACGCAATGGAAAGTGGAGGACCTGCCCTTCTTTTGCAGGATAGAACACCAGATGGGCAAAAAACTACCACTTTTATTCAAGTTCAGATTGGGTTCGGTCGAATATGTGGACTGGCTGGAGGGGAAGAATAGAGGTGAGAGGTGAGAGGGTGAGAAGTGAGAGGTGAGAAGTGAGAGGGTGAGAAGTGAGAGGGTGAGAGACATCCCGCAGGGCATTTGGTTGTATTTGAGTCTGGGTTTTTCAGGCATTATACCACACAAATTTTTTACCACAACGGACACCAAGTGGTTTCACAAAGGACACAAGGCGTAGCGTTGACCACTCTTTTTTGGGTCATTTGTGATGATTCATGCCAGGCTTACAGAAAATACTAAGCGGGACGAGTCAACGCTACGCTTTGTGTCCTTTGTGAAAACCACTTCGTGTCCGTTGTGGTAAAAAAACGTGCGGTTCTGTACATAAAAAGTGCGGGGTCGTAAGACCCACGCACGGCGGCAACGCTTGGCTTATCAATAAACGAAAGCCATTGGTTATCACTCATTCTTGAGCCATACTTTACCGCCGTACGCGGGTCTTACGACCCCGCACTTACTTCTCTTAAAAAATCTTCACTCAGCAGAGAACAAGCCTTATTTTTTGAACAAGAGATACCTTTTAACATACGCGCCGAGGTTTACCTGCACCCAATAAATGCCAGCGGGCAAATCATGGATAGAGATAGTTGGTTTGATGTCGGTAAATTGCTGTTGCATAAAAACCCGCCTGCCCAACATATCCGACACCTCCACCCGATCAGGCGGCAGCCCTATATTGGAGCAGTCTATGACCAAATAATGCTCTGCCGGATTGGGATACAATTGAATAGCGTTGTTATTCCAGACATCGAATGTGTGGACGCCCTGCACCACCACTTCGATATTTTGTTGAAATACCGACGCGCCACAGGCATTGGAAGCAATCAGCGTCAGGGTGTAAGTACCGCTGGACAGGTATTGATGACTGACCACGGAGTCAGATTGCACCTGTGGGCTGTTGTCGCCAAAATCCCAGACATAACTGGCGCCGCCCGTACTGGTATTCACCGCTTGCACCACGCCGCCAGGGAGCAGTGTGTAGGTAAAATTTGCCACAGCAACATCCAGAATTTGTACCTCAAAGGTTTGTGACAGGGTGTCCGCTCCGGCAGTATTTCCAACGACGAGCGTAGCCGTGTATGTCCCCGAACTGGAATACGTAATCGTTGGATCGGTATCCACAGAAGTTTCCGGCGTCCCGCCGGGAAACAGCCATTGAAAAGATGCGCTGTTTTCAGAAGAAAGGTTTTCAAAAAGGACGGATGCAGATCCGCAACCCAGGGCGGTATCAGGCGTAGCAAAACCTGCCTCCGGTAAAAGAAAGATGTCCAGTTCCTGCGTCGAACTTACCGTATCACAGGTGTTAAAAACGGTCAGGGTAACTGTGTAAGTCCCTTCTTCGGCGTACAGGTGCTGCGGATTGGGTGCTGCATCGAACGCGCCATCGCCAAAATCCCAGGTAAAGTTTGTTCCATTGGCAGATTGGTTGTTGAACACCGCCAGGCCGCCGTCGATATCCACTGTAAAAGCAGCCAAAGGCGCCGCAAGTACGCTCAGTTGAGCGGTGGCAGACGTGATTTCAAAACATCCCGGGCGTCGTATGCGGCTGCGAAACAACCGACCGTTTTGCAGCAGCGCAGCAGATGTCAGTACCAGTGTATCATCCTGAAAACCTGTAAAACCGGCGTTTTCCGCAATGTCCTGCCAGCCTGTTCCGTCGTTTTGCTGCCACTGAATATCCCAGTTCCCGGCGTTGGTCTGAATAAAAAAATACACAATATCACCCGCACAAACCGTATCCGAACGGGTATCGAGCAGAATGGCCGGACGGATAGATGCGGCGCCCTGAGGAATAGTCGTCGCCGACTCCAAACGCCCGTTTTCACCTGCTTCCGCATTGTTGGATGAACCATTACAGGCATTTACGGAACTGGTAACTATACCCGGCTGTCCACCCGATGGCAGGGCTATTCCGGGCAAATTCGTCAGAATGCGCCCGCCACTGCCGCCGCCGCCGGGGCCGAAACACCGGTTGCTATTTCCATTTAAGGTATTTCCGCCATGGCCGCCATTGGCTCTTATCTGCAAATTTGCAGGGGCTGCCGCTGTCTGTAGCCATATTGTACCACCTGCGCCGCCGCCGCCGCCGCCGTCTCCGTTGGCCGTTCCGGCATCCTGGCCGTTGGCAGAAATAAGGGGCTGCGAACCGGTAATGGCGCCTGCGCTGATAAAAATGATACCGCCTCCATTGCCACCCGAACCGAGCAGTGTGTTATTGGCATGTCCTGCCCCGCCCCCGCCGCCGGGGAAAAGCCGCAATTGATTGTCGGTGATTTCTTTGCCCCCTAAGCCCGGAAAATAGCCGTCGCATCCGAAGGAAGTAGGCTCGTTGTTATCGCCACCAATGCCACCCCGGGTAAGATGAGCACCGCCGCCGCCGCCGGCATTGTGGTCGTTGCCGCCGCCGCCGCCGTTGGCTTGCGGGCCTCGACCCAGTTCTTTACCCGTTTCCGGCAGCGCAATACCTTCTGCCTTGCTGCCGCCGCGCCAATTGCCCAGGCCATAAAAATAGCCCGCTTCCGGGATTAAAAAATTGCAGTTATTGCCCGGAGCGATATAGGCCGATCCGCCGCGATAGCCAAGGCCGTCGGCCACAACCGGCGCATTGAGCACCAATGTATCACTCACTTCTATGGCTAAAACGCCGCCAGTGCTGCCATTCCAGGGCTGCGCAAATAGCGTATCAGATACAGTAATGCGATCGTATTGCGCGATCCGAACCACCTGAATTTTTCCCGCAATTTGGTACGTATTGACCATGCGTTGTTGTAGAAAAAAAGCGCCGGAACTGACGGAATCCAGGAGCGCGCGTTCGTAGCGCCCTGCTGCATTCATCGCCAGCACATTGCCATATGCATTGTTGTTTCCCGAGGCAATGGCAGCGCCCTGCATCTGGATCAACAGCACAGCATCTCCTTTTTTGAATCCACTCGTATCCGTAACCTGTAGTATGCTCAGGCAGGTATCAATTCCGGTTACGCCGGTATAACGGTTCACCACACCGGAAATGGTTTGGGCGGTCAGCCCCATGGTTGAAAGGACAAAAAAGAACAACAGAAACGTGCGAATCATGAGAAAAAACGGGTTGCCGGATTGAAAATACACTATGCTTTCAAGAAAAATTATGACAAAAGTGTTGTTGTAAATAATTCTTTTTCAAGGATTTATATAAACGCATTATCCTTGTTTAAGTTTGTTTGAAATTTTTTATTTTAAATTATTGCACAAACTGAAAAAACTTTTTACGTTTGTATAATGCTTTCGGAATCAAATATGATGTGTTTAAGCATTTTTAATCCTGAATTCTTGCCAAACACAGCACTGCCTTTTTGAATTGGACGTGCGGCACGCTTTAATCTTACATTTTTCTGTTCGTTTTTCTCCAGACGCACCATTGGTGCAATGTTTCTGTATTGGTTTGATCGGTGGCGATGCCATCCATCAAAAGAGCAATTTATGTTCGTTTGAATACCTTTTTAAGGAAAAGGGGTAACAGCTACTACTGCTACCCCCCGCTTCCCCTACCCCCAAAGCTCCCGGTTTAAACCCTGAAATGGCCGGGTAAAACAATCAGAGTAAGGGTCACTTTAAACTTTTGCAAAATTATGAAAAATTGCAATTTTCGACCCGGCCTTTATGGCGCACTTCGGCACAGCAGGTATTTGCTGCTTGCCTTTTTATTCACCCTGGGTTCCTGCCAGAAAGATTTTATTTCCGATGTGGCGGTCTCCGAAAACGATGCAGCAGGCAGCATCCGGTATCAGAGTACTTCGCGGACTTCCGATCTGGAAAGCGAAGTAGTCAGTTACACGCAATGGATGATTACCAACATGATCCCGCTGGTACAAGACAAAGCGGCGTACGATGACATCCGGAATGGCCAGTATCACACTACCCGGGTCCAATCGAAGTTAAATGAATTGGGTTTTAGTGGGTATGGTGATTTTGCGACGCAGTATGCTGCGAAAGGTGGAAATATTGTAGAAGCGATCAAGTTGGGCACACTTACACGAGAATCTTTCTCACAGATACTAAGTCAGCATATTTCTGATTTAGACCTCACTGCTTTGGGTCGAAGCGCTTTACACACACCAGCCCCTCCCAGTACGCCCTGCTATGACCAATTTATAAGCAATCTGGCTTTCGTCGCAATTGAAGTGGGTATTGCCGCCTTCAGCGGGCCATGGACCGCAGCAGCAGTGGGTATGGTAGGTGTTGCTGCGGCTTATGTTTCGTTTAAACTTTGTCTGGATGAGAATTATCCTGAAAATTAGTTATACCTACCACGACAAATGGTAATGAGACAATTTTTTACAATGAAATATTGAGAAGAATAATCAATGAAATTGTCACTTTTCAACCGTTCACCTTTCACAACACAACACAACATGAAAAACCTGATGTTTTTATTCCTACTCGGCTTGATCGGATTTAGCGCCTGCAAGCAAGAACAAAACGCTCCAGTTGATTTTAACGCGCTTCAAAAAAGCATGGATGCCGATCCCGAAGTCGCCAAACTCCGTTCACTGCTATACAGCTATTCGCGCATATTGGCATCCATACCGCAACCTGAATACGATGCTATAATCAGCCAGCTCCATTCATGTGGACTTTACGGCAGCACTGCCTCCATCACTGATTTGGAAAGTTGTTTAACAAATATGGCTTCAAAAGACGCATATATTGAATTCCAAAATGGGGCTCGTGCTTATGACAAGCAGTATGATGTAGTAAAACAACGTTTTTCAGAATTTTCGCAGTTAAGCCACGAAAAACAAGCGGAACTGCTTGTTAAAGTAAATCTTCAAGAGGCTGAGAAAGTGTTGTCCGATTATCTTTCTAACCGTAAAAAATAACAAATACGATGAAAAAATATATTTCAGTTTTGGCTTTATGCCTCTGCATGGGTATGCAGTATATCGCTTTTGCAGCAGCGCCCTGCACTACAAGTTTTGCCCTTGGTTATGCTTATGCTTTAAGTGATTTAGTAGCAGGAACGGCAAAATGTAAAGACGCGTCCCTGGAGGGGCCTTGTCAGGAAGAAATTGATCGCAGTTATAGAGTTACAACGCGCCGCCTGGAGCAGCAATTCAGCGATTGCTGCTGTGAGAATGCTTTTACACAATGCTGCAATTAACAGCATCAAAGTAAACAAAAAACAAACAGCATGAAGAAGGGATGGCGCTACTTATTGAAACCCGCACCGGATTCGGCAAACAAACTTGTATGGAAATCTTTGGAAATCGGAATATTCCATCGTGTTAATCTGCTAACTCTTTTCAGGTAAGGATTATATTTGTGGTGTCATCCTTTTGTTTTATTCCGCTTCGGTACCGCACCATCTCATTTTTGTTACACCTTTTCAACCAATACGCATGAAAACCATTTCCTTTTTTTCTGTTTCAAAATACCCGCAATGTAGCCGACGCGTACTGCTGATATGGACACTTGCAGTTGGTTTGCAAACCGCGCTTTCCGCTTCCAGCAACATGATACCTATGCAATCGGACAGCCTGCCTCCGAAAATGCCTTGTTACAATCAATTAGTCAAAGATGTCAGGCGAGCGGCTTTAGATATCAGCGCACAGGCAGAAAGTATTCCCGGAGGTGTTGTGGATTTTATATCTGCATTTGCAAGGTCGAACCGGAAATTCTATGTTTGCCTGAATGAGCATTATCCTCTCGGTAAAAAGTAAAAATCTCCAAACCTAATGAAAAATCTTACCGGCATTTTTTTGAAGGCATTTGCCTTTTTCTTTATTCTTTTTACCATTCCTGGCCTGATTGAGTACTATTTCTATCCAATGTATATCCGTGGGAATATCTGGCCCCCTTTGAATCGTATTTTTTTGTCAGGATTAATAACCAGTGGAATCCCGGCGATACTAGTTGTGCTGGCCCAGGCTATTTATATCAACAGAGCAGCACGGAAAAATAATGTTGATTTCAGGGATATCAATTACGGCATGCATCAAACGGTGGAACTTGATATCAGGGAACCGCTTCTTTCCGTGTTTGAAAAACTCAAAAACAATTTGGTTTCCAAAAACTGGAAAATTACTTATCAGAACGAGGCAAAAGGGATTTTACATTTTGAGGTTTCACATAAATGGCAAATCCCCAATGACATCGTCACCATACAATTGCAGCCATTGGACGTCCACCGTACCCTTGTTAAGGTGGACAGCAACTTGCATTTCTG
>JALHMA010000094.1 GCA_022844265.1 Saprospiraceae bacterium | reverse complement strand
AAAACCCCGTTGGGTTTGGTTGCTTCGATTCCCCCGGCTAAAGCGCGGGGGTTAGTCAAAAGTATAAGTTGTTTTTTGAGCGTTATTAAATCAAATATAAAAATGAAAAATCAAGTCTACTGCCTGGCATTAGTAATTATTTTTTTTAGTTGCAACCACCGCCAACAGACGGCGACCAAAACGAATAACATCGCCTATTTGCAGGATGTTCCGCCCGCCCGCTTCTGTGGCCCTACAAGTGCTGTCTTGAATACGCCTCCCGGGTTTGACGGGACGCTTGTGCCACTTTTTGCAGGGCTTACGGAAAACTTTACGTATCCCATTACAACGAAATCCAAAGTTGCTCAAAAGTATTTCGACCAGGGTTTGATACTGGCTTATGGTTTTAATCATGCCGAAGCGGCTCGTTCTTTTAAAGAAGCGACCCGGCAAGACCCTGATTGTGCTTCCTGTTATTGGGGTTTGGCTTATGTGCTCGGACCTAACTATAATGCTTCGATGGAAAAGGATGTATTAACTGAAGCACACGAAGCTATTGCCAACGCACAGTTGCGCGCCGATAAATGTAGCCCAAAAGAAAATGCTTTAATTATTGCGCTCTCCAAACGTTACCCCAAAAACAAAAAGGACGACCCGAAACCTTTTTATACCGCTTATGCAGATGAACTAAAAAAAGTAAGTGAAAAATACCCGGATGACCACGATATTGCTGCTTTGTATGCTGAATCTTTAATGAATTTACACCCCTGGAATTTGTGGCTTAAAACAGGCAAGCCACAACCCTGGACGCCTCAGATCATAGACATTCTGGAAGGTATTTTAAGAAAAAACCCCAAACACGCTCAAGCCGTTCATCTCTATATCCATGCCACCGAAGCCAGTGGTAATCCTGAACGATGCCTTCCTTATGCGAATACATTGCGGACACTTATACCCGGCAGTGGGCACCTGGTACACATGCCTTCTCACACGTATATCAACACGGGGCATTACCACGAAGGTGTACTGGCAAATGAACGCGCTGTGCAGATAGATAGTCAGTACATAGAGGCTTGCCAGTTAGCAGGCGTTTACCCTTTTGGTTATTATCCCCACAACTGGCATTTTCTCACTGCCTGTGCCGCGCTCGAAGGGCAAAGTAAAAAAGCCCTGGAAGCCAGTCAGTTTTTAGCGCAATATATAGCGGATAAGGGTATTATGACACAACCAGACCGCTTGTTCTCACAGACTTTGTATTCAACGCCCTGGTTTATCATGGTTAAATTTGGCATGTGGGATAAAATTTTGACAGAGCCAAGGCCCAACGATACTTTATTGTATCCATTAGCGGCCTGGACGTATGCGCAAGGGATGGCATTGGCGGCGACGGGCAAAGCACAGCAAGCGCAGCAATGTTTATCCATGCTGAAAAAATTGGAACTTGACACAACCATTGCCAAAATAGCATTAACAGATAGTTCGAAAGCGATAACCATCGTCTCCATTTCCAAATTCGTACTGGAAGGTGACATTGCCTACCGCAAAGGCGACCTTCCATCGGCCATCATATTTCTTCGTAAAGGTGTAGAAATGGAAGATAATTTATATTACGACGAACCACCTGATTGGCTTTTATCGGTAAGACATAACCTTGGTCGTGTACTTATTGAAGCAGCTCAATACGTCGAAGCGGAAAAAATATATAGAGAAGATTTAAAAAAATATAAAGAAAATGGCTGGGCGCTCATTGGCTTATATCAAGCCCTGTTGAAACAAGGTAAAAAAACAGAAGCCCGATTGGTCAAGATGCGCTATGAAAAGGCCTGGCAATATGCGGATATACCTTTGACAAATTCTGTTCTTTAGAAACCATTTTTTTATGAAATATACCACCTTCATCCTCTGCTGCCTGTTTTGCGCAGCCTTGTTCCAAAATTTGGGCGCACAATCCGAGCCTAGCCCTCAACCGTATCAGCGCCGTCTCCGAGAAGTCAACCTCAGCGGCAGCGGCTACGCGCTCGGTCTGCAACACGGCCGACAACTAAAAAAAGAAATCGGCGAAATCGTGGTAAAATGGAAAAAAAGCGTGGAAAATGAGTTGAAACAACCAGCAGACACTATCGTAAAGCAGTTTTTTGCCTACGCCCGCTTCGATGAGACCATCAAAAAATGGACGCCCAAACTCTACGAAGAGGTGCGCGGCATCGCCGACGGCTCGGGACAGGCCTTCAACGACATCATGGTACATAACCTCCTCGATGAATTTTGGGTCTGGCAGGATGCCCGCGCAAAACACCATTGCAGCGGCATCGGCGTGCCCGCCCGCGACGGCCGGCCCGGCTACATCGCCCAAAACATGGACTTAGAAGGCTATACCGACGGCTATCAAGTATTGCTCCGCTTAGCCAAAACCGACAAAACACCCGAACAACTCATCCTCACTTATCCGGGCTTGATCGCCACCAATGGCCTGAACGAAGCGGGCATCGGGGCCTGCATGAACACCCTGATGCAACTCAAAGCCTCGCCCACGGACCTGCCGGTCGCCTTTATTGTGCGGCGCATCCTCAGCAGCACCGACAAAGACGAGGTGCTGCGCTTCATCCAGACCGTACCCCATGCTTCGGGACAAAACTATATTCTCGGCATCAAGGGCGAGGTCTATGACTTTGAAGCATCTTGCAATAAAGTGGTGCGTTTTGATCCCCAAAACGCCAATGGCACGGTATATCACACCAACCACCCCGTCGCCAATGACGACCTGAAAGACTGGTACAAGGAGCCTGCAAAAGGAAGCAGCGCCATCCGCTTTGCATCGGTGCAAGGGCGCATGGCTGGCCTTGAAAGTATCAAAGACGCCGACATCAAGGCCGCTCTGCGCGCCAAAGACGATCCGAAACACCCCGTTTGCTGGGCTTTTAATCAATGGGGCGGCACCTTCGGCTCAGTGGTGATGACCCTCACAGGTAACCCGAAACTGCAAATCACTGCCGGGCCGCCCGACGAGTCGGAGTACAAAGAAGTGCGCTTTAGCACGGGAAAAACCCTGCCTGGTGAGGAGGGCTGGCGCACTGTTACCGGCTACTTTATGGATGAAACCAATCAGCCTATGATAGGCGGCGGCATTTACAGTAAAAGTCTTAATATTGGCGTGGTAAGCGATATAGAAGGCAAATACTCCCTTGCCGTTCCCAGCTCCTGCCGGGAATTGAAATTTACCTACGATGGAGCGGACTATAAAACAATACGCCTGACACCATCGGATACGCTGAACGCGGTCATATTATGGTACGGAGGGTTTGGTATTACGACCGAGATACCTGACCTGAGCTATCGCGTCAAACGCAGCCGGCCAACGCTCGTAACGGGCACCATCGTCGGCGGAAATATAAAGGCTGTTCGCCCTTACGTGCGGATAGAAGGGACCGAGACCAAGGTGTATGCAGATAATGATGGAAATTACACCTTGACTGTCCCGCAGGAACACGACATCCTGTCGTTTGAAAGCGATAATTACCCCGCCCGAAAGGTATTGCTGGGCGATTTTGAGACCATGAACGTGTCTGTTTCGTTGTGGCCGACACCTGAAAAAAAGGAGCAGCGCAAGCGTTGGTGGAAGAAAAGGAAAAATTGAAAAACACCGGATGCGCAGGGGTTTTAATATACTTGAATATGCAGTAGGTACCCGCTCCGTTGATGGTTACTCAATAAGGATAATAACTCGCCAATTTGAAAATGGCCGGTAGTTACGCATTCCGGTAACCTTAGTCTTGTTTGCTAATAGCCAGATCCATGGCCGGTTTAGGGCCCCGGATACCGTCTGTTACAAATTGTTTCTTCACGTTTTCCTGCATAAAATAATACACATCCCAGTAATGAGCGGAGTTGCACCAGGGGCGAACATCAAGTTTAGTGATACCAACTTCATGGCCATTCACTAAGATATCGACAGGCGGATTTTTTAGAATCAGGGAACATGCATCGGCGGCTTTCTGAACAGAAGCCCGGGCAGTATCAATGTCTTCATCACCGCTTATTGCAAATATTATGTCTACCCGGATAGTGCCCTGCCCGGAAATATTGGTGATAGGCCCGGCAGTAATGGCGCCATTGGGGATAAAAATTCGTTTGTTATCCAGGGTTTTCAAAACGGTGTTGAATATTTGAATAGATTCCACTTCGCCTGTATAACCGGCTGCAGAGATAAGATCCCCTGCTTTGTAAGGTCGGAACACCATGAGCATGACTCCGCTGGCAAAATGACCCAGGCTTCCCTGTAATGCCAGTCCGACAGCCAGACCTGCGCCGCCGATCAACGCAATAAAAGAAGTTGTTTCAATACCAAACTTGCCGGCTACGCTAATCAGCACCATGACTTTTAGCAGAACGCTGACAATGGAAACGAGAAAGGGAATAACGGTTTCCTCGACTTTTCGTTTGTGTAATGCAATAGAAAGGATATGCGAGACTTTATTGGCAATCCAGAAACCGATGAGGAGAGTAAGAAGTGCCAATACTACATTTGGAGCATAGGCAAAAGCCATATCTTTGATCTGGTTAATATAAATTTCCATGTTTTCGTTTCGTTAATAATGTTTCAGAAATGCTGCTAAATAAAAGGGTAAATTTACAATTGCCACATTACTTTTTTTAAGCCTCGCCAGATTTAATATATCTTTGATGGCTGTCCATGGGTGCACCCGCTCCGGTAGCATTTGAACAAACCAACCAAACCGGCGAGAAATGAAACAATTTCGAATCATTGAAACCCTGCAGCTCTATGTTATGAAAGCGGAAACAGGCAGGGCACTGGACGAGTTATTCCGCATTTTGAAAGAAAAAGACATCAAGGATTATTTGAGTCAGGTTATTCTTCTCTCCTCCAACTTTCAGGAAATCGAACGCAACGAACGCCTGGGAATCGGGAAATTTATTGAGGACAAAAACAGGATTAACCTGGCGCTGATCAATATCATCAATGCGCTGGAGGACTCAGAACTGGAAAGTATCGAAACGGAAGAAACGGCGGAAACGGAGAATGGCATCCAGTCGCGTTTAGCACAGATAGAAAGCAAACTTGATTTTATCCTCAGCCAGATTGAAAAACAGGACGACTACCTGTTTCTGGGCCTCAAAGGCTCAGTGCTCTGGAAATACCTGGAAAAAGAAACGCAGGACATGATCACCAGCGCGAATATCCTGGAAAAGGAGGGCAAACTCGACAACTATTCCGATGTGGTCGGATTGTACGTCGAAGCGGTGCGGTTCGATCTGCTGAAAAAAATATTCGAACCGTTTCGGGACAACCCCGAGTACCGCAAAGCCTGCAATGATTGGGAACGCAAACAATTGATCGACGAGTTTAGCGGGAACAACAAAAACACTTTGCATCAATACCTGAGCGGCGTCCTGGAAACCCTGTCAATCAACCAGTTATGCGGTATCCTGCTGGAAAATGTCCTGACTGTAGAAAAAACAAGCCTCCGCGGCGGCGCGAAGTTGTTTTTTCGCCATTTCTTCGATACCTACAGCCTGCGTGATAAAGAAAAAGTGATCGACCTGTTGCAAAAGTTTACAGGTTTCAGAATCAAAGGCTACATCTCCAATTTTGTTTTTACCAGCACGGATGTGAAAAAAACAAAAAAAATAGCCTTCGAGTTGTTTCAAAATATTCAGCCCAAAAAAGACTTACGAGACTCTATCGGTGCTAAATATCAACTGCCTTTGTGAATAATATCCGCTATTCTCGCACTTTGGTTTAAACAGTTTTCATGCAACCCAATGCCATCCGTGTAACCGCCGACAAAATATACATTGTTTTTGCCCTGTTGGGATTTGAGTTGTTCATAGTTGGGTTATTTTTTTTCACTTTTTGAGGTAATGTGTCACAAGCGAAAAAAATATACCCATCTTAGTGTCGTCAAATACAGGTAAAATGAAAAAGCACGGTGCAATTTTTTCCAAACACGACACGCCTCATTTATTCAAAGCAATCCTGTATCCCCGAGTCTTGCAGTTGAATACGTTATGTATTCGTATGGGCATGGTCGTTGCTTTATGGCTGTTTGGCTATATCCCGATGCAGGGTCAATCGGCCTACGAACGCGAACTTTGGAATACATACAACACCGCCCCTGATTTTCCGGCTAAAAAAACGGCCTTCGACAAACTGGAAAAATTCTACCGGCTGTTTCACCTGGATTCCGCTTTGGTGGTCTGCAATCAATTCAGGGAGCTGGCGGCTCAGTCGCAACCTGATTATGTGCCGTTTGTCGACCTGCGCATCGCTGCCACTTATACCCGTAAATTAGACCTTGAAAAAGCGGGCGGTATCCTTATCCCGATATTGGAAAAAGCCGAACAGGAGCGCAATAATTCCCTCCGGGCCGGCGCTTTGCTGAATCTTTCCAACCTGAACAGAGCGCAAAAAAACTATCCGATGGCCTTGCAACGCGGCTTCGAAGCCGCCGCTATTCACGAAAAATTGCAGGACTGGCGCGAGCTCTGCGCCGACTACAATGCAATTGCCAGCGCCTATGCACCATCCCGGACCGACTCCAATTTGTTGTACCTTCAAAAGGCATTGGCTGTTTCAGAGCAACACCAATTGCCGGATGTGGCAGGTACGGTACTCAACAACATCGGCGTATCTTTTCATATAAAAGGTGAAATGGACAAAGCCATATCGTATTACAAAAGAGCCTCGGTAATCGATAAAAAGACTGACGATCGCTATGGCTTGTGTTTTGCCCTGCTCAATATCGGACACGCTTACCGATCCCAACAAAAATGGACGGAGGCAAAACCCTGGTTCGACGAGGCGATGCCGGTTTGCGAATCCTGCGGCAACCTGGAAGGCGTGGGAAGTGTCAAAATGGGTTTAGCGGACATATACGAATCGCTGGGCGACTACAAATCTGCCCTGGCCGCACAAAAAAAACTCAGTGCAATAGACCAGCAATTAAATCAGCAGGCATACGGCCGCGCTACACAAACCCTGGAGGCCCGGTACGGCTCCGAAAAAAAGGAACGGGAGTTGAGCGAGCAACGCGCCGAAAATTATCGCCAGCGCGTTGCCCTGTTTTCCCTGCTGGCCGCCCTCGCAGCAGCCTTGATTTTCGGGTACCTGTTCTACAACCGGTTCCGCCTGCGCAAAAAAGCCGAACTCGACGCCGCCATCATCCGGGAACAACAACTGGGCCTGAACGCTGTCATAGAAGCCCAGGAAGCCGAGCGCAAACGCATCGCCAAAGACCTGCACGACGGCATTGCACAGGAACTCGTGGCCCTTAAACTCGGATTCGACGCGCTTGGTCGCCGTATCGGCAAAATTGCCCCCGAAGAGTCCGCCCGCATGGAAGACCTCAAAAACCAACTCGATTCCTCCTGCACCGAGGTACGCAGCATTGCACACGTCATGTCGCCGCCCATGCTCGAACAACACGGACTTGCACCAAGCCTCGAACTTTTGCTCCGCAATACCCTGCAAAACGTTGGCCTGCAAGCCGATCTCTATGCACACGACCTACCGGAGCACTTAGACGAAAAAATCGAGATCGGCCTGTATCGCATTGCCCAGGAATTGCTCAACAATGTGGTGAAACACGCAAATGCCGCCCGGGTAATGATCGAACTTTACGCCGCCGGCCCCGAGCTGGTGCTGCGTGTGGAAGATGATGGTATGGGTTATAATTTCGAGGAAGCCCGCAAGAGGGGAAGTATGGGCTTACTGAATATCCTGAGCCGCGCCGGCGCGCTCGGCGGCGCTTTTGTCACGGAAAGTAATGTGCCGCATGGCACGGTGGCGCTGGTGAGGATACCGGTTTGAGGGATGCATTGAAGTTTGAAAAAATGGAACAAAAAATAAAACTTCTGCTTGCGGATGACCACCAGTTGGTCAGAAAAGGTTTTCGAGCGCTGCTCGAAGAACTTGAATTTGTGGAAATCGTTGGCGAAGCGGCCAACGGCAGGGAAGTCATCAGCCTGCTCAGAAGCGGCGTCCGTCCGCAAGTAGCGCTGCTGGATTACGAAATGCCCGTGATGAACGGCCTCGAAGCGACCGTTGAAATCAAGCGCGACTATTTCGGCGTAAAAATCATCATGCTCACCATGTTGCAAAGCAAAGAACTGGTGCAGGAAGCCGTGGAAAAAGGTGTAAGCGGCTTTTTATTCAAAAATACCTCATTAGAAGAACTCAGCGATGCCATCCGGCGCGTTGCCGCAGGCGACACCTACTTCTCCAGCGAAGTCGCCCTCACCCTGCTGAAACAGGCGCCCAACCCCGACACACCCCTGCTCGCCCTGCTCTCCGAGCGCGAAACAGAGATTCTGAAACTCGTGGCCCAAGGCCTCAGCAGCGCCGAAATTGGCCGGCAACTTTTTATCAGTCCCCGCACCGTGGATACCCACCGCAACAACATTATCCACAAACTCGATGTGCCGGGCATTGCTGGTCTGGTACAGTTTGCCGTGCGAAACAAACTGATTTGATCGCTGATCTTACCGACGGGGTGACTTCAAGTCACCCCGTCGGTATACCGCAACGACAAGATTTTTCCACATTTTCCTGAAAATACGCATATCTGCGTAGCCCAATTACGCAATCCTGCGCATGAACGCCGTCTGTAGGCGCCCCCATCTTTGTATCATCAAATCTGATGAAACATTCACCTACAAACTTTCTGCAACACTCAAAATTTCTAACAACATGAAAAACATTCTTATCAGCGCCCTGACACTTTTCTTCCTGAGCCTCATCAGCTTCAGCGCCAACGCTCAAACCGCTTCCAATGAGGAAGCCGTCATTCTAAAAATGTGGGACGATGTCTGGCAGGCTTATGAATCTGGCGATGAAGCCAAAATGTGGTCGTTCTACGCCGAAAATGCCTGTGAAATCTACCCCGACGGCAGTAAATTATGTGGTGTAAAAGCCATCCGCGAAGGTTACGAATTTTTCAAAACCTTGCTCGAAGGCACGCCATCCTGGAAAATCAGCAAACCGGAAATTACCTTTTTCGGATCAGATGTAGCGCTCCTCACATGTGATATCACAACAGATGTCAAACTGAAAGGTGGACAACAAATCGGTGGCAAGGCGAATTTCGCAACGATCATCCAAAAGCTTAATGGGAAATGGCTGATCATATTTGACAGTCAGACACCTGTGCCGGAGATGACGGAAACGGGGAAATAAGCGTCAATTCTCACAAAGTTGATAAGGGTTGATAAAGGTTGATGAGGGTTGATAAAGTGGATAACAGCCACCCAAAAAGTGGATATTTTTTGACCTTAGAGTGGCTATTATCAACCTTTATCAACTTTATCAACCCTCATCAACCTTTATCAACCCTTGCGATCCCCAACTTCATTTCCTCACAAAAAAATCAATTTTGTCATGCAAAATAATATCGACCGGCTTTCTGGCCGCAACAGCCATACAAATAACCTTACCGGGATTCAAACCGAAGTGCTCCATCAACAAGAAACTGCACATCCTGTATCAAAACCCGTCATTGACCTGTGGAAAATCGGCGAAAAATTAGAATTCAATGATACCCGTGAACGTACCAGTGGGCAGCGCAGCGAAGGCATAATGACCTTCGGCCCCGGCAGAAAAGGCCCGGGTGCGCACGCCCACACGAAGCAGTTGGAAGGATTTGAAGTCATTAGCGGTCTTATGGTAGCTGTAGTGAACGGGAAAGAAGTAATGGCCCGTGCAGGCGATACCATCATCGTCCAGGCTAATGAAGACCACAGTTTTATAAATGGCAGCACAACGGAGCCGCTCGTTGCAAAATTCTGGTACGAACCTGCGCTGAACACCGAATGGATGCTTCATACGCTGGGACAAGATGCCATGAAAAACGGAGGTGACTGGGAAAAAGTGTCTCTGTTACCTGCAATGTATGTGATGTACAAAATGCGGCATGAATACCGCTTGTCCGGTATACCTGTCTGGTTGCAAAACATAGTGTTTGGTATCGGGGCAGCCATTGCAAAATGGACTGGCGCTGCTAAAAAAATACAACTGCCCGAAGGGCTATAAGTAGTTATCGGTTATTAGTTATTGGTTATCAGTGTTCATAATCAAGCATTTACAAAGAATTTAGCCAAAACTAATTTTGCACACCTACTTAGGTAAATAACCCTTAAGAAAAAAAATTAATACTTGGCGAAAACTAACTAAATACCATGCAATACCAATTTCCATTCTCCATTGAAACCAAATACGGTGAAAAGATCAACTTCCTTCGTATGGAAGGCAATCGGCTGATACTCGAAGGTTTTTGTAAACCGATGGCTGGGCCGGGCATGCACGTCCACCTGCGGCAAGAAGAAGGTGTAACGGTTGTCAGCGGGAAAATCGGCTACCAGATTCTGGGGGAAGAACCCCGTTACGGCGGCCCCGGCGATAGCGTTACGTTCAGACGCGGTGAAACGCACCGCTTCTGGAATGCAGGCGAAGAGGAACTGCATATCACCGGCTGGATAGATCCGGCAGAAAACGTTGTCTTTTTCCTCTCAACGCTCTATGATGCCCTAAACCGGGGCGAAAACAAACAACCCGAATTATTTGACGCTGCCTATCTGACCTGTCGCTACAGCCGGGAGTTCGATACGCCCGAGATTCCAGGCTTTGTCAAAAAAGTTATTATGCCTGTTGCCTATTTCATCGGTCGCCTGACCGGGAAATACCGGAAATTCAAACATGCGCCGAAACCGTTTTAAGTGATCCGTCTTCGATTTTACGACGACTTGAACGCCACCGGGTGGTACATCTTTTTATGCTGCCCCAGAAACACCCTGGAATAAATCCTCAAAATGGTCAGTTCCAAAAACAGAAAATTCAGGGCAGTCAACACCACAAGCACGATTTGATTCGCAGAGATATGGGTAAACATCAGGTCGATGCCGAGAAACGTCGGGGTAATCGGGAAACCCGAAAAACCCAGGGCGGCCAGCAGAAAAACCAGGCCGATACCGGGGTGCTCATAACTGTGCCCGTGGTATTCGTTGAGGGAGATTTCGCCTTCTTTGGATTCGATTTTGTGCAGGCAAATATACCCGACAATGGCCGCCAACACGGTGCCGCTCAGGTAAATACCGGTTTGATGCCATTCAATATCTTTATTCCACAACAGGGAAAGCGCCGAGAAAAACTGGCTGAGCAGCGCCGTCAGCCACGCGTGCGTCGCATCTTCCCGTTCGGCAAATGCCTTGAGCACCATCGCCAGGGCCAGGGAAGAGAACAGCAGCGTCAGGTACTGATGAAACTCAAAGTGCAGCTGATCTTTCAGGGAAAAACCCGTAGCGCCCACGACGAACAACGCAAGCAAAGAAGCAAGTCCCCAGCGAGGCCCCATAATACCCGATTTACGGCCGATCCATTTGAACGGACGCCACAAATAGCGGTGCAACAGATGATCGAAATTCCATTCCTTGACACTCAGGACATAAACGGCCTGTTTAATTTTTTGGAACACTGTGTCAGGCCCCTGGGTTGTGCGCGGGCTGAAGTTGAAAAACATATCATGCACGAGGTAGCTCAGCACCGAAGGCGAAACCAGCAATTGATACGTTCTCAAAAAGGCATTTCCCGCAAAGTGCAGCAACGCCAGTACATGCCAGCCGAGGGCAATTTCAATAAAAATCAACCCGATCTGCGCAATGGAAGCGTAGGCAATTTGTGTTTTGACGGATGACTGTACCCGCGCGATGGTGGCGGCAACAAGACTGGTACTCAGACCGATCGCAATAATGATTCCGATGATGACCGTTTCATGCTGCCAGAAAGGGTACGTGCGCAACAATAAAAACGCGCCGATATGCACCGAAAGTGAACCGTAAAAAATAGCGCTGGAGGTAGTGGGGCCTTCCATGGCCCTGGGAAGCCAGGTGGAAAATGGCAATTGCGCCGATTTGATGGCCGCTGCAATCAGGATCATTACTACAATAAACATCGCCTGCAGGTAGTGTCCCTGAAAGGCTTCCAGCACGACATTCGGTCGGTTCCATTCGGCAAACGTGATGTTTTTATGCCATAAATGATGGCTCATCCACATCGCCAGAATCAGACAAATATCGCCGAGCCGGTAAAAGGAAAGCACTTTTAATCCGTTTTTAACCGGCAAATACCGGTCACGGTAAAAACCGATGAGCAAAAAAGAACTGATGCCCAACATTTCCCATCCAACAAAAAGGGTTTCAAAATTGCCCGCAAAAACCATCAGGTTATAACCAATATAAAACAGGAGCAGGGTAATGAAATATCGTTTGAATCCCAGTTCCCGGTGCATGTAATAACGGCTGAACACTGTCACCAAAAACGTCAGTACGGCGCCCACCAGGGCAAATACCGCTGTGGTGGAATCGAAGTAAAAATCAATAAAAAATTCAAACTCCGGGCTTTTGTACAGGACGATGTGTTTGATGTCCAGCGTCGGCGCCCTGTTTGTCAGCCACCAGATGACAAAGGTCAGAATACCAAGCGTCTGCAACCCGACAGTAGCAATGGAGATGCCCGAAAGGATGCGCTCTTTTTTACGCGGTACAAACAGACCGGCCAGGAATCCGACAACTGGAAGGAGAATAAATAACTGGAGTATTTGAGACATTAGGGCGCTTTTTTCATTTAAATTGATGAGGAACGAGGAATGAGGAACGTGATGTCCGACATCATGCTCGGCATTCCTCATCCCTCATTCCTTATCCCTGAACCAACATTACCGGTAGGTTTTCCCCCGTTGCATCCGCTATTAGATTGGTTTCCATTTCCGTGGCCGTTTCAATCAGTGTATGAAAATCCTGAACAGGCGCTATATGCTCCGTCAAAGGACGGTAAGGCAGGAAGACCCCTTCTTTGAAATAGAAAAACTGATTGGTGGCAGGATCGACCGCTACCAGGTGTACCCATTCATTGATAAACCACTCGTACATTTCAGGCGCCGACTGAATGGTTTTTAACACCACATCCGGAAAGTGCTCGACCACGATCAATAAACGAACCGGATCATGCACTTCGATCATTTGCACTGGCAATCCGGGCCGCAAATCGCCGTCGCTGCTGTTGGCCACACCGAAAAGTCCCATCACATTGTGCGGTAGTTTGGTGCCCGCGCCAAGTTTGTAGTTATCCACCCTGGAGAAGTAGTATTCCAGATTGATACCACCGCAAACAGGCCCCAGCGGGCGCATGATGCCTGGCAGCAGTTTTCCTTCCAGATCGGTGCGGTAGTCATAAGAATTCAGAAAGGCGCGGCGGTCGAGGAACAGACCTTTGGTCATATCCCTGCGGCCCACGATACAAAGCGTATTGGTACCGTGCCCCAGTTCCGGGCGGGGTTCAAACAGCGATACCGACCGGTCTTTAATCGCTTTGCGGATTTTACCGATACTCATTTTGCTGCTAATGGAAGCGAAGCGGCGCGATCTTTCCTTGGCATTCAAGTCGAGCGCTTTTTCAAAAGCAGCCTTGTTTTTCAGGTGCAGCGCCGCGTTTTTTGCTGACAGAAAACCCTGGTCGAAATAGGCTATTTCATCGGCAGCGGTATCATGCAGTCCGCCGACAAACTGTGTTTCAACAGGAATTTCAATCCCTTTTGCAAGCAGTAATGCCCTGACTTTCACATGATTGGCCATATAGGCAAATACCCGTGCATTGACGGAGCCGGGTCTTCCGCTGCAAGCGCCGCAATCATGCGCGCCGTGGTGCGGGTTGTTGGCGCTGCTCGATCCGTGCGCAATGATGTACACAATGGGAGCAAAATTGTTGATCAAACCCATGCCCCGCAATTGCCCTTCCACGCGCGCCGTCATTTCTTCCACGGTAAAACCAATTTGGAGATCGTTTTCACGGTCGTGCAAACCCTTGTTTTCAATGCTGAGTTGCGCTTTTTCGTTCATGTGCGCAAAGGCATTGGAAATGGCGGGACTCATTTTAGGCCGAAACAGGGTTAAAAATGTGCGTACAGCCGCCCAGAATCCCAGCGTCAGCGTACTCAGAAAGCCCGGAAGCAGGGTATGCGTTTTATTTGTGTACAGCAATTCGTGTTTTCTCTTTTCGGCGGCGCCAAATTCCTTGATCAGGTATTTGGGCGTTACCGGCGCAGGACAGAGTTTTTCATAAAACTTACCGTTTTCAGGTTGAAAGAAAAATTCTACACCGAAAAAACCGGGGGCGCCCAGCGTTTCGCATTCTGGATCCACGTGTTCGATATGCCTGCGCAGGGAACACTCCCGCTCGTCGATACAGAACACCGCCTGAAAACTTCTGGCAATCTTCGTCTGCGTACTGTTTTTATTACTTTTTCCTAAACCTGCCAGCACGGAATCGTAATAATCCCATTCAAACGCATCCTGCCATAAGGAAAACACCTCCTGCAATTCCGTGGATTCCACATCGGCAAAAAGGTTCTGCGGCGGCGCAGTGACCCGGTTGCACAGCGGCTCCCAGCCTTTTCCGAGCCAGGCATCCAATGCGTCAATTTCCAGCAACAATTCAAAAACAATAAGATCATGCAGGGAAATAACCTTGCTGTCGAGCAAAGCCTGCGGGCTGTCTTCTACGGCAGATACGAGGCCCGACCAACCCTGGTGGCTGAATTGCTGGTCAAAAAGGTATTGTTCGTAATAGGCTTCGTTGCCTACTACTATTTTCAGCAGATCACTGATCCTGCAATTGCCCTGAAGCAGCAGGTTTCTGGCTCTTTTAGTTTTGAAAAAACTGGTAAAACCATTGCGTTCCAGTGATTGGATGGCAGACAAAAAACCTTTTTGATCTGTTGGGAACTGCCAGAGGGAAATTCCCTGGTCCAGGTAACTACAAAGTATTCGGAAAAGCAGGGGTTGCACCTGCGTGTCGAGGTCAATTTTAAACTGGCTTTTCCAATGCGCCCGCAGCGCACCGATTCTCGGCGTATTCGATGCATCGTATGGTTTGTGCAGCAGGTTTTTTTTCCACGTGGCCAACTGATCTGAGCCTTTTCGCTCGCTGATAACCCGGTTGAGCACCACTTCCCGGATCCGTCCGTTCCGATACAATTGTCTGAATTCCTGCAACTGGAGCGTCACCTGATACCCGAATATTTTAGAGGCCTTAAAAATGGCTTTGTAAAATTTCAGGTGCTGATAAGCATGCAGGGAATTATGGTGAATAAAATCCTTCAGCGCCGATTGAGCGGGGAGGTAGTGTTTCAGTTCGTGCAACACATGGTGTTCATCAAAAGATGAATACAACTCGTGTGCAGCAATCTGTTCGTGCGTTGGTAATATGGGCGTAACCACATCCACCGAAGGCCCGTTTGCACTGTTTTGACCGCTGAAGTTCATATTATTCAAGATTGGGTAGAAGGATGTGATTAGGGATGACTGGCAGGAATGAGGAATGAGGAATGCCGAGCGCGATGTCGGACATCACGCTCGGCATCCCTCATTCCTCATTCCCGTCAGTCATCCCTCAACTTATTGACTTGCCGCTACCGCTTTAGCCGACTTTTCGGCTTTCTCGGAGTTTTCGCTGAAACTAACATTCGATTCGATTTCCTTTTTACTGGACACCCAGGTATCGTCCATGAATTCAACCATGCCCGAGTCCAGATTATGCATGGCGCCAATGATAGCAATATCACCACTCTCGACCATTTGTTCCAGAATGTAACTTCGGTTAAGTATTGTTTTCACCGAGCGGCGGACATTGAGTTTGGTCACATTTTCTACAAATTTTTTATTGGAAGAATTGCGCATATTGGGATCGGTCGTCTTTGTTTCCTGGTAAACAGCCGGTTGAATTTTGGACAACAACTCGGTCAGGTTTCCCATTTCCACATGATCGCAAGCGCCTTTGATAGCGCCGCAATTGGTATGTCCCAATACAACAATCAGTTTGGAACCGGCCACTTTACAGGCGAATTCAAGACTCCCCATGATATCGGTATTGATCACGTTGCCGGCAATCCGGATAGAGAAAATATCGCCCAGTCCCTGGTCGAAAATCAACTCCGTGGAAGTGCGGCTGTCGATACAGCTCAAGATTACTGCAAAAGGCCACTGACCGTCGCGGGTTTCATTGGCCTGCTGTAACAGGTCCCGATTCACTTTTAAATTATTGATAAACCGCAAATTACCTTCTTTCAAAAACGTCAATGCTTTTGAAGGTGTAATAGATGCCTGGGTCTCAATTGAATGTGCTTTCATAACCACTTTGTCGTTTGTTTTTTTAGTTTGAAGTTACATGGTTTGAATATTCCATCTCGTACTCGTCTTTGAACCCGACAAGCGTCACCTGTATGTCTTTATCTTTCGAACCGATGTTCAAAAAATCTTTGATTAATTCTAGAACATCATGGTCGATGTAGAAGGTATCTGAAGCGTCTATAAATACTTTGCTGTTTTCAGGCAAATGTTGCAGGGTCTGCTTGATAGCCGCTTTGTTCAAAAAGGATACTTCCTGTGCCAGTTTGATGGTCACGACCTCTCCTTCGTGGTATTCTTCTTTTTTGAAGAAATAAGCCAGTTTGAGATTGGCTCTTAAAATGAAGAAAACACTCACCACCAGACCGATTCCCACTCCTTTTAATAAATCGGTGAAGACCACTGCCACAACTGTCACGATAAACGGAATCATCTGATACTTGCCATTCTGCCACATGTGTTTGAACACTGATGGACTTGCCAGTTTGTAACCGATCATCAGGAGGATGGCCGCCAGACAAGCCAGTGGGATTTTATTCAATATGGTCGGAATGCTCAACACGGCGATCAGCAGGAGTAACCCGTGCGCGATGGTTGCTGTTTTGGTGCGACCACCCGAATTGATATTGGCAGATGTTCTGACAATCACAGAAGTCATGGGAATACCGCCGATCAAACCGCTCAGGATATTGCCAGTGCCCTGCGCAAACAGTTCCCTGTTGGTATTCGTGTAGCGTTTCAGCGGATCCAGTTTGTCGGATGCTTCAATACACAACAGTGTTTCGATACTGGCTACCACAGCAATGGTGGCAGCTACGATCCAAACCTGCGGGTTGGCAATAGATCCAAAATTCGGAAAGGAAAATTGCCCGATAAAATCGTTGATAGACTCCGGCATGGGCAGGTTTACCAGGTGGTCCTGTGAAATGGCCAGGCTGGAACCTGATGCCTTGTATGCTTCATTGATTAAAATTCCTGTCACAACCGCCACCAATGCGCCCGGCACTACTTTCAGGTTTTTCAAAAAGGCTACTTTATTAAACGCGAT
>JALHMA010000093.1 GCA_022844265.1 Saprospiraceae bacterium | reverse complement strand
GTCAACCTCATCGGTTCGCAGGGGTTTGTCAGTTTCAAAATCGACCAGCGCCCGGGCGTGCCTTTGGAAACACAAATTCTCAATTCGGCGGCCATTTACTTCGATTTTAACGAGCCGGTTATCACCAACCAGACCTTGCATACGGTGGGTATTGACTATATCACGTTGGTGCAGGATGTGGGAACTTCCGCGCCATCTATCGGGATACAACCCAATCCGGCGATGAACGAGACGCTGCTGCGGCTGCCCGAGGGTACCGAACGACTTACGCTTACAGATGTACTAGGGCGTCCGCAAGGCATATTCCGCGTGCAGGGGCCTGTGTTCAAATTGGAAAGGGGGAACCTCCCGGCAGGCGTGTATTTGTTGCGGGCGGAGGATAAAAAAGGGAAGGTGACGGGGGTTGGGAAGGTGGTGTGGCGGTAAGTTTTCACCCCAAGATTATTTTACCACTTAGATTATTTTACCACAACGGACACAAAGTGGTTTCACAAAGGACACAAAGCGTAGAGTTGACCGCATTTTTTGAGTCATTTATGATGATTTATACCAAGTTTACAAAAAATACTAAGCGGGATGAGTCAACTCTACGCTTTGTGTCCTTTGTGAAACCACTTTGTGTCCGTTGTGGTAAAATAATCTAAGTGGTAAAATAATCTTGGGGTGAAACATTAGTGTTTCAAGCGGTATGAAAGCACCAGCGGAATCACCTTGCCATAATTTGCCATGCCTTCCTGTATGCCCTGCGCTTTCAGATAACGGTCGTACATATCATACCGGAAGGCAGCAAAGTACTCCGGGTATTGATCGTGTTCTTTGTAAATATTGTCCAGGTCGGTGATAAAACCTGTGGGTAGCGTTGCGCGAAAAGCAGCGTAAGTATCGGGCTGCAAACGCCGGTAAGCGCCCGCGAGTTCACGCCAGAAATCCAGTTCCGCCGAGTAGCGCAACATGGGCTGCTCCGATTTCTCCAGGGCCAGGTAGGCCAGAAAATTGCAGGTACCCTCGTCGCCGAAACCGTATCCGTGGCAGAATTCGTGCGCCAGGTTGTAGGGTTTGGTCAAAAAATGCAGACCCTGATCGATGTTGCATTCGCCGGTAAAGGGATTGTAGATACCTGCGGCGCCGAAACGCAACAGAAAGCCGTCCCAAAAGGGTTGTCGGCCGCGCGGTTTGCCCGGTGCGGGATATTGCAGCCGCTGCAGTTCCCGCTGTACCTCCTGCCGCACGGCGGCTTCCAGTTGTCCTGCGGGAAATTCAACGGCAATGACCTGGCTGCTGTCGGGCTGTATTTGCCTGCGCAGGGTCAAAACAAGGCTTGTCTGGGCGTCCAGCGCCGTTTTGAGGTCCTGTTCCGTGAGTTTGAGTTCCGGCAGCGACAGGTGTTGTTCAATTGGAATACGGCTGTAATTGAACGCCCAGAGCCAGTGGAACAACACAACAACTCCGCACAAAAAAGCGAGGCTCTGGCGGCCGGATGTCAGCAAGCGCTCACGGATAGGTGTTGTTTTGTTAAAAAACAAATACCGCACGCCTCCTGCCAATTTCCACAGCAACACGCCAAACAGGAGATACATGAGTGGAAAAGGCAGCCAGCCCAGCAACGTATCAATGGCGTATCGAACGCCCTGGAATATACCCCGGCTGTACAACTGTTCGGTCAGGCCGGGAAACGCCTGAAAGCAGGCGCGCAGCAGCAAGGTGATGCCGGCGAGGATGAACCAGAAGTATTTTTTGATGAGAGACATGTAGTTGGGTTTGGAAAAAGCGAAAGTAGGTGTCTATCTTCGTACCGGCGTAAAAAAAGGACAGGCAAACCATGCGGTATATTGACGGGGTGACTTCGAGTCACCCCGTCAATATACCGCAACAAAAATTTGAAATATACCCTTGAAGAATAGATTAGCATCCATGATAGATAAATTGACATCTAACCCCAAACGACTTTTTCTGATAGACGGGTTTGGCGCCGTTTTGACGGCATTTTTTTTAGTCGTCATTCTGGCGGGATTTGAAGATCGTTTTGGGATGCCTCGTAGCATACTTTATGGTTTATCGCTTGTGGTTTGCGTTTACGCTATCTATTCCTTTAGTTGTTATTTTTTTCTACGCAGCAAATGGCGACCCTATCTGAAGGCTATTGCTATGGCTAATTTATTGTATTGTTTGATTACTATTGGACTGGTGTTTTATTTCTATCAAAGTCTGACTATGCTGGGGTTGCTTTATTTTTTTCTGGAGGTTGTGGTGATATGTGGGTTGGTGATTATTGAATGGAGGGTAGCGGAGAAGATGTGAGTTCGCCGCTAACCTTAAACAACGACACTTCAACAATGAAATTTATCAAACGAATAGTTCTGACAATCTTAGTTCTAACGACCGTTGGATTTTTATTTCGTGGGTGGATTTACAGACATTTAGTGACATATAAGTCGGTTGGACACCGGACTAACTATCCAGCGACAAACGACAAACTTATTGACTATATTGACTCAGGTGTTGGCAAGGAAACCGAACATGACATCGAGCAAATCGTCAAACTTGGGCTTTCAATAACCTCAAGGCAACTAAACTTTACTGACAACAAAAACGACATTGACCCAAACAAACTCATACGTTCCAAGACAGCTCATTGCGTTGGTTATGCCTCATTTTTTGCGACTACTTGCAACTATCTTTTAAAAAAACGTAACTTATCTGGCAATTGGACTGCAAGACCACAAATTGGACAACTCTATTTTCTTGGGACAAACATTCACCCATATTTCAATTCAGCATTTTTTAAAGACCATGACTTTGTGACAATTGAAAATAAAACAACAGGAGAAATATTTGCAGTTGACCCGACAATAAACGATTATTTATGGATTGACTTAATAACATATGCTAAATGACGAACAAAATTGATTATACCGAATGGATAATATTTATAACCCTGAGTACGTAAAAGGGCTTTTCAATAGAATGAGTAGTTCTTATGAAAGAATGAACTACATCACTTCATTCGGATTTTCAATTCGTTGGCGATCTCAATTTTTGAACTCATTTAACCAAACAGACAAGAAAGTAGAAGTAATTGATTTATTGACAGGAATGGGCGAAACCTGGCAATCTACGAAACATAAATTGCCCAACTCAAATTTAACCGTGCTTGACTTTTCAGAAGAAATGTTGAAATATGCTAAACAAAAAAGTAGAGAAAAATTCAACAACGAAGTTATAATTTTACAACAAGACATCCTTCAAAACCACCTGAAAAGCAATCATTATGACTTTGTAACTTGTGCGTTTGGACTTAAAACCTTTAACAAGGAACAATTGGAAATTTTGGCACACGAGGTAAAACGAATTTTAAAAACTGGCGGGCAATTTTCGTTTATAGAGGTGTCAAAACCCAACAATAAATTTTTGAAAGCATTGTATGGTTTTTACCTTGGAAAAGTTATTCCAATTTTAGGCAGCCTTTTACTTGGCGGTCCTGAAGAATATAAAATGCTTTGGAGATACACAGACCAATTTGGGAACGCAAAAAAGGCGAACAACATATTTACAAAAGCAGGTCTGAAAACAGAGTTCATTTCTTATTTTTACGGCTGTGCAACGGGCTTCTATGGACAAAAAACGACACCAGAAAATGACAGAAGTAAAACGCAATAGACAAAATAAAAAGCGAAGTAAAGTGACGCTTTCCAAACTAACTTTTCATAAACTTGACTGGTTGGAACATATTACAATAGGACTTGGAATTTGGTTTTTGTTTTTTCCGAAGCCTTACGTCCTGCTTTTTACTGCCCTTTTGTGTATGCCGATCCTCGGACTCTTGCTGAATGGTTTGACAGGCAGGCCAAGCGTCTCAAGTCTTGTTGAGATTTCTAAAGATGATGATGGAAGTAATAAATATGATGTTGCTGACTTTATTGATGTTGCGGCCTGGATAATATTGCTGAGGGTTTTGATTGACTATGAATTTGAAAGTTTTTACAGTTTGATTATTCCTGGTACAATAGCATTTGCAATTATGCTTATTATCCTTTTTGCGACACATAGACTCATTGAAAACACGACAAAAAGTAAAACCTGGATTTATCTATCTTTAATTTTTAATGTGTTTTTGTATAGTTATGCTGCAACATATGGCGCCAATATCGTTTATGACAATTCAGAACCGACAGTTTATAAAGCGGAAGTTGTAGACAAACGAGTGCGTAAAGGCAGTAAAGGAGGAGCAACATATTATGTTACAGTTAGCCCATGGGGGCATCAATTCGACCAAGAAGATATAAAAGTATCTAGCGAACATTATGACGAAATAGCAGTGGGGCAAACTATAAATATTGATCTGAGAGAAGGTCTGTTTAATATCCCCTGGTATTACATTGAACGGCAATGATAAGCAGACCGACATCATGATGAAACTAAACCTGGAAAAATCTCAATGGTCCTTTTAGACCTGACGTTGAAACATCCAATTTAATGGCAGACTTCTTAAAATCTTATGACAAAGCACCTGAAATGATATTACAAAAATAAAAACTGGGTATACGATGAGTTATCAGACACCATTTTTGAAATTTCTGCTAAAAAAACTAACGGGACAAATGCCAATTACTAAAAAAGACCTCGAGGAAAAACCTATCTCTTTTTGTGAAAAAGATGGTGCATGGGTGATTGTCGGACCTTGCAGTAAATCAATCTGGCAAGCATACAAAATACCGCTGGACGGCAGAAAATATATATGTGCGGGTACCATTACATTTAAAAACGGACAAAATTTCAGGGCTAGTTTTTATGTTGATACAACTTCCTTCGACTTTGTAAATAAAGCAACCATATATTTAAACATCGGAGACGACTGGTATAACCTGGAAGAACCCGACCTTTTGACAAAACTAAACATCACGCAAGACGATATTTATCCACTAAAATGGCAAACCGACAGGCCTTTAGACTATCATGTAAAAGCGCCATACACCTTGGCGAATGAGCACAACAACGGCTGAAACGCTCATATCTTCTGATACACCAACGTCCCCTGCCCCTCCGTTCCGACCCAGGTCATTTTATCGCCTGAAAAACTGACCGTATAGCTCTGACCGACAGCAAAATTGCTCGCCGAAGTGGTGAACACGTTCCCCTCCAGTTTCCATTGGGTTATGCTGTACAGTTTTTGTTGAAAATCTATGTACTTTGGATCACAACCACTGGCAGCGGCATTCAGCCTGTACGTAGCATCCGCATTGATTTCATATACAATTTTAGCGGCGCAGGGTCTTTGTTGCAGCAGTGCGGCGTGCATATCCATCGTTGTGCCATCATATACAATAGTATGAGACACCAATTTCCAACGCCCCACAGGGCTTTGTGCATGGATTTGCAGGGTGGCAAGCAGGAAAACGATCAGGAACAATGATTTTTGCATGGTTTTGTTTTGAATATTCAGGAGGAAAGTACTGTAATTGGCGTGCAAATTAAGGTGTTTCAGGTAATTAAAAACCTGGAAAAAAATGTCCAGTAGTATGCCTGAATCTACTCACTCCCGCTCAATCACCACTTTTGAAACAAACACCCCGTTTTCAGTCTGAATTTTAAGTCCGTACACCCCTGCCGGGAGCCGTTCTGCGTTTATTTCAGTGTGCTGATTTCCGGCAGAAAGCGTTTGTTCCAATACCCGTTTCCCGGCAGCATCAAAAAGCGATACCACTCCTTCCCGTTCCCGGTTTTCAACAAAAAAGGAACTTTGTGCGGGATTTGGGTAGATATTCCATTTATTTTCAAGGTCATCGGCGCTAATGACTGCCACACGAATGGGCGAATATCCGAATTTTCCATCCAGATCAACCTGCCGCAGCCGGTAGTAATTTTCACCAGGCAAAGGCTCCCTGTCTAATAGATCATAATCGTGTTTGTTTGTTGAGTTGCCCGCTGCCGCTATACTCGCTATGGTGTAAAAATCCCGTCCGTCTGCCGAGCGCTCCACGTCGAAGCGGGCGCTGTTCTGTTCGCTCGCGGTCGCCCACTGAAGCCGGACCGTTTTTCCCCCAACAGGCGTGGCCGTGAATGACGTAAGTTCGACAGGCAGTGCGGTGGAGAAGTATAGTTTTACATAGCGAAGATTGCCCGAGTTGCCACTTAATTCGTCACATACGTTTAATATCCAGGTTCCATTGGGATTGTCGCCGTCGAACGTAGCAAAAGGCGTTTCAGGTTGGTAAGAGCCGATAAAAGGCGCACTGCCTGCCGTAATACTCGTGGCTGCCCAGGTATCGAAAGTAGTTGCCTGGGCGGGGCAGGCAGCAGGATTACCAAAATTGTCGCCGGTACCTCCGTTGCCGTCGCACAGGTTAATTTCGACGCCGGACGGAGATATTAGCCCGATGCTAACGTTGGAGTTAAACCCATGCTGAATAATCAGATCTACCTTATTCAGAAAAACATCGCTGCCCAGCGTCGTTCCGGGAGCACCGCTGACACTGACCGGCATTTGAAAACTATTCGTACCGCTACCGAAACAACCGCCATCCGGTATATTAAACGCCACACAAACGGGCGCGGCATTGTCCAGATGCGTCAAGAAGACCACCGGACCATTCCATTCCGACACGTTGCCGCCACAATTGCTGCGTACCCAGGCCTGATAATTCGTCGCTTGCTGCCCACCCGTCCAGGTGTACGGTTTAGAAGTAGTGCCCGATACGGTCGGCATACCTGTCGGAGCGGTTCCGACAGACTGAAACTCCAGGTCCCAGGCTGTTGCGGCGCCCATTTCAGTCCAGTCAACAGTGGCTCCGTTCTTCGTAACGCCGACTATATTAAATCCGACAGGGCGAAGGCAAGATGTAAAATGTATTTTTGTATACACAAAGCTACCGGCGTTGGAGGAGGCGTCGTCGCACACCCGCAAGGTCCAGTTACCGTTGGCGTTGCTGCCGTTGAAGGAAGAAAACGCCCCCTCTGGCATGTAATTACCAATGTAGGGGGGCGCACCCGCTGTAATACTGCTACTGGCCCAACTGGCAAATGAAGTGACCTGACCAGGGCAGGCAGCAGGGTTACCATAGTGGTCGCCGAAAGAGCCGTTGTCGGATGTTAAATCTATTTCCGTTCCATTCGGACTTTGCAGGGAAATATCCAAATCAGCGTCGCGGGGATGTTGTACGATCAGGTCCACTTTATCGAGGTGAATATCTGTTCCGAGGGTATTCCCAGGCGCGCCACTTACGGTCACAGGCAACACGACGCAACCATTATCGGGAATAGGCAGCGATAGACAGGGTTGCGCCGCGTTATCAATGGTTGTCAAAAAGGTCACCGGGCCACTCCATTCGGATACACTGCCGCCACAATTGCTGCGCACCCATACCTGGTAATTAGTGAAGGAGGCGCCACCGGTCCAGGTATATGGTTTGGAGGAAGTGCCCGTCACATTGGGTATCCCGGTTTGCGCGCTTCCAACGGGTTGGAATTCCATATCCCAGGAAGTAGCCGCTCCGTTTTCCGTCCAGTTGATGGTTGCGCCATTCGGGGTGTGATTGCTGGAAACAAGGCTGCTTGGGCGCGGACAAGTTGTAAAAGAAAGTCTGGCGTATATGAAACTACCGGGAGAGCCTCCCGCATCATCACAGACGCTCAGGCCCCAGTCGCCGTTCGCAGCGCTGCCATTAAAAGAAGAAAACGGCACTTCGGGAAGGTATGTGCCGATGAAAGGCGCCGCCCCCGCCGTGATACTGGTGTTGGCCCAGGTAGCAAAAGCAGTGACCTGCGTGGGGCAGGCGGCAGGATTGCCGTAGTGGTCGCCGGAGCCGCCATTGTCGGATGCCAAATCGATTTCCGTGCCATTCGGACTGCGCAGGTAAATATCCACATCGGAGTCGCGGGGATGCTGTACGATCAATTCTACTTTGTCGAGATACACGTCCGTTCCCAGGGTATTTCCGGGAGCGCCACTGACCGTTAGGGGTAAAAAGAGGCATCCGGGATCCGGTATGGCAGCCGAAGCGCAAACGGGCGCCGAATTGCTCAAATGGGTAACAAAGGTCACAGGGCCGGTCCACGCGGAAACACTCCCGCCGCAATTGCTGCGCACCCAGGCCTGGTAATTCGTAAATGGAGCGCCGCCTGTCCACACATAAGGTTTGGAAGTGGCGCCCGTCACCGTCGGCACGCCCGTAGCAGGGGTCCCGACGGGTTGAAATTCAAAATCCCAGGCAGTAGCATTCCCATTTTCCGTCCAGTTCAACGTAGCGCCGTTTACGGTAGGAGTGCTTGCTGCAAGCGCAGTCGGGCGCGGGCAGGCAGTAAAAAATATTTTCACATACATCAGACTGCCGCTGAGGCCATTAATATCATCACAAACTTTTAATAACCATTCGCCGTTCGGGTCCACACCATTAAAAACGGAAAAATTGCCCTCCGGAAGGTATGTGCCGATAAATGGAGCGACGCCCGCCGTGATGCTGCCGGAGGCCCAGGGAGCAAACGCTGTGACCTGATTCGGGCAGTTGGCGGGATTGCCATAGTCATCGCCTCCGCCGCCGTTTTTGGAAGATAAATCAATTTCGGCGCCACCTGGACTTTGCAGGAAAATGCTCAATTCAAGATCTATGTTATGCTGAATAATCAATTCTACCCTGTCGATAAAAACATCTGTCCCCAGACTGCTGCCGGGTGCGCCGCTGACAACCACCGGCACCTGTAGGTAATTGGAATTACATCCGTTGTCCGGAATGGGAAGCGCCGTGCAGGTTTGTACCGAGTTGTCCAGTTTGGTCGTGAAGGTCGTCGGGCCGATCCACTCGGAGACACTCCCCCCGCAATTGCTGCGTACCCAGGCCCGGTAGATCTTGCCCGGTGCACCGCCTGTCCAGACGTAAGGTTTGGTTGTAATTCCAGATACAGTGGGTATGCCTGTCGGCGCCGTACCTGTGGGCTGAAATTCGATATCCCAGGCCGTTGCCGGGCCGAGTGCCGTCCAGTTCAGCGTGGCGCCGTTGATGGTCGGTGTGCTACTCACCAGACCGACAGGGCGCAGGCAGGTAGTAAAAGACACATTGAAATATATAAAATTGCCCGCCCCTACCGGCGAATCATCACAAATACGAAGGGTCCAGGTACCGTTGGGATTGGAACCGTTAAAGGCGGAAAAAGAACCTTCCGGCAGGTAATTTCCAATAAAAGGCGAACTGCCATCCGTAATGTTTGTACTCGCCCATATAGCAAAAGTGGTAGGATTGAAGGGGCAGGTGTTCGGATTTCCGTAATCATATGTGAATCCGTTGTCAGAAGAAAGTTCGATCTCGACGCCGGAAGGGGACCTCAGAAAGATGTCAAGATTATGGGAAAAGGGGTGGTCAATGATAATATCCACCTTATCTAAAAAAACATTGGTCCCCAGGTTGTTTCCGGGGGCGGAATTGATGGTTATTGGGACCAGTAGATTCATACCGCTGCCACACCCGTTTTCCGGGATTGCCAGCACTGTGCAAGTTTGTCCGGTAAGGTCCAAAACAAACATAGCATGAAATACAAGGAGAATGACTAGCCGGAAAGGTAACTTTGACCGTTGCAAGATTTGTGGGTACATTTTAATTTTTTCCACAAATTATTGCGCAGGCTTGTCGCCCGGGTTCGTTTTTTAAGGAAGGCAAGGTATTTTTTAACGAAAGGAGGGTTTTTGATAACCAAAAAATGGGAAGCGGGGTTTATGTTGAATGTTGAATGTTGAGGGGTTGAGAGGGTTGAAAGGGTTGAGAATGTTGAGGGTTGAGAAAGCATTATATCAAAATTCAGGTTTGCATGTGAAAAAATTACTACTGAAAATCTTATCCGTTTTTATCCTGCTTTTGGTGTTCGCCAGACTTTCGGCCAATAATCCAGACAGCCTGAAACATGTACTCGCCATCGTGCAGGGAGCGGAACGATTGCCCATATTGTTGCAATTGTGCGATACCCAATTCAAGGGGCAACTCACCAACACAGAGGCTCGGGGTTACGCGGAAGAAATTATCCTTTTATCCACCGCAGCCCGCGATACGGCAGCATATATCGAAGGCTGCCTGTGCATTGCCATCAATCAGGATAAATCGTCCAATGCATCGGATACCAGAAAATGGCTCGCCGAAGCACAGGCGCTGGCTGGCAAACACCCCGACTTGCAGGCAAAAACGCTGTATAAATGGGCCGATTATTACTACGAACTGGGGCAAATGGACTCCTCGATCGTCTACCTGACAAGGGCGTTACAGATCAGCCAGTTGCATCGTTTCTCCACCGAACAGGTTATGATATTAAGCCGGATGGCAAAGATTTACGGCAACCTCGGCAACGCAGCACTGGCCGATTCGCTGGGCCGACGCTCTTTCTTTTACTGCCACAACATCCAGGATTCAGCCATGGCCTACAGCCGCTGGGCGATCGTACAGGAAGATTTGGGGTATCCCGAAGAAGCGTTGCGCGCATTCCTGGCCGCTTATCGGATCAATAAAAAACTGAAAAACAACATACTGGCCTCTTTCAACCTGCAACAGGCGGCATCCATTTTACGGGATGAAGGGCAATACGAGCAGGCGATCGGGTACCTGGAAGAGTCTATTCAATTGTCACAAAGCATCGGCAACCTCACCGGACTGTCCAGCGCTTACCATTCTTTGGGCACGCTGCACATGGCCCGAAAATCGTACGACAAAGCCCTGGCTTATTTTCGGATGGCGCTTTCGATGAAAAAAGACATTGGCAGCCCCAAGAAAATACTCAATACGATTGTGAACATGGCAAATTTGTACGTCCAGACAGCGCAATACGATTCCTGCCTGGCGTTGTGTAAGTACTATTTACCACTGAGCCATAAAATAGAGCATAAAATTGCGGCATCCAACCTGGCATTCCTGGGTTCTATTTCCGCTGCCAAAACCGGCCGCATGGCATTGGCGCGTCAGTACCTGGCAAGTGGCGAGCAGGTAATCAGCAGGATGAAAGCCAGGCAGGAAATGCCGGAAGTATACCAATTAGCAGCCAAAAGCCACGCCGCACTGGGCTATTTTGAAAAAGCCTACCATTACCAGGCGCTGTTTCAGGCCTTGCAGGATTCTATTTTTAATGCCGAAAAAAGCCGCATTATTTCCGAAATGGAAACCCGTTTTGAAACCGAAAAAAAAGAACAGCAAATCTCGGCGCTCGGGAAAGAAAATGAACTGAATAATGCCCGTATTGCCAATGCGCGTACCCGGCAATTTGCCCTGCTGATTTGCCTGGCACTGCTCGGCGCTTTTGCTTATTTCCTTTGGCAAAACGCCGCCGGCCGCAAACGGCTCAATACCGCGCTGGAAAAAACCAACAACGAACTGACTCGCAAAAATACCGAGGTACAAACCTTGCTCCGCGAAATTCACCACCGCGTCAAAAACAACCTCCAGATTATTTCCAGCCTGCTCCGTATGCAGGCCCGCCGCACCAGCGACGAAAACACCCTCGAAGCCCTGCGTACCGGCCAGGCCAGGATACGATCCATGGCGCTCCTGCACCAGCGTCTGTACCAGGGCGAGCAACTGAAGGATATTCCCATGAGCCCCTACCTGACAGAACTCTCTCAGAGCCTTCTGGACGCTTACCGGGTGGACGAAGACCGCATCCGTTTTCGCACAGAAATTGAACCGATCGACCTGGATGTCGACACCGCTATTCCGCTCGGACTGATTGCGAATGAACTGATGACCAATGCTTTGAAATATGCATTTCCGGAAGACCGAAGCGGCGAAATTCTGTTGTCCCTGAAAAAAACGGATCATGGTTTTGCGCTGCAGGTGAGCGACAATGGGATCGGCATGAAACTCAGCGAAGGAAAACCAGCCGCCGGGCGCAACACCTATGGGCTGGAACTGGTGGAATCGCTTGCCCAAAAACTAAACGGACAACTGGTTTACTCCAACGGGAAAGGCACCCGAACAACACTTACCGCTCCCATTTCTCTTCAACCCGAAGTAACGCCGGCATGATTCAAATTCTCATCATCGAAGATGAACCCATCATCGCAAAAGACCTGGCCTGCGCCGTGGAGGAACTCGGCTACACTGTCACAGGTATGTGCCGCAACCACCACGAGGCGCTGCACAGCCTGAGCACTACCCTGCCCGACCTGGTGCTTTGTGATATCCACCTCGAAGGCGACGACTGGGACGGCATCCGACTGGCGCAGGAAATCAGACACTTGTACCAGTTGCCCCTTATCTTTCTCACTGCTTTGGCCGATCCTGCTACCATCAGCCGGGCCGCTGCGGTCGAACCGGATGCCTACCTCACCAAACCTTTCGAGGATCGGGGCCTCTACGCAGCCATCGAACTGGCTATTTCAAAATTTGCGCTGCGGCAGGAAAACGCCCCCGAAACACCACATTCGGAGCCGTTGCCGTTTATTGCCGGCAACTTTTTTGTGAAAGAAAAAAAACGCCTGGTCAAAGTAAGTGCCGCCGATATTTTCTGGATCAAAGCGGACGGCGTCTATTCCAGGCTCGCTACAGCGGATCGCCAGTACCTGTTGACAGCACACCTCGGCGCCGTGGAAGAAAAACTAAAGGGCTTGCCTTTCGTGCGGGTACACCGCAGCTGGCTCATCAATTTCCAGCATATCGAAGCCATTGAGGAAGATATGCTGACGGTCGGTTCGGAGTGCATTCCGCTGGGAAAAAGTTACCGGGAAGCGTTTTACGGGAGGTTACAACAATTATAAGAGGCGATTCAATCAATCCCGGTAAAACACCGCATTGGCGAACAACAATTTCCCCTGTTGCCAGAAACAACGGAACAGCGGGTTGTCCACAAAATAAACAACCTGACCGCTGCCCATCTGCTGCACGGTGGCCACCGGTGTTTTTTTCAGGCGCGATTTCACCCGGCTGCCGATAAAACCATACGACTGGTAATTGTCGTCGATGTAAATCGGCGAATCCGCATCTTCGGGCATCTGAAAAGCATTCGGGCTGGTTTTAAGGGTGTGATAATAGTCGGGCAGGCCGTAAGCCAGCGGGTGGGAGTTATCCACTTTGGTTTTGATAATCGCGCCCGGCAGTTGTTCGCTTGCGCCGGCGCGTTCGCGCGTCAGGTAAGGCCGCGACGAACTGAGCGTATCTTTCGGCGTATCCTTCGATTTCAGCACAAAACCGTCTTTGTTGGCAAAAGCCCTGACCGCGCCGTCAAAAACGATCAGTCGCCCACCTTCTTTGACCCAGTTTTCGATAATTTCCATTTGGCGCTCTGAAAGGCTGTAGGAGCCGTCGCTAAAAATCAGTGTGGTAAAATCGCCCATGTGAACCCGGTGCAATCTGTCCAAAGGAATCGGTGTGATCGGATAACCCAGTTCCTGTTCAAAATAATACCAGGTATGTCCGTAGGAATTGGCGTCGGCTTCATCGCCATAAACAATAGCGACTTCCGGGCGGTTGATGACTGCAAATGCATCGGATCCGAGGTCGTACCCTTTCTCCGCCATGCCGCTGAATACGGGATGCAGGGCAACATTGTGTTCACCTGCAATCGACTTCATCACGCCGTCCAGTTCATTGGCCATGTTCCGGTTATCGATCCGGCTGATGACAAAAGTGCCCGGCTCGAAGGTTTTTTCCGCCATTTGAAATGCCTTGGTGGCCGTGCGTACTTTCACCCCTTTTTGCAATAAATCGCTCAAAAACTGCACATCATTGAAAGCGTGCCGGTGTACAAACCATGCGTAGGGCAAGGCCGTAAGTATCATTTCGGGCGCTTTATACGGTTCGTAAGCCTTTTTCGGATCGAGGCGATCCTTCAAAGCATAACCTTCCAGGCCGTGGGCAAAAAACAGGGACCAGGCCGTAATATCATACGTGATGGAATCCGAAAGGCGCGATTCCGGCTCGAACAGTACCTGAACCAGCACAGATTTTGGTTGAAAAGCGCTGATCACCAGGTCTTTAGCATCGATACTAACGGTGGCTTCCTTTCCATTTACATAATCGAAAGCCTTTACGCCGGTCATGTTGGCGCCCGCCATGCCGTAGCGGATATGGTGCAGGTCGAGCAAATCGCAGAGGGCCTTTATTTTATTCGGATCGTTGCTGTTGCGAATGACGAACGATTTGTACTGACCTTGCGGCTGGGTGCTGGTTTTCCGGTAGTATTCACGGAAATTTTCCACCAGCGGCCGGGCGTTTTTGCTGGCCATTTCAATGGAGGAAAGGCAGGTGGTCAGGTGGTGCGCAATGCGGTCGTGCAGGGTGAGGGTATCAAACACTTCGGTCAGGATAGCCCGCCCGCCCCTGGGGCCGCCCGCCTGTTCGTAAGTCATGCCCACGCTGCCGTTGTACATCGGATAAGTGTCGCCATAGGAAGGATAAAACAGGTCGAACACTTCTTTGGTGAAGTATAACCAGCCGTTTTGGTCAAAATATCGCGCGTTGTTCTGGCCGATCTGACCCTGAAAATCGCGTTGCCAGGGCGTGATGTAATCGTGCATGGGTTCGGCGGCGGGTGCGAAGTAGTACGGCTCGTTGATGCCCTGCTCATGCACATCGGGATGAATATGCGGCAGCCAGCGGTGGTACAGGGTCAATCGCTGCCGGGTTTCCGTCTGTGTGGCCCATGCCCAGTCGCGGTTCAGGTCGAACTGATAGTGGTTCACCCGGCCACCCGGCCAGGGTTCGCGGTGTTCGCGGGCATCGGGATGCACATTTTTAAGCAGGTTGCTGCTCATGCGGTTCCAGCTGCTGTAACGGTCGTAACCATCAGGGTTCAGCGATGGATCGAGGATAACCACCGTATTTTTGAGCCATTCTTTAATTTGAGGGTCGGTCTGGGTGGAAAGGCGGTAGGCCAGTTCCATACTCCCTTCGGAGCCGGAAGCCTCGTTACCGTGTACGCTCATACTGATCCAGATCAGCGCTACCGGGTTGGTCAGATCGGGAGCGCCTTCAGCGGTACCTGCCAGCCGGAGGTTGTTCAGGCGGATGTCTTCCAGCCGCGACAGGTTTTCAGGCGAAGAGAAATAGGCCACCTGCAAAGGGCGCATTTCGTTGGTACGGCCGTAGCGTTCCAGTTTCATGGTTGCCGGCGCATTGGCGGCCAGGTACTCAAAATAGTCTGTCAGCAGGTAATGCGGCGTAAACGCTTCGCCCAGGCGGTGCGGGAGAAACTCATTGGGGCTTTGAATTTTCTTTTGGGCAGAAAGAGACGAAAGCGTCAAAAAAAGGCATAACAAGGAGAACAGGCGGGAATAACTCATCCGGGATGGTATGTATGTTAGGTTGGTAAGTATAGTCAGGTTTGAGTGGTTTTACCTTCCTTCGCCTCACCACCTTCGCCCTTGGGCTATGGCGGTTAAAAAGGCTTCGGCGGGTAAAGAAGCGGACAAACATCCGGTGTTTTTACGAAAAAACACCATCTGTATTGTACTTTCCTGTGTAAGTGATCATTTTTACTGGGCTTACACCCTACTTTTGCGGCGATCCCTTTTGGGTTGATGAGGGTTGATAAAAGTTGATATAGGTTGATAAGGTTGATGAGGTTGATATTCAGCCACTCGAAAAACGATGGAATTTTACTTTTTTCGAGTGGATGAATATCAACCTCATCAACCTTATCAACCTTATCAACCTTATCAACCTCTATCAACCTCTATCAACCTCTAGCCGTGTCAAAAAAAACCTTTTTTGCTTCCGATTTCCATCTGGGCGCCGATGCCCGCCTGACAAGCGCCGAACGCGAACGCCAGTTGGTACGCTGGTTGCATCAGGTCGCCCCGGAGGCAGATTCCATTTACCTGGTCGGCGATCTTTTTGAGTTCTGGTTTGAATATAAATCGGTGATTCCCAAGGGATTCAGCAGGCTTTTTGGCGTTTTGGCGGAGTTGCGGGATGGCGGTTTGCCTATTTATATGTTTACCGGCAACCACGATTTGTGGATGTTCGGCTATTTTGAACAAGAGTTCGGTATTCCAGTATACCGGCAACCGATATTCCGTGAAATACACGGCAAATCGTTTATGATCGGTCACGGCGACGGCCTCGGGCCGAACGACAAGGGATACAAACGGATGAAAAAAGTATTTGTTCACCCCTTCAGCCAGTGGTTGTTCGGCTGGTTTCACCCCGATCTGGGTACCCGCCTGGCCAATTTTTCTTCCCAGAAAAGCCGCTCCGCCACGCCGCCCGAAGAGCGCAACTGGCTCGGCGAAGAAAAGGAATGGCTCCTGCAGTATTGCAACCGGAAAATCGACCAGGGTATACAGCCCGATTATTTCGTCTTCGGCCACAGGCACCTGCCCATCGACTGGCAACTTAAAAATGGCCGCAGCCGGTATATAAATCTGGGGGAATGGCTGCACCACTGCTCGTATGGCGTGTTTGACGGAAACGAGATGGAAATTCGTTTTTTTGAAACGGAAGGAAAAGTGGTGAGCAATTGGAAAGTCTAGAATTTCCATCTAAGGCCGACTCCATCCGTAGTCATTCCAATTCTGACATTTTCAATCGGCACCATTTTCCGAAATTGCGCAGCAAGCGGCTGGTGATAAAAATAGGCGCCCAGGTCGAAAACAAATAAAAACGCCCCCTGCAACACGATACTCCGGCCAAATCCACGCCAGCGTTCGGCATGTTTGGTGGCATTCTTGCTGCGTTCCTGCATCCAGCATCCAGCCATGATATAGCCAACATCCAGTCCTGCATTGAACAGAAAAATACGCTGGGTACTTTGCAGTGCTTCGTAGCCTGCCCAGCCGTCCAGTGCAGCCGGGTCACTGTGCATGGCCGTCCAAAGTCCGGAAGCTGCCAAACCAAGGTTGATCGCGCCCCAACCGAGATTCATTTGGTGGAAAGCGCGCGCTTCGCCTTTGGCCCTGCTCATACCGATGGCGCCAACGGCGAGGTTGGCCGCAGCCCAGCCGCCGAGCACCCACATACTGCGTTCAGTACGTTGCAAACGGCTGCGATTCCAGTCGATCAGTGTTGTCTGGGCGGAAAGTTGTTGTAGTGCAAAAAACAGAAACAAGGTAAAGATCGTAGCGCGCATATTTTTTTTGATGGATGCAACAACAAAAAGGCGCAGTCGGTTGAAAAAACGTCCCGCTTGGCGGCTCGATGGTTTTGGCTTGGGCGTTTCAGGCCGGTAATTGTGAGTGGTGAGTAGTGAGTAGTGAGTAGTGAGTAGTGAGTGGCATTCCGGTAAGAGAAAGAACTCAACCTACTCCTACCGGAATGTCACTCACTAC
>JALHMA010000092.1 GCA_022844265.1 Saprospiraceae bacterium | reverse complement strand
GCTCTTCCGATCTGAATGGGTGTGTCCGTGTGCTTATTTTCCTCACATCACACACCATTAAAATGAAAAACAATTTAAATTCCCAATTCTCAATTCCCACTTTTATTTTATTAAGGATACGGTATCTTGCTATACTGCTTTTCTTATATGCACCTTCATCGGGCATCGCACAAGTAACGATTCCTTGTAATCAGTTAGGTGTGGAGGTTGTTCCCCTTTTGGATGTGCCTTATTGTGCCGGTTCGAACAAATGTGGAAAAGCATATTTTCAGGTCAGGCTATTTACAAGGAATGGATTTACAAACTCTAGCGATGGCTTTAAATTGCAGTATTATTCCTTAAGCGTACCTATTGAACTGGAAATTATAAACCCGGCTACCGGCGGGCTTTCCCGCATCAATAAGGAGATCACACAATCTTGTTATAATCAAAGCGGCTTCGCCGAAGCAGGCTTTCCTTTATCTGTAGAACCTGTAAATGGCAACGAATTGGTCACCTTCGACATATTGAATGAAGATGAGGAAGGCCCTAACGTATATTTTACAAAGTTTAATGTGAAAGGAGTAGATATATGGCGTTCGGATCTGTTTGTATTGGCTGTGGATGGATTTGCCGGGGAATCTATTTCTTTTGGCGGTCTAAGTCCTTTTTACCGGAATTTACCGCCTGCACAATTTGGAGGTTTCAACTGTGACATTCTGAATGTCGGCGCTTTTACCCCCTTTTTGTTGGAGGGACCTACTACGACTCATACAAGCGTGTGTCTTCAGTTTGGTACATTCAATACCACTACCAAACTCCTGCCAGTACAATTAGTAAACACAAACCTTTCAACTACAGCCTTAAATCAGATCATGTTTTCGTTTACCATCACGGCAAATAACCTGATGGAAGTCCCTACTGCCGTAAACGTGCCTACAAATATGACGTGTTTGCTAAATCCCATACCGGGAACCATGAACTGGCAGGGAACCGTTTTTTACAATCCTTCTAGTGGCTCTATTAGCCTGACGCCGAATGCTACTACTACCTTGTTTAGTATCAGGCTGGTCGGGCCGGTTAATACTTCCCTCGCAGCCAGTGCTCAATTTTGTTTTGGTACGGAAGGCGTGATCCGCACTACCATAGGCGGTTCCGGCAGCAGTAGTTGCAGAAAAATATGCACAGGTTCCTGCAACACAGTTAATTTTTCCGGATTCAATGCCTGTTCTCCCAATGATTTTACATTCGAGGTTGAGAGCCTGGTACCTTCTATCGGTGAGTGTAATGAATTGGAGGCCTCTGTTAAATTGGTCTGGAATGAAAATCTATCGACGGAATTACTTTTCGATCAGATACGCTTTACGGTAGCATTCGATATACCGAGCGGCGTTTCCATATCGGGAATCGGCGCCAATACTTTCGGGTGTCCTGCCAATCCTCAATGTCTCCCGACAGGCGGGTTCAGCAATTGTTTTAAAATCGACGGAAACAAAGTTAGTTTTTGCTTTTTCCCTGTAGCTGCCCAGCCCATCACGAATGGCGCATCTTTTATTGTTAATTTCAGCGCTATCGAAGGTTGTGTCAGTGGAGCGGTAGTGACGGAAGCTATGATTGATCTGGATGAAGGTAGCGCTTGTGTTCCGAATGTAGAGGTGGAGGAAGATTTTTCGCTTTGCCCGCCCCGCTTGTCCGGTTCCGTATTGAACGAGTTGGGCCATCCGGCGCCGAATGTTCATATCGATGTAGGCAATGCATCATGCTCTTCCAACAATGTTCCGGTAACGGATGGATTGTTCTCCGAATGTGTTTGTCAGGTTTCCTCCGGGTATACGGTTACACCTGTCCCGGCAAATAACGACTGGCTGAACGGGGTCTCTACTTTCGATCTGGTGCTGATCAGTAAGCACATATTAGGATTGGAACCGCTAAATTCACCTTATAAAATGATTGCGGCAGATGCAAATAAATCGGGAGCTGTTACCACTTTTGATATTACAGAGATCAGAAAACTGATACTAGGTATCTACTCCTCCTTTCCTGCTAATAACTCCTGGCGTTATATAAAATCCGATTTCGTATTTTCAGACCCTACTGATCCGTTCCTCACAGCATTCCCCGAAACCTGGGCAGGCTCTCCACCCAATGCCGCCATCGACTTTATCGCCGTTAAAATAGGAGATGTCAATAACACCCATACGGATGAGTCGAGTCCGGGTATGCCGCGTATCGGGAGCCTCCCGGTCGGCATCGGCAATCCCTCGCAACGGGCAGACGAGTATATGACGGTGCCGGTGAGTTATGAAGGAACGGAAGCGATCGCGGCCCTGCAACTGGGCCTGCAATTCGACGCCGCGCAATGGGAGCTGCTGGAACCTTCCACGGCGGGTTTGTATGAGTTTAACCTGGATTGTTTCAACCTGGCGGAGGCCGATGCGGGCAAAATAAAGTTTCTCTGGTTTACGCCCCTGCCCAAAAAGCAAATACAGGCGGGGCAGGTATTGTTCTACCTCACTTTCCGCCGGAAACCGGGGAATACAGATGCACCTTTGAACCTGCGTACAGATGACAGCATCCTGGAAAATGCCGGGTTCAGGGATACGGGTTCTGCATACCAACTGGTTAGCGCCGAGCTCAGTGAAGAGCGCACCCACCTGGCTCCTTCGGCCGTATTGAAATGGTCGGCCACCTGCTCGCCCAATCCTGTGAGCGATGTGGCCACGCTTCGCATCGAAAGCCCCGAACAGCAGGCTATGTCTGTCTGGGTATTCAATGCGCTCGGTGTTCGCACTTATTACAGAGAGATCGTAGCGCCTGCCGGAATGACCGAAGTGGTGATACCCGAAGTAGCCAACTGGCCTTCCGGTATTTATACTTGGAAAGTGAAATCCGGTAAGGATAAGCTGCAAGGGCAGTTTATCCGCCGTTAGAACCTCCCGTTGCCGCAGCGAACATGCCCGGGGCCCTGTTCGCTGCGGCAACGGGAGGTAGCACAGCCTGAAGGCCGTGCTACCACTTACAAACCCTCCTTGCCTTTTTATCCAGTTTTCACCCGCACGATCTTAATAACATGAAAAAATATACCCTCTTTTTCCTTTTTTCCCTGCCGCTGCTGCACCTTTCCGCCCAGCAGCGCATCTATGTGAACCATGCCGCTACGGGCGCCGCTACCGGCCAGAACTGGGCAAACGCCTACACCGACCTGCAATTAGCCCTGCAATCCGCTGCATACGGCGATACCATGTGGGTGGCGGCAGGTACCTACAAACCGACCCATGACAATAACCGCGATTCCAGTTTCCGGGTGCCGAACGGCCTTCGCCTGTATGGCGGGTTTTCGGGTACGGAAACGGAACTGGCGCAACGCGACTGGGCTGCCAACCCGGTGGTACTGAGCGGCGACATCGGGGTGGCGGACGATACGCTGGATAATTCCTACAGCATCATGTACATGGCTTACCCCGATAGTTTTACAATCGTCGATGGTTTTACCTTTCGATTCGGTTATGCACAACCTGCGGAACTGGTGTTCGAGGATGGTACGGAGCCTTTTATCTGCGGCGGCGCTTTGTACATCATGGGTTTCGAAGGATCGGCCTATGCCGACATCCGGCATTGTACCTTCGAGTACAACTACGCATGGGCGGGCGGCGGAGCGGTATTTGTGAATGGAGACGGGGAAGACGCCTCCGTGGCGCCGCGTTTCCTGGACTGCACTTTCCGGTACAACTACACCGCCGGTTACGGAGGCGCTATAGGCCGCCTGGGCGGCAGTTGGGCGGAGCGGTATCCTGATTTTGGAGACTGCGTATTCGAGCGCAATTTTGCCTTGCAGTGGGGTGGCGCTTTGTACTACTTCGACACGGAGCGGACCGATACCCTGCACGTCAGCGGCTGCCGGTTTACGGAAAACAGCGGCGAGGGGGATGCGGGTGCTATGGCCTTGTCGATAGCCAGAATATCGGGCGCGTCCTTGATTATTAGAAATAGTGTTTTTGATAAAAATGTTACAAAATGGGGTACTAGTTCGTGTATTCGACAGAATCTTTCATTTTTGCTTTTAAATAATTTTATTATAAGCAACAGCAGGTTTTCTAATCAGAATAAGCAGCTTATTAGGCTTTTAGGAGAAGCCAGTCAAGAGTCTTCTTTAAGACAAATAGATCGCTGTAATTTTGATACCATTCAAGGAGGAGTTAATTTGGAATCAAGAAAAACGATAGTAGTAAATGACTGTGATATAAATGCCTCTCAATTTGGGATTGGCGCTTTTATTGGTTCGGATATGGATAAACATATAACGATTAAAGGCAATTCTGTAAAAAAGTCGGATTTTGTTTTTAAGTCACAGGTATTTAATGTGCATCTTGATATATCCAATAACACCTTTATCGAGAATATTTTGGCCAATGCGGCAAGTTTTTTTCAATTTGAGTCTTCCGCCCAGTTTCCTCCGCCATTCATCCGCAATTCTACGTTTATAAACAATGGCGGTACGCCGCAAAATTTTCAACCGGAATCGGCGTTCGAAACCGATTATGACGTCATCTACCAGAACTGTCTTTTTTACAGTGCAAAAATAGACACGATGCCCCTACCTCCTTTTCCCGATTATGACGATCAGATCATCTTTGACCACTGTTATTTCGATACATTCGGCTGTAGTGACCAGTTGTACTACGCCGTCTGCGGGGAAGGCACCATCATCGGCGGCGACCCCGGTTTTGTGGATGCCGCCGCAGGCGACTACCGCCTGTCGGCCTGCTCCATGCTGCGGGATGCGGGGAATAACGAGGGCCTGGAAGACGTGCCGACCGACTTGGCCGGGCAGCAGCGCATACAGGATGGGCGGGTAGATATCGGCGCGTATGAAACGCCGGGTTTCGGTTTTTCGGCGCCTGCTACGGTCCTTCCCGTTTGCTCCGAAACGAGTCCCGGCAGCATCGCTCTGCACCCGTCAAGCGGCTGCCTGCCGTACACGGTTTCCTGGCAAAATGGTATGGAGAGTGGCGATGCACTTACCGGTTTACCTGCGGGGACCTATTACCTGAGCCTGACGGATCAGGCCGGGCGGCTCCTTCGCGACACCATAACCATCCTGCAACCACCGCCGCTGGAGGTGCAGGTGGACAGTATTGCCGCCAGTGGGATGACGGTTGCCGACGGGGCACTGATCTCCACGGTATCGGGCGGAGCGGAGCCATATTTGTATGATTGGAGCAACGGCGACAGCGCTTCTACAGCCGATATGCTGCTGCCGGGCATGTACCAACTGACGCTGACGGACCAGAACGGCTGCACCTTTACGGGGGCATATTCGGTGCCGTTTGTCATCGGGACGGAAAGTGCTGAAAATGCCCCGGGGGCTTTGTTGTATCCAAACCCGGCCGAGGGTGGCGCTACAATGCTTTACCTGCGGGGCTGGCCATCAGTCACCGCGACCCTGGATTGTTATGATACGAAGGGCAAACTTGCGGGCCGCTGGAGCCTGGCTGTGCCGGGAGGGGAAGCGATGCTGGAACTTTCGGTACAAACCCTGCCGGCGGGCATTTACCGATGTGTGCTGTATTCGGGAGATGCGCGGATGGTGCTGCCTTTGGGGGTGGTGAAATAAAGGGATGAGGAATAATTTCAGGAATGAGGAATGAGGGATGAGGAATGCCGAGCGTGATGTCCGGCATCACGCTCGGCATTCCTCATCCCTCATTCCTCATCCCTAAAATTACGGTCTTCCCAGCACCATCACCGGAATGCTCCGTACGCCCGTTTGGCTGCGCAATAAAATGTAATATTGATCGGCAGGCAAATCGCCCAGTTCAAATTCCAGGGTGTTGAATCCTTTGGGCAATGCGCCGAAGTTGCTTTCGCGCACCACTTGACCCAGTTTGTTGGCTACAATGGCCTGCATATCCGAGGCTTCTTCCAATTCCATATTCACCGTGAAACGGCCGGCGGTAGGATTGGGGAAAGCGCTGAGGCTGGATACGAAACCTGCGCTGCGCAGTTGCAGGTCATCCGACGGATCTTGGAATTGTGGAATAGCCTGGAGTGGGAAAGTACCGCCGTTGCTCAGTGCCACCCAGGGCTCGAAAGCGGGATTGGCGCCGCTCAGGAAACCGCTGGCAAAAATGACCGCTGTGCGGCCTTTCCAGAAAGAAAGATCAGCCAGGTATTTCGCTACAACGGTATTGTTGTCGTTGCCGGGCGTGATGCTGAGTTCGTAACTGGCGGCAGGCACTTCCAGGTAGCCCTGGAAATCGCCATAAGAAGCATTATCGATAATCGGCGCGCCGCCGGTCAGTACGTCTACCGTTGGCGCATCAGGCGAACCGTGGAAGAACAGAATGCCTACGTTGCCGGCGGCTACGGTTTCCAGTCCCATATCGAATACGGCCAGGGTGAAACCGGGTGTGCCGCCCACAATGCCTGTCGCTACCACTACATAACGTTTACCTGCCTCGAACTGTACCGGGAAAGTGGCAATCGCATCGGTTGCCGAGGCGCTGTTGCCGAGGGCTACGCCGATCGGAATGGTTACGCCTGCCGGAACGTCGATGAATGGCGTGGCGGTGCGGAATGCAAAGTTATCGAGCAGCAGCGCAGCGCCTGCATAAATGTCTACGGTAGGCGTAGGCGCATTGTGGATGATTTGTACGCGGGCGGTAGTAAGCGGTGGCGTTGGAGGCGACGTGATGGTTTCCAGCGGGAAAGTGCCGCCATTGCTCAGGGCTACCCAGGGTTCAAATTTTGGATTTCCGCCGCCCAGAAAACCGCTGGCAAAAATCACCGCCGTGCGGCCTCTCCAGAACGATAAATCGGCGCGATAGGAAGCAACGATGGCATTGTTGTCATTGCCGGGGGTAATGTCTAAATCATAACTGGCAGCGGGCACTTGCAGGTATCCCTGAAAATCGCCGTAAGAAGCGTCGTTGATAATGGGTGTGCCGCCGGTCAGTACATCTACCGTCGGCGCATCGGGCGAACCGTGGAAGAAGAGAATGCCGACATTGGCCGGATCTGTGGTGGTTTCCAGGCCCATATCGAATACCTTCAGGGTGAAACCGGGGTCGCCGCCGACAATGCCGGTAGCCACGACCACATACGTTTTGCCGGATTCAAAAGTGACATCAAAAGTGGCAATGGACTCTGAAGAACTGGCGCTGTTGGCCAGTGCGACGCCGATCGCGATGACCGTTTCTGCCGGTACGTCGATGAAAGGTGTGGCGGTGCGAAAGGCAAAATTGTCGAGTAACTTGTCGGTACCCGCATAAATATCTACGGTTGGCGTGGGTGCATTGTGGATGATTTGCACGCGGGCTGTCTGGGAAAACAGGTTGCCGACGAGCAGCAGGAGGATCAGGGTAGAAAGAAAGTTGCGCATAGTTTGTGAAATTGTTTTAAACGGATAAAAAGGTGGTAATATGTAAAATGGGCAAAATTTAAATGTCCAATAGTGTGCAATAAGAGTGGTATTGAACGTTTGCCAGGAATAACACAGGCGCCTTCCATTTGGTTTGTAACATTGTTATACTTCTGTCTGTTTTTAGCAAAAATGTTTAATTATTCTATTCTTAATGAGGTAAAAGGTTAAACATAACTAATGGTGTTTAAGTAGGTGTTCAAAATTAGTTTTACTTAAATTTTTTACAAATGCTTGAGTATCAACACGGATAACAGATAACTAATAACCGATAACTACTTAGATTTTTTACCTTTGGCAACGCTTCCAACGTTCACCTTCAATTGTCTGATCCATGCCTATCTCACGTCGAAAATTACTACAAACCCTCGGAGCCGCTACCGGCGTCGCCATGTTGAGCGGCTTTAGCGAAGAATCCGAGCACTACTTCGAAAAAATCCCTGCCTTGGATAAATGCCCGGGCTTTGTCAAGCCGGATAGACCGGTTACGGTGATTACGCTCGGGGCGGGCAACAGGGGTAATGTGTACGGCAATTTCGCCCTCAGTTATCCCGAAGAAATGGATATTGTAGGTGTGGCCGAGCCGATTGTCATTCGCAATGAGCGCTATTCCAAAAAGCACAATATCCCGGATGCGCATCGTTTTGATACCTGGGAACGTGTATTCGAGCGGCCTAAATTTGCCGACGCCGTGATGATTACCACGCCCGACAACCTGCATTACGGCCCGTGTATGGCTGCCCTGAAAGCGGGTTACGATATTTTACTGGAAAAACCAATCTCACCCAGCGAACAGGAATGCAAGAATATTCTGGCTTTGGCCAAAGAAACCGGGCGTATTGTAGCCGTTTGCCACGTATTGCGCTATGCGCCATATTTCATCAAACTTCGGGAAATGGTGCAGTCGGGAGCGATCGGCGAACTGATCAGCATACAACACCTGGAACCGATCGAGCATGTACACATGAGCCACAGTTACGTGCGTGGCAACTGGCACGACCGCAATGTCACCACGCCCATTCTTTTGGCTAAAAGTTGCCACGACCTCGATATTTTGCGCTGGATCGTGGACAAGCCCTGCAAACAGGTGGTAGCGATGGGAAGCCTCAAGTGGTTCAAGGAAGAAAACGCGCCCGCAGGCAGTACGGCCCGCTGCACCGATGGCTGCGCAGCGGAAAGCACCTGCCCGTACTCGGCGCTGAAAATTTACTACCGCAACCGACAGCGCACGGGTGTTTTTGATTTGCCTGAAGAACCGGAAAAACAGGGAGAGGCCATTCTGGAAAAACTGCGCACCACCAACTACGGCCGCTGTGTGTACAAAATGGACAACAACCAGGAAGACCATTATGTGATGGCCGTACAGTTTGAAGGCGGCGTGACGGCTACTTTTTCGATGGAGGCATTCACGTCCTACGAAGGCCGCCGAACCCGTCTGATGGGCAGCATGGGCGATATTGTGGGAGATATGGAAACGTTTACCCTGACGGATTTCCGAACGGGTAAAAGCACTGTATACGACAGCGCTGTTGGAGGGGATATGCACGGCGGCGGCGACTGGCGGCTGGTGCGCGACTGGCTTCAGGCGATTGTGCAACAAGATGCGAGCCTGCTGACGTCTACCATTGACGCGAGTATCGAAAGTCACCTGATGGGCTTTAAGGCAGAAAAAAGCCGCGCCACGAACAGGATAGAGCAGATGGGAGGGTCTTGATTTATGATTTCCGATTACATGATTTACGATTGCCGATTTGATTGAAGATTTAAGATTTATACATGCTTGGTACGTACCTTAAAATTTTAAATCTTCAATCAAATCGGCAATCGTAAATCATGTAATCGGAAATCGCAAATTACTTCTTCCCTTTTCCGCCCGTGCCATTAGCCGGCGTAGGTGGAGGCGCTGGCACTACAGGTACAATAGTGCCCGATTCCACCGCTTTCATCAACTCGACGCCTGTCTCGTTGGTCGGATCCAGTTCGAGCAGTTGCTCGCAGTTGATTTTTACTTTGGCGGCATCACCTTTGTTGTAGTAATAGTAGGCGAGGTATTCCAGGGCCAAAATCAGGTCGGCTTTGTTTTTAACCTTGTCGAGGCCGAGTCCAACGTATGTTTCAAAGTAATCTTTTGCTTTACCGAATTCTCCGATCAGTTCCGGGTGCGCTTCTACGTCGGGATCCTGGCGAGCTGCGGCTTTACCTGCCCAAATCCAGCCGAGACCTGACTTCGGCACCAGTTCTGCCACTACTTTGAAGATGGCTTCTGCTTTTACATAGCGGAGGGTATCGTCTTTGCAGTAAAACTGGGCCAAACCTCTTTTATAGGTTTCCGATACGTAGTACTGATCGTTTCTGGGCAAAGAATCGAGGTATTTTCCATAGGAATCAGCAGCCTTGCAGTAATCTTTACGGCTGTACTGGATTTCAGCGATTTCTTTGTACAAACCCCAGCTGGTACCATTGGTGTCCAATTCGATGGATTTTTGCAGGTTGCCGATGGCTACGGTGGTGTCACCTTTACTTTTCATTTGCAGGCGGCCCAGGTACAGGTAGTCGGAAGGCAGGATTTTATCCGGCGTAACCACTTTAAAGTAGCCATTCAGGATATCCAGGCCGCGCTGGTACTCGCCATTTTCATAATCGCAATAGGCCTGCAGGCGGCGGAGGTAGTTTTTGGTGCCGTCTTTTTTGAGGATTTTTTCCACCAGATCGCTGGTTGCCTTGCAGTCCTTGTTGATATACAAGGTGTTGGCCAGTTGCATTTCATCTTCAATCGTTACATCGGTACCATTGGCCACAAGGTCTTTATACGCTTTGAGCGCGTCTTCCCATTTGCGGCCAAAGTAGTAGTGTTCTGCTTTGGCGCGCAGGGCCGGCGTGAACGTAGGGCTTACGGCAATCGCCTTATCTACATTGATCTCGAACTTTTCGGGCAATTTGGCAGATTTGTACACTTTTGCCAGCATCAGTTTTGCCAGGGGGTTTTTGGGTTCGAGTGCCTCGGCGTACTCATAGTGTTGGGCAGCCAATCCGCCATTGGGCATTTCCTTGTAGCAATACCCAATCGACATCAGCGTAGCGAAATCCTTGGAGCTTACGTCCATGGCAGCCTTCAACTCCGTTTCCGCACGCGTCAGATTGGGTCTTTTGCTACCCGGCGAGAGGTAGAAAAAGAAAGACTCGCCGATCATGCGATAAGCCGTCACGTCTTTTTTGGCGTTTTTGGCGGCCTTTCTAAACTGATTGGTGGCTTCTGTATCGTCATTGCGCAGCAGGGCTTTACGGCCATTGGCAATGAGCGCATAGGCGCCTTCCGGTTTGGCATTGAATGCGGCGTCGACGCTTTTTTCAGATTCTGCTTTATCTCCTTTTGCAAGGTAGGCATTTGCCAAAGTCAGCAATGCAACCTGGTCGGTAGGATTGGCTTTTGCAAGAGCCGAATAGATACTGATCGCTTTATCCCATTCTTCCAACTGCATGGCCGTCATGCCGTCGGCATGGGTTTGAGCAGTCGCCATTTGAGCGAATACAACAAGGAGTGGGAAGACTAATTTTCTCAAAAAGGTTGTCATTGTTCGGAAAAAAGTTTAGTTGAATACTGCTAAGTAGTTATTCGTTATTAGTTATTGGTTATTTGTGCTGATAATCAATCATTTGCAAATAATTTAGCCAACACTAATTTTGCTTGATTACTTACTTAGGAACAGGTGAATAATAACTTGTCCCATAATATTGATTTTATTGCGGGTGCAAAGTTCCGCTTTTCAGACGCTTTTTTTCAAAAAAATCCACACAACGTTTGGCTAAATGCGGCAATCTTAAAACAAGTTTAACAAAAGTAGATAGGTTTTGATGCGATAAAGTTCGCAAATGCTTCATTTTCAAGGTTAAAGGCGGCCGTTGATTGTGTGAACAATTTTTCAGTCGCGCGTTGCTTTAATCAGTCTTGTAGGCGCTTGAGCCGGCAAAAGGCCGTCTTTTAATACAATCCGCTGGCCCTGATCGCCGGCAAGAAAAGAAGCGAAACCCAAACCGAGTCCTTTGCGCGCCTGTGCATTGATGATGTAGATGGTGCGTTTATAGGGATAGTCGCCGGTGGCTAAGTAGGCCTGATAAGGACCGTAACCAGTCGCATCAACGGTTTTGGCTATATCTGCAATTTTGATTTCTTTTCTGAATTGCTGTACGCCGCTGTCATCGGTATCCGATATCCAGTTGGCTGCAATGATACCAATGGTATTTTTGTTTTTACCTACATACGTAATGACTTCCGCGTTGGTTTGCAGCGCAGAGGCATTGGGGGTAAGGGGCGCGCCAAGCAGCATGGAATCCTTGACATACCGGAGCGTGCCCGACAGGGGATTGTCGAAAACCACCCGGATGTCGCCCAGTTTCGATTTCGGATTGAGTTGTGACCATTTGGTTGTTTTGCCGGCCAGGATGTCAATGAGTTGGGCATTTGTAAAAACGGTGTCCCTGTTTTCCGGGTGCAGGATAAAGGCTACCGCATCGTATGCAATGGGCGTCATCGGCGGCGCAAAACCCCTTTGTGTGAAAAATTTCAACTCATCGTCGGTGAGTTTCCGGGTAATAATGATCACCTGAATGGAGTCGCGGAGGATAGCGTCCACGGCCTGGCCCTCGGAGGTGTAGACTGCTTCGATGGTCGATTGCCGGTAGATCGAATCAAACACATCAATAGATGATTCTATGATCGGTTTATACCCTTCATCCACCATAATCCGAATGTTACCGGTAGTCGGCGTGTCGATGACTTTGCCACTTTTATCCTTTTTTTCTTCACAAGAAAGCAGGCAGATGACAAAGAGCAGGGTGCAAATAAAGAAAAAGCGTTGCATAAGTTATAAGTTCTGGTCGGTTTGAATGGTTATAAAGGTTGATGAGGTTGATAAGGTTTATAAAGGTTGATAATACATCTGCTCGAGAATGGAGCGATTTATCTTTTTTTACGAGCGGATGTATTATCAACCCTCATAAACCTTATCAACCTCATCAACCATTTAAGACGGTCTCCTATTTTTAGCAGGGTTTACTTCTTTTGATAATAATCGGCATACACACGCCAACCGCGATATACCCCGTAGATAATAACCATACCGGCAAATATATTGCGGAACTCAGAACTGACTTCCGGCAAAAAATCTTTCACGAACAAAAGGAGCGAACCCAGAATAACGTAAAAAGCCGTCATGGTTATTCCGAGAATAAACAGTGGGTTGCGGAATTTTCGGGTATTTCTGATACGATCGTCGGTAGACATAATGTGTAGTGTTATAGTCAAAGTTGAGAAATCGGACGCAGTCAGGGTAAAGGGCACAATGTCATTGATTTAGCGAAGAGGTATCATTTGAGACGCAGGAGCAAGTTTTTTTCTCTTTTTATTTTAAAGATGCTAAAGTCCGAAAAATTGGCGTGAAAAGGGTCATTTCCAAACAAAAGTCCCGAATTTTCCATAAAGAAAAATCCGGGACTCGTATTCATCCGTCAGGAAAGTTCAATTATTGAACATCCCAGAACAATTTGGTTGTCACCAGGTCACCACCCACAGATGCTGCGCCGCGGGTATAGTTTTCTTTATTCAGGGTTTGTTCCTGAATAGGATAGGTGTAACGCACTGGAATATCGCCGTATGTCAGGCCGTCCGGTACATTCAGGATCGGATAGTCAAAACGTCTCCACTCTACCCAGCCGTCGAAACCGCGGTTGTACAGAGCGATCCATTTTTGAGTGCCGATTTTCTGTCTCCAGTCGCCGGTAGCTGTAGCGTAAGCCACACTGGCTTGCGCCAGGTAAGCATCAGCTTCGGCAGCGTCTGCACCCCAGTATTCCATGGAGGCGCGTATAGCTGCTTCGTAGTGCGCTTCTACCGTACCGCCTACATTGAAACCCCTTGCAGTGGCTTCAGCCAACAGGAAACGCACTTCTGCGTAATCTATCAGGATACCTTCCAGCGTTGGGTCTTCCAGCGTAGTGGAAGGTTTGGAATACGTTGCGTAGTTGTTGCTGGCTGCATAGATACCGCCGTTGTAAGCGCCATTGGCGTCTACTGTGAAATACAGCGGGACACGTGGGTCATTCAGGCCATTCATGGCATCAACAATAGTATTTGCGGCAACAAAGTCCTGACGTCCGCTTTGTACCAGGTCTTCCCATACAGGGTTGGTATTCGGTGGAGCAGACAGGTAAACAAACGTCACATTTTCGCTGTTGGAAGAAATCGTGCCGGGAGCAGCTGCTTCCACAATTGTTTTTGCTTTTGCAGCATTCACATCGGCAATCGTCATACCCATTTTGAGTTTCAGCGAATTGGCAAATATTTTCCAGCCATTCATGTCGCCTTCAAAAAACAGGTCATTGCTACCAAAACCCGGGCTGTTGACATCAATATCCGTAATGGCTTTATCCAGGCGTACGAACAATGCATCATAAATACCGGCGGCATCATCGTATACCGGATACACATTGGAAATATCCAGTGCTTCTGTGTAAGGCACATTCCCGAAAGTATTCACGAGTGTGGAGAAAGCATATACGTTCAGGATTTCTGCACAGGCGTTCTGGTTTTTCTGCACTGCAGGCGGGAAAAACGCGGCATTCTGTGTAGGGATCAAACGCTGGCTTTCTCTCAGGTTGTTCAGTACGCTGACATACATCGTATTCCAGAAGTTCTGTGGAATATTACGGGTAGTCAGGTCGTAGTTGGCTTCATCCGTATAAGTCGTTTCTGTCCAGTACTGGGACAGCAGACGGAAAATGTTGATGTTCACATTGGGTGAAGCCATCAGGTCCGACAGTTCTTTCTGGCTGTAAACGAACAATGCGCCCGGATCAACAACTGTTGGTTTTTTAGTATCCACGTTCAGATCGCCGAAATCCTTCTGGCAGGCGAAGAACAGCGTGGTGGTCAATAAAAGCATTAATATCTTTTTCATACTTACTGTTGTTTTAGTTAGAATTTAACGTTGAGGTTAACACCCACGGTACGGACAGTAGGATAGCTGCCTACCTGGTAACCCTGAACGTTGCCTGAGCTCAAACCGTCTTCCGGATCAGCATAAGGCATGTTTTTGTGGATAATCCACAGGTTGCGGCCATAAGCGCCGAGCGTGATACCTTTCACGTATTTTTTATCGCCCAGAATTTTGCCTGGCAGATCGAAGTTCAGGTTCAGTTCGCGCAGTTTCACGAAGCTGGCATCGTATACGAAACCGGCGGCTGGATTTCTTGCGTAACCTTGCAGACCGAAGTTAACAGCGCTGGCGCGGGTAGTATTCGGTGTTCCGTCGGGTTTAACACCTGGGAGCAACAAACCGCCACCTGCACTGACTGGATCGCGAAGTGGGTTGCCCAGTTCATTGTTGCCTGCAGTTTCAGGATACAAACCTGTTGCAAGACCGTAGTACATATCGAGCGAGAACATATCGCCACCTTTTTTCATATCGATGAGGAAACTCAAAGACACGTTTTTGTAGCGGAAGGTATTGGTAACGCCACCGATCCAGTCCGGGTTCACATTACCGATGATAATATCGGAAGTAGCGGACATCAAATATCTGCCGTTAGCAGGATTTACGATACGCTCACCGTTCAGGTATTGGTAATCATTGCCTTTGATGGTGCCATAAGGCTCGCCCACTGCAGCGTTGATAGAAACGCCACCCTGGAAGGATGCCAACTGGAGGTTTTGGATACCGCCCAGGTCAATGACCTTGTTGCGGTTGCGCGCCCAGTTCAGGTCGATACGCCAGTCGAAGTCGCGGGTATGAACCGGACGGAAGTACAGCGATACCTCTACACCTGTGTTTTCTACGTCGCCTGCATTGATAAACTTGGAAGAGAAGCCGGTAGCCCTCGACACTGCTGCAGGGTAAATCTGGTCAATTGTATTCTGCTTGTAGTATGTTACGTCAAAACCAATTTTATCCGACAGGAAACGCATTTCCAAACCGGCTTCAAAACCTTTGGTGCGTTCTTCTTTCAGATCGGGATTGTTTTTAGTCACTGGCAAGGACACATTCAGGTTGCCGAATGGAGCATTTACGTCGTATACGTCTAATACGCTCAACGGAGGTGCGGCGTTACCGACTTCCGCATAGTTCAGGCGAAGTTTACCGAAAGTGACGTTCTTGTTTGCATTGAAGAACTCGGAGAATACGATACCCAAAGAAGCAGATGGATATACATAGGCGTTGTTCTCCTCAGGCAAAGAAGAGGCCTGGTCGCGGCGGACGCTCAAATCGAGGATCGCCCAGCTATCGTACACAAATCCTGCTTTTGCAAAAATACCGTTTACCTGCAATTCATTGGCCACCTCAGCAGGTGCTATGAGGGCATTTTTCGAATTGCCCAGCGAGTAAAGCCGTGGGATAGAGATACCGCCATTGGTAGAAGCGCGGATCGTAGCAGTGCTTGCGCGGCGGATGTTACCACCGATCAGGGCGTCGAATTTCAGGTTTTCGGTCAGTTCAAATGGTTTGAATTGTCCGAGCAAGTCGAAGTTTTTCTCCTGGAAATTCCGGTTGAAACGGGAATACAGGGAAGGGTCGATACTACCTACTGCAATACGTTCTTCCTGGATTTCGTCGAATTGGTCGATCGAAACGCGACCGGTCAGATCAAACCAGCTGGTCAGGTTATAGGTAAACCCGAGGTAGCCGAAGTAACGGTTGCGGTGGTCGGTATTAAAGTTTTCTTCCCGCGTCCAGTAAGGATTGTCCCAGTAAATGGGTCCCAGATTGGTCGGGTCAGCCCAGTTCCAGGTCACGTTTTGTTGTGTCCGTTCGTAAGCCGCTCTCTGATCCTGTACGTCTACGTTGGTCTGCCACCACTGGCGGAAGTTGGTCATCAGGTTTTTGGAATCATAACCTGAACCATAGCGACCTCTGCCATCAATAGAGGTGAAGTTGATAGAAGAAAATACGTTCAGTTTCTCTGTCAGGTTGTAAGATGCACCGAAGTTGACCATATCTTTATCGATACGGCTGTTGGGCATAATACCTTTGTCAGTTGTTTTGGTGTAGCCAAGTTTGAAGTAGCCTTTATCTGTGCTGCCATCAATCATGATGCTGTTGTTGGTACCGAGCGCCGTTTCAAACATAGATGCCGGGCCGTTGGCGGCAGCAACCCATGGAGTCGCTTTACCAAAATTAGGCGAACTTGGGTCAAATGCATCCCATTGGTAAACCAATTGGCTGGAATTGAAAGGAGCGCCATAAGATGCGTCTTCGCTGGTAGGCGTCACGAGGTCGGCAGTACCGTCTTCGTTGATGTCGCGGCTCAGGAAGTAACCTGAATCATCTTCGTAATACTGGCCGTAACCGGCGCCGTATTTATCCTGGTAAGTGATAAAGGTGCTTTTGTCGTAGGTGCCTGCGTTCATACCTGCATTGATGGTAACGCCGATACCTTTGCCCTTGCGGCCTTTTTTGGTATTGATCATCACCACGCCGTTAGAAGCACGGGAACCGTACAAAGCCGTTGCTGCAGCGCCTTTCAGTACTGTTACCGACTCCACGTCATCTGCATTGATGTCGGCAGCAGCATTACCGTAGTCATAACCGCCGCGGCCAGTTCTCTGGTTGCCGGTGTTGGAGTTGGAGTTGTCAATCGGAACACCATCCACAACAAAAAGCGCCTGGTTGTTACCGGTCAGCGACTTGTTTCCGCGGAGCACTACGTTGGTAGAACCACCGAGTGTGTTGTTGCGTCTGATTTCCAAACCGGCTACTTTACCGGCGAGCGAATTCACTACGTTCGCATCGCGTGTTCTGGTGAGTTCTTCACCTTCCACTTTTTGCGCCGAATAAGCCAGCTCGTTTTTGTAACGGGAAATACCCATTGCTGTAACAACGGCTTCCTGCAGGACA
>JALHMA010000091.1 GCA_022844265.1 Saprospiraceae bacterium | reverse complement strand
AAAAACCTTGTAAATATAACTGTTGCCCAGAGCCGACATCTCGGGCAACCCATTTAAAAACAGGTTTTTATCCGAATCGAATACCGAAATGCCGGCCAAAGTAGCCAGCCAAACCCGCTGCGCATCGCCGGTAATCGACAGCACACTACCATTGGCCAGTCCATCTTTTTCACTCAGGCGCCGGAGCAGGCGACCATCCGCATCCATCACGAAAACGCCATTGCCAAAAGACCCGGCCCATATTTCCGATTCCGGCGATTCCCACAGGGAGATGATATTGTGCTGTCCGGGTAGAACTTGTTTAAAAACACCGTTTTCCTGGACAAAAAGGCCCTCCTGACTACCCGCCCAGAGCCGCCCCCGGCGGTCTGACAAAACGGCTTGCGTATTGCCAAACGGCGGATGCAGCGATCCGAATTTTACCTGCGCGCTGTACAACGGGCCTTTATCGAACACCGCCCAGAGCAACCCTTCCCGGTCCTTGCGCAGGCTTTGGATTTTCATGCGCCTAAGCGGGTGTGTCTCGGGCAAGGTGTAGGTTTTACCCGTGGCCGGCTCGAAGCGTACGGGTCCGTTTCGTTCCGTACCGATCCATACTTCATTGCTGCCGAATGTCGCCAGACTCGTAACAGGGCCGAACAACCAGGCCGGCACAACTACCTTGCACCGCCGGGTGTTTACATCATAACAGCAGATGCCGTTATCATGGGTCCCTATCCACATATTCCCCTGATTATCAAGAAATAAAGCAGTGATAATCTCATCGGGAAGCCCTTCGGCAATGCCCATGCGCTGCACTTTTTTCTGCCCCCGTTCCGGCATCGAACAAATACTGATCCCGGCATCCGTGGCAGCCCATATTCTGCCCTGCACATCGGTAGCCAGGGTATAAATATCATCGCTGGATAAGCCGTCGTCTGCGGCATTAAATTGGAAGAGCCGCTCTTCTTTCCAGACATACAGTCCTTCACCGTACGTGCCGAACCACAAAGCGCCATTGCCATCCCGAGCAAATGCCGTAATGGCTTTTGCAGGCAGCCCTTCCGCAGGCTCCCAGACTTGCAGCTGCGTGGATTGTGTCGTGTGTTCGTTGGAATTGCCGTTTAAAATGGAAGGGAAATTACCCGTCATAGGCACCAATCCGATACAACCGTTGCGAAAACCGACCCAAATGATGCCATTCAATTCAAACAGTGCGGTTATTGGCGTATTCGCCAGCGAATCGGGCAACCGCACTTGCTGAAAAAGCAGGCCGTCGTATCTGAACAATCCGGCATCCGCACCGCACCACATCCATCCGCGGCTGTCCTGCAGGGTCGACGTCATCCGCACTTCACCCAGTTCTTTCACCGGATGCAGCCTGAATTCGGGCATTTGCGCCTGAGCGGCAGCAAAGGTCAGGAACAGAAGCAGGAGAGTAGAATGGAATTTCACAATAATTACAGGGATGAGGAATGAGGAATGAGGAATGAGGAATGATGAATGATGAATGATGAATGATGAATGATGAATGAATTTAAGATTTGCAAGTAAGTAGGCGGGCAAAATTAGTTGAGCCTAAAATTTATGTAACTCATTGATTTACACTGCTTTTTGTCGTTTGCTATTTTACCCTTTTTATCCTTCCGGTTTGAGATCGGACTTCGCACTTCGCACTGTAGACTTCGCACTTTTTATCCTTCCGGTTTGAGATCGGCTTCTATGGTGCATCATTCATCATTCATCGTTCATCATTCATCACTTTTTATCCTTCCGGTTTGAGATCGGCTTCTATGGTGACGGAAATTTCTTCCGCAATTTTCTGGTACACAATCCGGGGAATGGTGATGTTGTGTTCGCTGAGCGGCACCGTAAAAGTAGAGCGAACCTGGATGCGTTTTCCAGCAACCACCACCTGACTTTTGATGATGCGTTCCTGTTCCACTCCATGCACCGAAATTTTCCCCTTGGCCCGCACGGAGTAGACACCATCTGTCTGCAAATTCACCTCTTCAATAATTTTTCCGGTAAAACTGGCTTTTGGATATTTATCGCTTTCCATGTAGTTTTCATTAAAATGCTCGCGTTGCAAGGGGCTGTTGAAGCCCTCGAAAGATCGGATATCGACCGTCCAGGCAAAACTGTTCGTTGAAAAATCGATGGCGCCCCGCAGTTTGGTACTCTGCGCTTCGATCACCTCCAGCGTTGCATCCGATTTGAGCATTATTTTGCCGTTGTTACAGCGATAAATGGTTGCTGCGGGAAACTGAAATCCCAGCACCGTCAGAAATGACCATAAAAAAAGAGTTGCCTGCATGGTTGAATTGTTCAAAAGTTGCCTAAAAATAGAAGGTACCTGACAGTTCTGTTGAAAATAGTGACTGAACGGGTAAAAAACCGATCCAAGCAGGATTCTGGCAAGAATTTGGCTAATCAAAAATAAGTCTGTCAAACTGCCGTTTTCCGTTCTTCTAAAATCTGGGCGGCTTACTTGCAATACTTCAAAAATGCGCTACCTTTGGTGCGCAATATCGTCCTTAAATCATATAATGTCATGCGATTTCCATTTGGCAATAAAAAAGACGATGCCCTGCACAATGACCAGGATCATAAATCCAAACGTTCTTTAGACGATCTGGAAGATGATAATATCACGAAGCTGGGCAAAGACGAAATGAATAAACTGGGCGGTGGCCGGGATTCCTCCAAGCCGCTGTCGGGCTTTCCAGATCTGCGCGACAGTCTGGGCAGCACGATTCCGCTGTGATATAATCAGGCCGCTCTCATGTTATGTAAGTAGTTATCCGTTATAAGTTATTGGTTATCAGTGCTGATAACCAATACTTTACAAATAATTTAGCCAAAACTAATTTTGTTTGATTACTTACCACAAATCCTTTCATTGCTCCGTGCAGTGGAAGGATTTGTGGTTTTATGCCTGATTTGATTGTTGAGAATGTTGAGGGTTGAGATTGTTGAGGGTGGTAACTCAAGCCATGAGTTACCACCCTCAACATTCTCAACAATCAACAACCTCAACACCTCAACAACCAAAAATCCCTACATTTGGTCGTGAAAAACACCGCCTATGCACCCACATATCCTCCGCAACCTGCTTCAGCAAGAGCTCATTACACCTGAAGACGCAGCGAAAATCGAGGCTTTTGAATCCAAAAGGCCCTTTTCACTGCATTGGGAACTCAAATCCCTGCTCTACCTGGGCGTATTGCTGCTCAATATCGGACTGGGTTTTCTGGTCTATCAGAACATCGACAGCATCGGGCATGTCGCCCTGATTACGCTGATCGGGGCGATCAGCGCCGTCTGTTTCGGATATGCCATCCGGCACCGGCAGCCCTTTTCGGCAAAAGAGGTGGTAAGCCCGACGCCTTACTACGACTATATTCTGCTGCTGGGATGCCTCACTTTCCTGATTATGGAGGGATACTGGCAGTACCAGTACCAGATCTTCGGGACGCGCTACGGCCTGGCAACCTTCATTCCCATGGTGCTGTTTTTCGGCCTGGGGTACTGGCTCGACAACCGGGGCGTACTGTCGCTGGGTATTACCGCGCTCGCTTCCTGGCTGGGAATTACCGTAACGCCGCAGGAATTGCTCAGTAAAAACGATTTCAACAGCGCCACCATCGTTTACACGGGCGTGTTTCTGGGCGTCCTGCTGACCCTCGCGGCATTTGTGGGTGAACGCCTGAATTTCAAAAAACACTTTTCACTTACCTACCTCAATTTCGGCGTACACATCGGCATGATTTCCTGCCTTGCCGGTATGATGGCGCTGGACCGGGAGGCCATTTATTTCCCCCTGCTCTGCATCGCCGTCGGTTTTTACCTGTGGTATGCCCGTACCCGGGGGTCGTTCTATTTTCTGACGGTGGCCGTGGTATACGGCTACATCGGCATCACTTACATGCTGATCGCGCACACCAACAGCCTGAACCTGGACTTTATGTTCTACCTGCTTTATTTCGTGCTGTCCTGCACCGCGGTGATCTATTTCCTGATTAACTACAAACGTTTCATCAAAGACGACCAGCCATGATTGCTTACAACCGTACCTGGTTAGACGCCCTGCTCACCCGGGATACTGCCCGCCAGTGGCATCATAAAGGGCTGCTCTCGGATGAAAAATGGAAAATGGTGCAGGAGCGATTTCAGGCGCCTTTCTACACGCCCAATGTATTTGTACGGATCGGCCTGGCCTTTTTCTGCCTGATTTTGCTCACGGCCGCTATCGGGTTGTTTGCCCTGATCCTGGATGTCGGTTCGGAAAGCGCTTTTGCCGTGTTGAGCCTTTTTTTCGGATTGGCTTCCATCGCTATGCTGGAATTTTGGGCCATCGGGTCGGCGCGGCATTTTGCCAGCGGCGTGGACGATATGTTGCTCTACTTCGGCATTTCCCTGATACTGACCGGTTTGTGCAGCCGATTGCCTTATGACACTGATTTTCTGGTGTACTGCTGCATCGCCTGGCCGTTCCTGGTGGCAGGCAGCATCCGTTATATCGACCGGTTGTTGGCGGCTGCGGCGTTTGTTTGCTCGCTGCTCATTGTTTTGCTGATCGTGAAGGAGATTCCCCGGCTGGCGCTTTTCCTGCTGCCTTTTTCGGGCATGTTGTTTTCTGCCGGCGCGTACTTTTTTGCGCAAAAGGGCCAGGAACGTTACGACTGGCGGCACTGGCACGGGTTGCTGGGCGTGGTGGAATTGCTGGCCCTCGTGACTTTTTACGCCAGCGGCAACTACTGGGTGGTACAGCAGGCGGGCGCTGAAATGTTTCAATTGGAACGGGTTCCGATCCCCTGGTTTTTCTGGACTTTTACCTTCGCCGTACCCGCACTGTATATTTTCATCGGTCTGCGCCACAAAAACCGCCTCCTGATGGATATCGGACTGGGTTGCGTGGCCGCTGCGGTATTCACGTTTCGCTACTATTACCACGTGCTTCCGCTGGCCTGGGCAGGGGTCATCGCCGGAGCGGTGCTGTTTGTCAGCGCTTACTTTTCCATTCAATATTTGCGTACCCACGAAGGCGCCTATACCTACGACGCAGACGGCGATACCACTTTGTTGCAGGAAATTGAGGAGCAGTTGATTGAACAGACAATTGCGAGCCAAAGCCCGCCAACTTCCGGAGAAAAAGATGGTTTTGGGGGTGGGCAATTTGGGGGCGGGGGAGCCGGTGGGGAGTTTTGAGTGGGGATTTTGGCACACGGATTTAAGGGATTGGACACGGATTTTTCCCTCGTAGAGTCAATGGGGACGCGGATTTAACGGATTAGGCGGATGAACGCGGATTTTCCCGCTTTAGAGTTGACTCGGATCAAATAATGTTCACTAATAGAAAAAAGCAGGTCAACTCTAAAGCGGGAAAATCCGCGTTCATCCGTTAAATCCGCGTCCCCATTGACTCTACGAGGGAAAAATCCGTGTCCAATCCTTTAAATCCGTGTGCCGCAACAAACATTCTGGATTCATTGACCACAACAATTTTCATCAAAAAAACATCTTTTCTGCTACATTTGCAGGCATGAGTAAAAAAGCAAAATTGCAAAGGGTAAAATGCAATGTAAATGCTTGATTATCAACACGAATAACCAATAACTAATAACAGATAACTACCTGCGGAAGTAGCTCAGTGGTAGAGCATTGGCTTCCCAAGCCGAGGGTCGCGAGTTCGAATCTCGTTTTCCGCTCCGAATTTAATAAGTTGTTATCCGTTATTAGTTATTGGTTATCCGTGTTGATAATCAAGCATTTACAAAGGGCTTAATCTAAACTATTTGCCGGATATACTTGAATAAATCCTCTTTAGTATGCCAGCCGCAGCGCGGCGGTAATATTTGTAGAAATGGTTGAGATGATGTGTTGAGAGGTGCAGCGCACCGGTAATATTGCATTGCCGGTGCGCTGCACTTCGCCTTTTTTGTTTTGCTACGGGCTACAAATATTGCCGCTGGGCTGCGGCTGAGATGCCAGAGAGGACACCTCTACCTTGCCAGCAAATACAACAGTTCCTCCTCATCCGGCTCCGCTCTTTGGCCAAATTCCTGCACCCTGTCAGCCGTTGCCCGCACAAATCCCAGTCTTTCCACCAGCGCGAGCGCCTTCAAATTCTGCCGGGTAGTAATGGCAAAAATGTGTTGAAGGCCCATTTGTTGCCGTCCGAAATCAATAGCCGCCTGAATCGCTTCCTTCATAAAGCCCTGTCCCCGGAAAGCCGTGCGCAGCACACAACCCAGTTCCCCGGCGCCGTCCCGCAAACCGCGGTAATAACCGCAGGTACCCATGATGACATTGCTGTTTTTATCGGCAATGCCCCAATGAACGGTATCGCCGTTGTGGTAGTCCTGCTCGATCCTTTGCAGCATTACCAGCGCTTCGGCGGTATCGGCAGCCTGTTTGCCGTCGTAAAACGAAATGTCGAGGATATGATCCAGGTCGGCAAGCACGATTTCCCGCAGGATGATGCGGTCTGCATGAATCGTTGGAAAAACATCGTAGGGTGGTAGATACATGACATTTGAGTGAATTAGGCACTGTTTTTGGCAAAACAAATATCGGGAATTTTCAAGCGCGCCGATATACAAATTGTTGATAAGTGTGCGTTTAGCCCTTACTTTTAAAAAATCCGGTATTTTTACCAAAAAAAGGCAAACCCGCTTTGCGATTTAATTCTATGAGAAACTTGTTTTTGTTATTGCTTACCTTCCTTGCTGTTACAGCAAGCGCTCAAAAAACCACCCTGCTTGTTCCAAAACAAGGCACAGAACCGGCGCCCGCACCCGCGACTTATTCGACGCCCAGCACCATAACGCCGGCCAGAGGCGATTCCCGTCGGGCCGCAGCCGTATCCAAAGTGCAAAGAACCTCAACGAGTACCGCTAAATCGGTTGCTACAGACGACGAACTCCGTCCGATGACGTACAGCACCGTCAGTGAGGCGGCCCCCAATCCAGCGACTACGGTAACAGTGAACGGCAAGGAACAGCTTCGGAACGTCCGTAAAGGCAAAGGCCAGGTTCATTTCGGTGTGTTTACACCCGTGAACGAACTGTATTTTATTCAGTTCGGTGTGTATTGCAACGATACGCCGGTGACCCACGCCCCGGCAGTGGATGGTGTGTATTTAGTCTGGCACGCCGAAAGCACCTGCCCGGGTGGCACCCAGGGCGCCGCTTATATCGTAAAAGGCCTGCCGACGGCAGAAGAAGCCAAAGCGGAAGCGAAACTACTGATGTCTCAAGGGATCGAGTGCTGGTACAACCCGGTGCTGACCGGCGCGAAGGTGGAGATTATCGGGGTGAGATAAGATGGGAGGCGCTTGCGCGCCGTTGTATTTTTTCCTCGTAGCGTGATGGAACACGGATTTGAGATTTTCCCCTCGTAGAGTCAATGGGGACGCGGATTTAACGGATGAGGCGGATTTACGCGGATTTTCCCGCTTTAGAGTTGACACCGGTCAAATATGTTACTTTTATAAAAAGTGCAGGTCAACTCTAAAGCGGGAAAATCCGCGTAAATCCGCCTCATCCGTTAAATCTGCGTCCTCATTATTCCTACGAGAGAAAAATCCGTGTCTCATCCCTCAATCCGTGTTCCCTACCACGTCCCCTAATCCTCCTCTGTCTTCGCCTCCGTCGCCTTACCTTTTTTATCCACCACCACCACGCGGGAGCCGCCTTTCAGTTTGCGGGCAATGGCCGCATAAGGGCCGGTTACTACTTTTTCACCTTCCTGGATGCCGCTGAGAATCTCGATATAGTCATTGTCCTGAATACCGGTTTTTACCTCGCGCATGGCGACCGTATCGCCTGTCACGACGAATACAATTTCTTTGATACTATCCAGGTCTTTTTCCTTTTCTTCTTTTTGCGGGTTGGCTTCGTCTTCTTTATTCACCTTCTTTTTATCGGCGTCTTCGTCGCGGGCCGTTACGGCAATCAGGGCCACACTCAGGGTGCTGTCTGCCGTATTGGTATAAATGTCCACAGAGGCGGACATACCGGGGCGGAAAGGATATTGGCGACCGTCTTTGACCATATCGGTGTAGGAATTGGCATCTACCCGGATTTTTACAACAAAATTGGTTACCTGGTCGGAATTGAGGCTGGCGCCCGTGGTACCCACATTGCTGGCGCTGTTGGCAATTTCAGTCACCTTGCCTTTAAATTTTCGGCCTAGGTAGGCGTCAACTTCCACATCCGTTTCATCGCCGACGCTGACTTTCAGGATGTCGTTTTCGCTCACATCCACCTGAACTTCCATCGAGCGGAGGTTGGCGATACGCATCATTTCAGTACCGGCCATTTGCAGGGTACCTACCACACGTTCACCTTTTTCCACGTTGAGTTTGCTGACAATACCACTCACGGGCGCTGTGATAATGGTTTTTTGCAAACTGGTGCGGAGTTCTTTCAAACGGGCATTGGCGCTGTTGATGCCATAATCGGCCACCCGGACATTTTCGCGGGCGCTGCTGAGGTTACTTTCCGCCGATTTGAGGCTGGCATCGGCAGCGGCCAGGGCACTTTCTGCCGCGCGCAGGTTGCCAAGCGAGGTGTCAAATTCGGAAGCGGAGATAACGCCTTCCTTATACAGTTTTTCATTGCGCTGGTGAGCGTTGCGCGCTACTTCCAGTTGGGAAACCGAACGCTGCCGGTCAGCCTTTAACTGATCTATCTGCGCGGAACTGCCCTGCACATTGGAAGAGGAGATTTGGCGCTGGGAGCGGGCGGTGCTTACGGAAGCCTGTCCTTGTTCGAGTGCGCTCTGGTATTCGTCGGGGCGGATTTTGGCTAAAACCTGCCCTACGGTAACCGAGTCGCCTTCTTTGACGTAGAGTTCGATAATCTCACCCGATACGTCGGAACTGATCTTTACTTCCGTTTCCGGGAATATTTTGCCACTGGCGCTGACCATTTCGCGAATGGTACGGCGTTGTGCCGCTTCGGCGTTCACCTCTTCGCCTTTCGGTTTCTGGCGGGCCTTGATGGTAGCAGCCACCACAAGCAACACAAATATTCCAATTAAAGCATACAAGAGGGTCCTTTTCCGTTTTGGCGCTGTGTTTTTCATGTTTCGATTTAAGTATTTTTTTACTGATAACAGCCACAAGGTTAAAACAGGCAGCAGCGGAGGGGAAAATAGTTGGATAAATGACCGAATTCAGCGGATGAAATTCGGCAAAACGAGGGCATTGTAAACAATGGCCTATACCAACCTTCTTATAAATGCGCTAAAAACGGGCTTCCCAACATCGGTCAACCCCGTTAAAAAAGGCCCCAAACCCAGGCGACCAACATGGCCGCTACTTTCCAGATTCCCCAGATCAGGCCGACAAAAAGGATGAAAAACAAAATACCGAGGAATAACACCGATCCTTTGGCATTGGGTCTTTGCTCCCCGGATGCATAGTACGCCCGCAGCAGGTTGACATTGCGGCGATTGGCTTTGAAGCCGAAATCAAACAGGTCGCCGACAATGGGCACAATACCCACCAGGGCATCGAGCACCATATTCCCCATCATCTGGAGCATGAGCAGTGGCCCTGCGCCGCGCTTCATCATCGTACGGAACAAGATACCTGATACCACAAAACCGGCCATGTCGCCCACATAGGGTATCAGGCCGACCAATCCGTCCAGTCCGAACCGAATATTCGTGCCGGGAATGACAAATTGGTTGTCGAGTAGTTTGGCCATCGCGTCTAAGCGGGCCATGTCGGGATCGATAGTATGGTCGGACATATTCGTGTTTCGTGTATGGTGTTTAGTGTTTGGGGGTGCTTCGCTTTTGGCCGTGTTCAGTGTTTGGTGTTTCGTGTTTAGACCGCTTCGGGCATTGCACTTGTGTAAATTTTGGTCGAATTCCCGCTGTGAGTAGTTTAGGCGAAGCGCCCTAAACACCAAACACGAAACACCAAACACTGAACACGGCCAAAAGCGAAGCACCCCCAAACACGAAACACCATACACGAAACACCCTCATCGTATGCGCAGGCGCTGTCCGATTTGAATAGCGTCGCCGGTCAGGTTATTGATCTGTTTGAGGCGCGTGACCGTCAGGTTGTAGCGCTTGGAAATATTATAGAGCGTATCGCCCTTCACGACCTGGTGGAATCCGTCGGGCACCGGCGTGGTGGGCACGTTTGGATCCGGATAATTAGGTGTAGAAGGGGTCGGTGTCGTGGGTGTCCAGACGCCGCCGGGAACCGGGTCGGGCGGATAGGTAGTACCGCTGGTAGCTGGTGGAGGCGAGGGTTTTACGGGTGGTGTAACGGGCGGATTCGACGGTGTCGGCTGGCCGGGGATGGGATCATTTCCACCGATTTCGGGGAGTAATTCACCATCATCAGGTGTCATAGTGCCCGGCGCGGGCGCATTGGGAGCCGTGGGAATCACGCCGGGCTGCGCTGGCAGCGGATCGTTGGCAATATCGCGCAGGCGGGGAACATCGCCGGCTTTGCGTTTGGTTTTCAGGTATATTTTTTCGCTGATAGCCGGTTCCTGACCTGGTTGCAGGTTATTGCGCAGCAGTAATTTATCCAGTTTTACACCATACAACTGCGATATATCGAACATCGTCTGTCCTTCATTGACAAAATGTTCATTGGCGCGCCCCCGCCATTTATCTTTTTTGGGCTGGATGTAAATGCGGGTACCGGGTTTCAATTTAATGCCCGGCGAGTAACCCCGGTCATTGTAATCGGCTACTTTGGTGGTATTGAGGCGATAGGCCCGGGCGATTTCGTCCAATGTTTCAGATTCGCGTGTGACGACAACTTTCACGTCGTTGACCCTGCCGATACGGTTGGTCGGTGCATTGACGACTGGCACGCCGCCGGGGCCGGTGGGCTGCGGTACGCCGCCGGGAGTGCCCGGTGTGGAGGTAGGCGTACTGCCCGGCCGGTCGTATTCAAAGAGCCGGTAGCGCTCGATCAGGTTGATGAGTTGGCTGGAATAAGCCGGGTTGGTGGCATAACCGGCTGATTGTAGTCCGCGCGCCCAACTTTTGTAGTCGGTGCGGTCGAGGTTGAACAAAAAGCCGTAGCGGTTATACTTTTTAGGGTCGCGTAGAAACTCTCCATGGTCGTGGAAACTCTCCGCCACTTCGCCGTATTTTCGGAAACAGGACTCGATAGAGTTGCCGTCTTTGTCCTTGTCATCGTCGGTTTTGTAATACGTTTTTCCATTCCACCCTCCGGCGCATTTGATACCGAAGTGGTTGTTGGCGTTTTGTGCCAGGTCGCTGGTACCCGCAGCGCTTTCCAGGATTCCCTGCGCCAGGATAATACTTGCCGGTATTCCGCCGCGTTCCATTTCAATGATTGCGGCATCCTTGAAGCGAGACACATAATCCATATTGCGGTCGCCGGTAGCGCTGTATTGGGCCGGAGCAAGGCTCGAGTCCGCATTTTTATCCACATCCTTAGAGGAAGTGGAGGAAGCGGATTTGAATATATTACAGCCGGATGCGGCAAGTGAAGCCAAAAAAAGTAAAGTGCATAGGTTTTTCATACTATTGATCGAGTTTTCGAGTGTGCGGTATTGTTTCGGTGGTATAGCGCAAAAGTAAACGCGTTTCTGAAAAATCTATTCTGTTTATTTTTCAGGGAGGGGCTGAAAAGTGCGAAGTCTTTTAAAGTGCGAAGTTCGAAGTCGGGAGTCGACAATGTGAATGTTGAATAAGTAACGCTTAAAAAATAAGTTCACGAATTGACTAACCCCCGCGCTTTAGCCGGGGGAAATGAACGGGACAAACACAGATGGGTTTTAACCCAAAATGGCTAATCTGGGGTTAAAACCCCGTTGGGTTTGATTTCTTCGCCCCCCGGCTAAAGCGCGGGGGTTAGTCAATTCGTGAACTTGTTTTTTGAGCATTACTAAGTCTGGATAGTTTGAGATGAGAACGTATTGGTTTTTCCAAAAACAATTCGATTTTTGTGCGCACCAATGCCTTTTCGAAAAAAATCAAACCGATGTAGTATGAAAACACCACTTTTTTCTTCCCTGCGAAACACGTTCCGATTAGCGGGTTTGGCGCACGACCGGGAACAATCCATTGACGAAATACTTGAAAAACAGGAACAGGCGGCTCTTTCCCGTCGCAAATTCCTGAAAACAGGCGCACAGGCCGGTATGCTGCTCGGTCTCGGCGGCAGCGCAACAGCAGGCGAACTCTTGCTGTCCGGACTTTCCCGAAAATACAAGATCGCCATTGTCGGGGCCGGCATGTCCGGTTTGAGCGCGGGCTACGTATTGCGGCGCAAAGGAGTGGAAGCCACCCTGTTTGAAGGCGATAAACGGGCCGGCGGGCGCATCAAAAGTGCGCGTATCTTCGGCGGAGGCACGATTAATACGGAAATCGGCGCCGAATTTATCGATACCGTCCACCAGGATATGTTGTGGTTTGTACGGGCTGTCGGTTTGCAGGACAAACTGATGGATGTCGAAACGGACCATTTCGGACAACGCGACGCCTTTTTTATCGACAATCAGCACTATCAATTGCGCGATGTGCTCCGGGAACTGAAAGAAGTTTACCCGCGTATTCTGGCTGATCAGGAAAAACTGGAAGGCAGGCATGCCGCTGCCCTCGACCGAATTTCCATGGCGGAGTACATTGACAAATTGCCGGTAAATACCTGGATGAAAAAGATGCTGCACGCAGCCTATATCGGCGAAAACGGCCTCGAAACGACGGAACAAAGCGCCGCCAACATGTTGAGTATCTTTGAAATACGCAACGAAAACTTTTATCCGTTCGGCAACAGCGACGAACGGTTCAAGGTCATCGGCGGCAATGAACAGGTGCCGCAGGGACTTGCACAGATACTGGGCAATCAGATCCGCTACGAACACAAGTTGCGCGCCATCCGGGAAAACAGCAACCGCAGCCTGACGCTCGTTTTTTCCGAAAACGGAACCACCCGCGAAGAAACGTTCGACCTCGTCATCATGACCCTGCCCTTCTCGGTGCTCCGCGATATAGACATTCAAATGGAGTTGCCCGCAGCCAAACGGCAGGTCATCCGAGAACTGGGTTACGGCACCAATGCCAAATTTATCATCGAAACGCAGACCCGCAGCTGGCGACAGGCGGGCTACCGGGGTTTTCTTTTCAACGAACGCATCCACAATGGCTGGGATAGCGCCCAAATGCAGCACAACAACGAAGGCACGGGCACTTTTACTTGCTACTTCGGTGGCGAGCGCGGTAAAAATGCCGCCAAGGGTACCGAACAAGAACAAATGACGCATATCATTTCAACGTTGGATGCTGCTTTCCCCGGCACCCGCGCCAACCTGACCGGACAAATGGAACTGGCGCACTGGACTGCCAACCCATTCATTCGAGGCAGTTACTCCTGCCCAAAGCCGGGGCAAGTCACTGCTTTTGAAGGTGTCGCCTTCGAGCCGGTTCGCCGACTTTATTTTGCCGGCGAACACTGCAGTACTGATTTCTGGGGATTTATGAACGGCGCAGCGGAAACGGGCCGGAAAGCGGCGGAAAAGGTATTGAGGAAAATAAAGAAGTGAGAGACATCCCTCTTGACTTTGGTTGTATTTTAGCTTGGGTTTTTCAGGCCTGGAATCGTGAGTCGTGTTTAGTGTGTGGTGTTTAGTGTTTCGGGGGCTTCGGGTTTGGCATTTGTTGATATTTTGGTCGAATTTTCACGAATGCCAAACCCGAAGCCTCTCACGACTCACCACTCACGATTCACGACTCACGATTCCAGGCCTGAAAAACCCAAGCTAAAATACAACCAAATGCCGAGGGGGATGTCTCTCACGCTCTCACTTCTCTCACGCTCTCACTTTCTATTATGCACCTCGCTCACCTCACCTTAGTCGTTGAAGACTACGACGACGCCATCCGGTTTTACACCGAAAAACTGCATTTCACATTGCTGGAAGACACCGTATTGAGTGCCACCAAAAGATGGGTGCGGGTAGCGCCGAAAGGCTCGACTGAATGCAGCCTGCTGCTTGCAAAAGCCGCCAATGCGGAACAGGCCAGTCGCATCGGAAACCAGACCGGCGGACGTGTTTTTTTGTTTTTGTATACCGACGATTTCTGGAGAGATTACCAGGACATGCTGGAAAATGGTGTCACTTTTGTCCGGGAACCTGTGGAGGAAATTTACGGTACCGTCGCCGTTTTTGAAGATTTGTACGGCAATTTGTGGGATTTGCTGGAGCCTAAGTAGTTATCCGTTATTGGTTATTGGTTATTCGTGTGGTATCTCTTGGCTAAGTAATTGACTTAGCCAAGAGATACCACACGAATAACCAATAACAGATAACTACTTATTCTTTTCCCGGATCATTTCCGCAGCAATACTCACCGCAATTTCCCGGGCCGTTTTACTAAAAATGGGCGTCCCGACGGGCGCAAATACCCTGTCCCAACAGGCTGGATCGATGCCCTCGGCGGCCAGTTCCTCCCGCAGTGTTTGCAGTTTTTGTTTGCTGCCTAACATGCCCAGGTAAAACCAGTTGCGCTCCAGCAACTGCCGGAAAATCAACTTGTCCTGGCGGTAACCGATAGTCATAATCACCGCGTAATCGCCGGGCGCACTTTGCAGCGTTTCTGCCAGTCGAGTATATGAAATGATCCGTTTTTCATGCGCGAACCGGTTTTGTTCCAGCGTGTTCAGCCCTTCCCGGTCGTCGTAAATTTTGATATAAAAACCAAGAAAATGCAACACTTCAGAAAGCGCCAGCCCCACGTGTCCGCCGCCGAAAATATGTACAACCGGCTGATAATGAAGTATTTCCCGGTATTCCCAAGCACTGTCTTCCATGCGGTATCCGACAGGTTTATCCGGCCGGGCGCTTTCCAGCCCCAGCCCGGCTGCATCGACGTACAGACATACCCCGCTTTCCTGTCCGGCGATTTGCCCGACCAGCGTGAGGTGTTCCATATTGAGTGGAATAAAGCAAACCAATTGGCTGCCCGAACAGATCATGCCAGATTGATCGGTGCTGTGTAGTTTGTCGTGGTACTGGCGCATAGTGGTCACGCCGGCGGGTGTTTGCTCCAGCATTGCCCTGGCTTTTTCCACCAGTTTATGCTCCATAATACCGCCGCCAATGGTGCCCAGGATGTCGCCGTCGGCAGCAACGGCCATTTTAAACCCCTGCCGCCCTGGCGAACTGCCTTCACTTTCGAGGACGAGCAGCAACATGGCCGGAATATGATCGCTCAATTTTTGCTGCAAAAAATACCAGACGTCCATTCAGTTGGTGTGCAAAATTAGTGTTCACTAAATTTTTTGTAACGCATTGATTTACATTGCTTTTTGCCCTTTGCAATTTTGCTTTTTTACTTACATCTTCCTGTTTTCCAGTATTTTTTTGAAAGAACGGCTCCTGATTTCATCCAGGGTCAGGCCGGTTTTTAATACTTCGGCTTCGGTGATGGCGCCACTGTTCAAGGCCCGAAGGAAGTAATTGAGCAAGCCCTGTCCGGTGGCGGCGTCGTCGAATACATCGCCGATCAGGGTAGCGCGGGCGGCTTTTTCCACAAAGGTTTTGAGGCGCTCCACAGCGTCGTCGTAACTTTCCAGAAAGAAGGCATACACGGCGGTGTAGCGCATGGGCAATTGCGCCGGATTGAGGTCCCAGCCCTGGTAAAACCCGTTCCACAGGGAATGACGGATGTGGTCGTAACCTTTTTTCCAGGCGCGGTGTACGATGTCGCGGTTTTCTTCCAGTTGCGAAGTCGTCAGATGATCGCCCCGGTGCGGACCGATCGGCATGGTGTTGGTAGCCCCGTCGGAAAGCCAGATGCCGGTATGCGCCAGCGCCACTTTGGTAACGTGGTGCGCAAAATCGCAGACCGGGTGGTTCATTTCCTGGTATTTGGCGGTAATGCCGCAGGAGGCCGTGTAGTCGTAGGTGCCGAAATGGGTCGCAATCAGGCGGCCTTTTCCAGCGCGGATAAAACGCATCAGCGGGTTCGTTCCCTCGTCGTCCATGATGGACTGCGTGGTTTCGACCATCATTTCCATTTTGAGCGCGCCGCTTTCCAGGCCCAATTCCGTTTCCAGGATTTCAAAAAAGGAAACCAGCGTGCTCACCTGCTCGGGAATGGTCACTTTGGGCAGCATTACGATGAAATTATCGGGCAGCCGGCCCTCGGAAGCCCCGACCAGCGTACTCACAAAAATATCGAGCGTGCGCAGTCCGCGCTCTTTCATTTCTTCCGAAAATGGCTTGATCCGAATGCCGATAAAAGGCGGGAGCGTACCTCTTTGCATGCCTTTTACACATTCGATCGCTGCATCACGGGCGGTTTGGTCTTCTTCTTCATTGCTGCGGTTGCCATAGCCGTCTTCAAAATCAATCCTGAAATCTTCCACGGCTTCGGTTTGCAGTTTGTGCAACACCTTGTGGTAAATCTGGTACGACAAATGGGCGGGGTGTTTGCGCTGTTGCGCCGCTGTCAGCGATTCGTAATCGTTTTTCAGTTGTTCTGCCGTTTGCTGGAGCGTGTCTAATTTCTCGCTGCCCTGCAACTGAAATATTTTGCCAAAGTGGATAAAATCCGGCGCATACAGGTGAAATGCCTCCAGCGCTTTTTCGGCCAGGCCGGCGGTGGTGTTGTATTTGAACAGATTGGCGCCGCCGTACACGGTATGCACGGCTTGCCGCTCCGGCCGGTCGCCCGGGTATTTTTCGTTAAACACCGTGTTGGCTTTGCTGAGTTCGGAAAAAAGTTGCGCTTTTTTATCGACGGGTATGGTGGTGGTCATTTGAAAAGAGAAGTGAGAAGTGAGAAGTGAGAAACATCCCCTTTGGCTATTACTAATAGGTTGGGTTTGGGTATTTCAGGCCTGTCATTTTATGTGTGTGTCACAAGGCCCAGCGGGCCTATATCTTTGTAGTATTGACGGATTAAATTTGGCACCCGGCCCAGCGGGCCGGTATTTATTCGATGAAGATACCGGCCCGCTGGGCCGGCGAAATATCTTTTGGCATTTCTACAAAGATATAGGCCCTTTGGGCCTGTTGGAGCAACCCGTGCCCTTTCAACTCCCCCGGTAAGTCGAATAACCGAACGGGTTGAGCAGCAACGGCACGTGGTAATGCTGTGCGTCGGGTACCTCAAACTGTATAAGCACTTCCGGGTAAAACCCTTTGGTACGGTGGGCGGCAAAATAAGCGCCCGTTTCAAATACGATTTGATAGATGCCCGGAGGCAGCACCCGGTTGGGCGGCAGCAGATCAGCGATTCGGCCATCGGCATTGGTTACGCCCTGGCAAAATGACTCCCAAAGCAGGTCTTTGTTGCGGTGTTGCAGGCGAATGCTAAGGTC
>JALHMA010000090.1:1531-17351 GCA_022844265.1 Saprospiraceae bacterium | reverse complement strand
ATTTCTGCGCTGTTGTCGCTGTATTCCATCAGCACCACGTCGACGGTTTCAGCGCCGCGCAAAGGACTTTTACTCAGGTCGAACACCAGTTCGATGGTTTCACCTGCCTGCGGGCGGGCGGGGGTAATGGTTGGATTTTGCGCCGTTAAAAAAGCGGGCAGAAACAAGAGGAAAAGGAAAATCTTTTTCATGTGAATCGTGAGTGGTGAGTCGTGAGTGGTGAGACGTGAGTGGTGAGTTAGGGGTGTACAGAGGATTTTGTTCTTTGCTTGTCCTCCCCCGGCCTGCGGCCACCCCCTCCGAAGGGGGATAGGCTCCGCGCTTGGCCTTAGTTGTTAATTTTTGTCAAATAATCAGTTCATTATCAATATCTTATCTTACCATGTAAGCCAAGCGCGGAGACTATCCCCCTTCGGAGGGGGTGGCCGCAGGCCGGGGGAGGACAAGCTAAGGACAAATATTTTACAATAATTTTGAAAGAAATCAAAGTGAAAATGTCCAGGCAATGCACCCTCTCTCACTTCTCACCCTCTCACTCTCTCACGTCTAGAATTTCGGGCACGTCACCCGCGAGCGGCGGTATTCCGGGTGGAAATACGTCAGCGAGACTTCGAACGCACCGCGGGAATTATTTGCAGCGGTCAGACCGGAGACAGTAACGTCATAACTCAGGCCCAGCATCCAGCGGTTGAGTTCGAGCATACCAACGATGGTGATGGCGTCCATTTGCAGGTCTTTGTCCAATTTATTGCCCACCCTGCCCCAGACGCCTGCGCGCAGGGCCAGTTCATTCAGGTCGTTGTTGGAATAGCGGAAGTTGATACCAAGGTCAGTTTCCATTGCCGGGCCTTGTTTCATCACCTGCACACCCGGCAAAACCGCAAAATTTTCAGTAAGTGGAAATTGGCCGCCCACATGGCCTGACCAGCGGGAATACAAGGTTTCTTTATTGTCTTCAATCAGGGAAATAGTTGGCTGGTTCAGGTGGTGCATGGCGCCCCCGGCATAGAAAAAACCTTCGTTGGGAAACACCACATACCAGAGTATGCCCGCATTAAAATCGAGGTAGAGCGGCGAGTTGGCATTGGCATTCGGTTCGCCGTTAACGGCGCCCAGATCGGGCGTCTCAGAACCGGTGTCAAACTGGCGGCTGAACCACAATTTACTCCAGTCGATGGAATTCTGGCCGAAACCTAACTGTGCACCCGCAGATAAGTAGTGTTCACTGGAGTTGCGACCGCCGGAAAGTTGTTTAAGAAAAGCCCCGCCTAGGTGCACCTTGTTTTGTGTAAAGCGGGCGGTACCGGCTTCGTCGTGCATGGCGCCCAGGCCGAAAGAGGCGTAATCATTATTGGCGCCGACATTATAACGCGTCTCGAACGATGCGGCATAGGTGCGGAAAGGAACGGGCGCCAGAAAACTATTCCATTGGTCGCGGTAATTGACGGTGGCGCGCCAGCGACCGTTGAAAACACCGGTCATCGCCGGGTTCAGGTTCCAGGACGACGCGTAATATTGGGAAAAACGCGGATCCTGTGCCTCTAATGCAGGAGAAAACACTGCCAGCAGGGTAACCAGCAGAAAAATCGGTTTGGAAAATTGCATCATGGTTGTGTGTATTTTGAATTGGGATAATTTGTAGTCCGAAAAAAAAGGAAAATATACCGTTTACTCACATTATTTAACAAAAAAAGTCTGAAACCAGTCCGAAGTCATCAGTGCGAAGTCCTGGCAAGTGCGAAGTCGTCAGTGCGAAGTCGTCAGTCCGTAGAGTGTACCGTTTCATGTTTGGGAAATCCAAGAGTGAAACGGCGGACTCTACGGACTGACGACTTCGCACTGACGACTTCGCACTTGCCAGGACTTCGCACTATTTTAGGAGAGTAACGCTTCCAGACAGTACTTCTTTAAATCCATCTATGTATTCCGCTTCCAGTTGCCAGACGAATACGCCCGGATCGCAGGCTTCGCCACGGAAACTACCGTCCCAGCCGCGGGTGGGGTCATTGACACTGAAATTCTGATCCTGGTACACCAATTCACCCCAGCGGTCGAAAATCCTGAAAATCAGGATATTGCGCACCTGTGTACTTTTGCCGTGCACCAATAGCAGATCATTGCTGTTGTCATTATTCGGAGAAAAAGCCGTAGGAACGTAGACGCCCCGGGGTTTTTCCACGCTGATTTTTACCCGGGATTCACCGGTGCAGCCGTTCGCATCCGTAATCTGGAGGAAATAGGTATTGGTGCGGGCGGGTTTCACCCAGATTTCTTCACAATCGATCGTATCGGCGCATGCCCAGGTATCCTGCAAAGCGCTCTGCCACTTGTATTGCAACAGGCCGATGGCATTGGAAATGTCCGGCGTCAGCAGCAGGCTGTCGCCCAGCACAAGGCTGCTGTCCATACCCAGTGAAACCCCGACCGGTAGCGGTTCAAACAAGGAATCGGTGACTGTGGTGATACAATTGTTCGCGTCCTTCACCTGAATGGTGTACACGCCGGCTTCCAGGCCAATAAAATTGGGCGAACCGTTGAACACGCCGCCGTCGATATTGTACTGGTAAGGCAGTTTACCACCCGTCACGCTCAAATCGATATGCCCGTTTTTGTCCCCGAAACAACGCGGATTAGCGGAAAGAAAGTCGATGGTCAGGTCGTCAGGTCGGACAATAGTCGCGGAATCCGTTAAAATACAGCCGTTTTCATCCGTGATCTGAAGTGAATATACGCCCGGGCCGAGATTGGAAATACCCGTCAGTGCGTTGCCGTTGCTCCATTGCAGGCTGTATTCCGGCGTACCGCCAAAAACCGAAGCAGTAATAGCGGCATCCGAGTCGCCGCTGCACAGAAGGGGTTTGGTTACAAAATCCAGACGCAGCGGTTCGGGTTGGGTAATTTGAACGGATTGAGTGCCGGTACAGCCCAGGTTATCTTCCACAGTGACTGTATACGAACCGATTGCGAGGTCGTTTATTTGTGTGCTGTTGACATTATTACTCCAGTTATAATTGGAAATCGGATTGACGCCCTGCACGTTCAGGATACGCGCAGAGCCATCTGAAAAACCAAAACAAGTCACATTCTCCTGTGCCAATTGCACAACGATAGCCGGGGGCTGACCAACAAAAAAGCCGAATACGCCACTGCAACCCTGCTGATCGGTAACCGTCAGGGTATAGGATTTGTCGCCTTGTAAACCATCGACCGAGACACTGTTGGGCGCATTGGGTTTGCTCCACTGGTAAATATAATTAGCAAGGTTGTTACCGCCAGCGCCGCCGCTTACCAGGTTCACGGCTGCTCGGCCGTCCGTGTAGCCATTGCAAGTTGGAACCACAAAGGCTACATTGATAGCAATACTGTCAAACTGTTGAATATTAATCGTTTGTAAGGCCGTACAACCTTTGCTGTCGCTGGCAGTGACGGTGTAATTCCCGATAGGCAGGTTATTGGCAGTAGCGGATTGCTGATTGTTGCTCCAGTTGAACGTGAATGGCGCGCCATTTCCTCCTGTAGCAGTTGCCAGGGCTATACCATTGCTTTGATTATAACAGGCCGTTTTTGTCTGAACGGCGTTGACTTGCACTGCCGAAGCCGGTTGTTGCAAGGTAGCGCTGGTAGTAACTGTGCAGCCGCGGTCATCCGTCACCGTCACCGTGTATGCGCCTGCGGGCAAATCGACTGCTATCTGTTCGGTTTGTGGAACGCTCCATTCAAAGGTATACGGCCCTACCCCACCGACGGGGTTAGCCATGGCCGATCCGTCTGCACCGTCGAAGCAGGTAACATCCGTTTTAGTTGCGCTGGCGAGCAAAATACTCGGCTGAACAACTGTAGCGGTGGCGGTAATATTACAGCCATTATCATCCGTAATAGTAACGGTATAGGCGCCCAATGGAAGATTTGAAGCCATCGCATTGGTTTGTCCGTTGGGGTCATTCCACTGGTAATGCAACGCACCGCTGCCGCCTTGCGCCTGCACGGTGATCGTGCCGTCCGATCCGCCAAAACAATTCACCTCCTGCGCGTCGATACTTAACAATTCGATTGCCGGAGGGCAGGCGAGCGCCGTGGTATCCAAACGAATACAACCAAGCGCATCCGTCAGGGTCAGCACATACTGTCCGCAACCGAGGTTTTGCAGGTCGGGCGTTGTTGCATTTCCAGTGTTCCAGACATATTGATACGGCTGGCTTCCACCGCTGATCGTAGCATCGATCGCGCCATCCTGCAAACCGGAACAACTGGGATCCAACAGAACAAAATCCACCTCAATCGGAACTGCAGCAGTGATAGCGACTGAATCCGTAAGCGTACAGCCCCTGTCATCTTCTACGGTCAGCATATATGCGCCGGGGCAAAGGTTATCCACCAGCGGGCTGCCATCAGGCAGGTTGGGGTCAAACCATTGAAAATCGTACGGCGCCGTGCCGCCGTTTACCTGCGCGGTGGCCGTTCCTTTACAGTCATTTGCACATTTTTCCCCGGAAACCCCACTGAAAGTAATTTGTAATGCATCCGGCGTTTCTACCGTTACGGAAGTGGCCGTACTGCATCCTTTGGCGTCAGATACCGTCACCGCATAATTATTGGCGCTGAGGTTAACAGCTTTGGGCGTATCCTGATTGTCTACCCACAAATAGGTATAAGGACTTGTGCCGCCTATTGGAAAAACGGCCGCTGTGCCGTTGTCGCCGCCAAAACAGGATACGGAGCGGGCGGCTGTACTGTCAATGGCCAAAGTAGCCGGCTCCAGAATAGTAATGAAAGTTGTGGAGATACAATTGGCAGCGTCTGTAACGGTCACGAAGTGAAGACCAGCGTCAAAACCGCTTGCAACCGGGGTATTGTCGCCGTTGTCCCAGGCATACTGGTAAGGCGCCGTGCCGCCCGTCACTACGATGTCAGCAGCGCCATCGGAAAGGCCATTACAAGAGACCGAATCCTGGGACAATTGAAATTGATAAGCATCCGGCTCCGCCACATCGACGCTGGCAGTAGCGGTACAGGCATTACCATCTGTAGCAACCACCGCATAACAACCGGCAAAAAGGTTGTTGATGGAAGCGCCGGGCATAGGCGTCCCGCCTGCACAAAGTTGCCAGACGAAGGAAACCGTTCCGGTACCGCCCGTCGCCGCTACGAATGCCGAACCGCTGCTGCCGCCATTACACAAAACATTTGATTGTGAAGGCGTTAGTATTATAGGGGCCGGTTCCGTAATATTAAAATCGACCGTATCCCTGCAGCCCGCCGCATCGCGCAACACAACAAAATGGTCGCCTGCGGTGAACATATTCAACAGGTCGCCATTTGGAAATGCCGTTCCGGTTCCGTTGGCAAAGAAATCTACCGGGCCATTCGAGTTAGAAGCATTGATGACGGCCGAACCGGTACTGGCGCCCGCACATGGCGCCGGCGTCAGGGAACCGATACTGCCAGAAAGGGTACATACCACAAATGGATTTCCCGCTGAAGCGATGTTTGGCGGGCAGTTGGGGCTGCCACCCAATGCGCGCACTTCTATATTTACAATATCGCCGGATACCAGCCCGGTAACGGTATGCGTCAACGCAGTGGTGGAGGGCTGCCAGGGCGCTCCATTCACACTGACTTCGTAGCCCGTAGCCCCTTGAACAGGTGTCCAGGCCCAGGTCATGTCGCTGGTTCCGAAACTGATAACTTCCAGGTTTCCCGGCGCCGGGAAAAAACTCAGAATATCCACCGTGACGGTATCCTTGTGTTGACAATTGAAGTTGTCCGTTGCGGTGACGATATAGGTACTGGTGGAAGCAGGTGTTGCAGCCGGTGTTGCACAATTGTTGCAACTCAGCGAGGCGCTGTTCGTCCAGGTGTAGTCGACCGAATTATCGTAGTTGAAACCAATGCTCCACCATTTCACTTTACCCAACTGATTGGTGCCGAAACCATCGGAAACCATCAGTTTCCAATCGCCATTTACAACAGCATTGTTGAGGGCGGTCCACATCCCTTCCGGTCTGTAAGTGCCGTTAAATGGTGCAAGACTTCCTATTATGGGTGTGGAAGCAGAAGGGCTGAAGCAGGTAATTTTGTAATTGTCTCCTGCCCCGCCATTGCCTGTGGACAGTTCCAGTTGTTTTCCATCGGGCGATCGCAGGTAAATATTGAGGTCAGCATCAAAATCCGTTTCAATGTCGATACAAACGGATGTTATCTGTGCGACCGGATTGGTGAGCAGGTTATACCCGACACTGTTGATCGAAATGGGCGCTGCGTAAGGATTGTTGTGTGGATGGTTGCCGTTGCCCAAACTGTAATCGGGATATGATTCAAACTGAACTTCCAATTGGGCAGGGTTGAGCGAACTGGCATCGAGCAACACCGGCTCCCCTTCACAAACAGCCGTATCGCGCAAGGACAGGTAGGACGACTGGCAGGAAAAACAGTTGGGATGGGTGAAAGGCAAAACAGATACATTCACCAGCGTATCCCAGCTACAGCCGAACGTATCTTGTACCGTAAAAACATAACCGGCAGTTCCTGCATTTTCAGGAGCAGCGGCGATAGAATCCGGGGTGGAAAAAAAGATGGAAGGGTGGTTATTCCAACTCCAGTCGACAATTGCAGGGGTAAATGATTCAATATTCGGATACAGTTCATCCTGAAATTTCAAACTCCAGTTAAACATAAAACCATTGTCAATCGGCCAGAGGTCTGTTGCTGTAATGCTCCATTCGCCATTTAGCGGGCATCCGATCAGGTCTGAAATGGGGTCAAACGTGCTGTAATCTCCCGGAGGCAGCGTGCCGTTGCCGCCAAGCAAAGTGTTGGCATACTGAATCCAGGTTGGATTAGGCGCATTCGGAATCCAGCAATAATCATATCCCAACCCGGGTATCGGATTAAATCCATCCGCATCATTGGGCTCTCCCAGGAAAACCTGTCCGCCGGTTTGGCCGGCAAAATTGTGCAATACAATGCTTTGCCCATTGGGGCAGGTCAGGCTGATTTCTATGTCGCGCATCCAGGAATGCTCCATATTGACACAGATACTTTCCAGGTCATTTTGATTGGTCAGCACCTGACCTGGCGAAAATTCCGTAAAAAAAATGGTTGTTTCATACGGAATACCCGTTCCGTCGGGCAAAGCCAGCGAATCGGAGCGGCTGCCTTCCACCGAAAAGGAAGAAGGTGTGGGGGAAACAACCAGGTTTTGCCCGGAGGCGGAATCGGCCACAACAGCACTCAGGTGGATGGTATCCCGTGCGCAGATTTGTTCTGTAATCGCGCCGGCCAGCGCAAAGCTGGGGCGCGGCGCTACCCGGACGCGCTGATTAATCAGGTTGGTACTTTTGCAACCCTGCGCGTCTACCAAAAACAACTGGACATAGTAGCCACCCGGTTCGTCGAAACGGTGCGAGGTATTGGGGCCGTAAGAAATACCGCCGTCGCCGAAATTCCATTCAAAAGTGGTGGTCAGATCAGACTGCTGGTAAGCAAAGCCATTTTGCGGGTAAGAGCCGGTTCCATTAAAAAAAATGCGCTCATTCGGACATACGTCTATCCAGCCGGTATCGGCCGGAAACACCGCAGGATTTGTGGTGACCAGATTGGCTAAGACCGTCTGACAGGAAGCGACACAAGCAATGACAGCCGACCAGCCGGAGGCCACACCGTTGCCATCCGATTCAAACTGAACCGTCAGGCATCCGCTGGAATTGGCTGCCGTGGCCTGCACAATGATAGGTGAGCCGGGCGGGTAATCGTCCGAACAGGACAAGAGGTTGGCGGCAGTATTCGGACCGTCATAAAAACACAATACATCACCGGGAGCCAGGTCAATACCCGAAAAATTCAACTGAATGTGGGTGCCGGAAGTACCGTCGGAGCAAAAAGTTTTGGTGAAAGTTTGGTTGTTGCCGTAGTTGCCGTTGTTACCGCCGCTGTCAAAAAAGGAACCACTACAATCCGTAACGGACGTATTGTTCATCAGGTAATTTTGAGCGGGAAGAAAAGAAACCGTAAAGAGCAAGAAGATAGGTAGCAGTAGTTTCATGTACAACGCAGGTAGCTAATTCGATGAGTTGGTGCGTCCATTAAAACAACGAACTGCACTGCAAAAAAAGATAAAATGCGGGATACTATTTGCGGCGATTTCGCTGCCTGTGGTCAAAACACGGACTTTCCCGGCTCACATGCCGTTTTCTTGTGTTTTCACTCCGTTTTACTGCGGTATTCCGCCATCATCTTGCCATATTCGGTCTGGGCTTCGTCGTTTAACTGCCCTACCCGACCCAGCAATTCCTGGATGGCAACCAGTCTCGTCATCAATAACGCCCGTTTAGCCTCCGCCTGTTCCGTGTTGATTTTTCCAGCGCCGTAATCGGCTGCTGTAGCCTGTAATTCGCCGAGCATTTGTTTGAATTCGGCTACTGTTCCCTCTTGTTTGGTCCGCACAGCCGTCACTTTATTGCGTAGTACTGCGTAGCCACTGCTGGTATCGTTTTTCAGGGCCTCGGGTGCGGTGTCCACCAGTTCGGCAAAATTGACAATGCCTTGCGTATTCATATCATAATCACCCGTTTGGGCCTGCATGGAGGTTATGTTTTCTTCCATCTGGGCCACAAGTGCCTGATCTACATTTTTACAGGAAACAGCCAGGAACAATGGCAACAAAAGAAATAGGGAAAAGAGGTTTTTCATATTTTATTATGTTTTTAGTGTGTGGTGTTTGGTGTTTGGGGTGCTTCGCCTTTGGCCGTGTTTAGGGTTTGGGGTTTGGTGTTTGGGGCGCTTCGCCCTCGGCTTTAGTTGCTATTTTGGCCAATTTCTCACAAAGGCCGAGGGCGTAGCACCCTAAACACCAAACACTATACACCAAACACGCCCAAAGGTAGCGTATTCCAAAAAAAATCCGTTTGTGGTTTTGTTACCTTTGCCGCCGCTAAGTACTTTACACCTTCCACCACTGTTCCGATATGCAAGCTTTTACGCCAAAAAAATACATCAACGTTTACCTCTGCTTGGGCAGCAATATGGGCGACCGTATGGGTCATTTGCGGATGGCCTCTGATTTAATTACAAAAAACATCGGAAATATTGCCAAAAAAAGCCACCTGTATGATACACAACCCTGGGGCAATACCGAGCAGGATGCTTTCCTGAATCAGGTCGTGATGGTTAATACGACGCTCGATCCTCGCGATATTCTCAAAGAAATCACGCAAATTGAGCGGGAAATGGGTCGCGCCCGCAAAGAAAGCGACAAATGGGGGCCGCGACAGATCGATATAGATATCCTGCTGTACGGCAAACGTATCATCCGTGACAAAGGACTGGAAATTCCTCACCCGGAATTGCACAAACGGGCTTTTGTACTGGTGCCCCTGATGGAACTGGCGCCGGAATACGAACACCCGATCCTCAAACAACAGATTGACGAATTATTTATGGCCTGCGAAGACCCTTCCGAGGTGGTGATGCTGGACATCAGGTAAAAAAATAAAACTCCCCGTGTCAAATTCACCGTCGGATAAGCCTTTGCCTTACCAGTTTATTGCCATCGAAGGAAACATCGGTGTCGGCAAAACCACCCTTTGCCACCGGTTGGCAGATCGTTTCGGATGTTCCCTGGTACTAGAACAGTTTACAGACAACCCTTTTTTGCCGCCGTTTTATGAGCAGCCGGAGCGGTATGCCTTTCCGGTTGAACTCTTTTTTATGACCGAGCGGCACAAACAATTGCTCGAACATTTTGGCAGCCCCGACCTGTTTACACCTTTTACGGTAGCCGACTATTTTTTTGTAAAAACCCTTCTTTTTGCCAAAAACAACCTCAGCGAAGAGGAATTCAGACTGTTCCAGCGCCTGTTCGGGGTCTTGAATGCCACGTTCCCGAAACCGGAGTTGCTGCTGTACCTGCACCGCCCGGTAGATGTGCTGCTGCGCCAGATCCGGCAACGCGGACGGGAAATTGAACGCAATATTTCAGGGGCCTACCTGGAGGAAATCCAGAATGCGTATTTTGACTACTTAAAATCTGAAAAAGAAACGCCCGTTGTTATTCTCGAATTAGGCGACGCGGACTTTCAGCACAATGACCAGACCCTGGAGTTTATTATCGAGCTGCTCGGCGCTCCACACGCGGATGGGGTGAGCTACCATAAACTGAAATAGTTATCCGTTATTGGTTATTAGTGTTGACAATCAAGCATTTGCAAAGAATTTAAACTGTATCTGTTTACCACATAGGCACATAGGGTTTCCCACATAGAACACATAATTTTAGAGTACTCTACGCTATGTGCCCTATGTTAAAAACCTACTGTGAACTATGTGGTAAACAGATACGAAAATTCACATGCGTTTGCGCTCCGCCGCACGCATAATCATCCACATCGTGCCGCACAACAACACATGGCCAATGTCGAAAAAGGTAAACCAGATACCCAGCGACAACTTCAGGACATGCACCAGGGCCGCTGCAACGGCAAACAGAATACCTGTTAAAATATACCTGCTGCTCTCATCCCGCAGGCGAATCCAGCGGTTCATTTCCAGCGTGGTAACGATCAGCAACAGCGAAAATGCCGAGTGGATTTCAACAATCGGAAACCATAAAGTGCTGAGCAGCAATACCAGCAGCACGGCAAACGCGCCAATATTGATGCCGGTAAACATACGTTTTACCGCCAACCGCATCATATCCGAGGAGCGCGCCACAGAGGCCTGGGCCAATGCCGAAGCAGCCACCATGCCCAGCGTCCAACCCGGAATTTTATATTCAAAAGGTAACTTGTGTAAAAAAGCATGTCCTACCAACCCGCCGATCAGGGTGGAAACACCCATAAAAGCGAAAAAAATTCGGGTGAGGCGCACGCCATCGTCTTGCGAACGTAGGCGCCCGAGCCGCCACCAGCAATACCCGCATAATACACTGATTAACAAAGAAGTAAGCGTAATCACCGGCTCACCTATTCTTAAACCGAACAGGCTGATATCCGGTTGAAAATTTTGCGTGGTTATGACTTCCATTTTATGATTTTTCGCACCGAAGCGCCCTGTTGCGTTGTTATTTCAAAAAAGTAAACACCCGCGTTCAACTGCTCCGTTTCAAAGTGCAGTACAGAAGCGCCGGCAGGTAAGCCACCGGTCGATTGCGACCAGATCAGGCGGCCATCGAGGCCGCGCAGGCGGCAAAGAACGTCTTTTTGCAGCTCCTGAAACTCGAAAGTACACGAAATTCTGTCGGAAAACGGATTGGGGCTGATGGACCAGTCCTGCAAACCGGCGATGGTTGTTGTAGAAAGCGCCGGACAATCTGCCAGGTCGGACGACCAGACGCGCAAAGTGTACGGATTCGCCGGGCCGTTCAAATTTTGATTTAAATCGTCTGCACTCCATATACCCAGCCATGAAGGCCCGGAAGCCACCAGAGCAACCGGTTGTTCGTGTTCCGTTCCGCCAAAATGTTGCAGACCCAGCAGGGCGCCGTCGCCGTCCAGACGGGAAAGCAGCAGGTCGTTGCCGCCATTGGAAATGGTCCCGATTGCGCTACCATCGGGGTTATGGAATCCCACGGCCCTGTCGAATCTGCTCAATGCCCAGATGCCACCGCCGGAGGCTTTTACAAAACTGGTGAAAACCTGATCCGTATGCTTTTGAAGGCTGAGCAACCCGCCTGTTTCCGAAAATTTGGCAATAAAACTGCGGTTCGGACTGGTATTGAACGTATTACTGCCCACTGTCAGAGCGGGCGTGTAAGTCGGTATGGATGCGTTTAATCCGAAACCGAGAAAAATATCTCCGGCCTCGTCTACCTCCCAGGCCGGAAAATCGTTCTGCGGCGTCTGAATACCATAAGCGCAAAACGCCTGTTCGCATAAGCCTGTAAGCGGATCGATAGCGGCAATAAAGTGGTTTTTAGCGCTAAAAGTCTCGTCCACGGGTTCTATGGGTGTAGCGCCAACCGCGATACCTGACAATCCCGAAAAAACGCCGTTCACCAACAGATTGCCCGTAGGCGACACCAGCAGACGCGGGCTTTTGAACGTATTCAGATCAGTAAAAAAACCGCCGATCTCGGGATGCCAATTGCCATACAGGCTGTTCGGAATGTCCTCCAGTATCGGCAAATCCTGTACAAAATGGCCATCTGTGTCCAAGGAAATATACCATGCAGCGGCGTTCTGGTTACCATTAATGGCAATATTGCCGTCGGGCTGGAACATCTGCCAGTCACGGCCCCTCAGTATCAGGTGCAGGCGGTCGTTGTGAAAAACAATGCTGGATGGAATGGAATTGTCGTAGTCATTTGGCGACTGGAAATTGCTGTGCCAGATCACGTCGCCCGCAGGACTGAGTTTAAACAAAAAACCCTGGCCGTAACCGGCAAAAAACGAGGCCGGGCGTGTAAAATCCAGCCCGAATATACGGGCCTTGTCTGCGCTGTAACTACCTGCCAGATAAGCATTTCCGTCTGTGTCAAAAGCAATGGAAGTGCCATAAGTACTGCGGTAGTCAAAACTGTGGGCCGGGTCGAGCGGATCGACCTGCTTTGACCACAGCAGCACGCCGGAAGGATCGTATTTATTCAAAAATAAATTCATGGTATACCAGAAACCGACCTGCTCAAAAGCGGCGCCTGTTACCCAGTAATTGCCCTCATGGTCTACCTTCACATCCAGAATATGCTCTTTACCGTAAACGGCATTCAACATTCGCTGCGACCAGCAAGCGGCGCCATTCAAGTCGTCCGCCTGGTCAAATACTTCAAAATTGCCCTGCAAAGTACCCTGGCACGAAAACTGACTTTGGTATTGATAGGTGTAAGGGTACAGTCCGGCGTTGTTGTAAGTTACAGCCGGCGTTGCGGACTGGCTTCCGGAAGGTTGTGCCGCCGCTCCGAAAATCCAGTTGGATGCGCCCAGGTTTTCGGTGGTATTGCTGACAGGAATCGGTTGATTGACAATGCCATACAGGTGGGTAGTATCGACCATTAGGAAAAAAGCGTCGATATTGACCTGTATCGGAGCGTTGATCCAGTTCATACAACCAATGGAATTGGTTGCTCTCACCTGATAAGCAACGGGTTGTGTAAGCGGTTTACTAAAAAAAGTAAGCGTACCGCCTGTGCCGTTCAGGGTGTCAGACACCGTGAATATGCCGCTTTCTACCAGCCAGTAACGCATCTCCGGTTGCGAATTCGGGATGGTGACTTGTGCCGATGCATTGAGGCATACGTTTTCTGTGATCGACCAGTTCAGGTTGGCGTTGGGAAAAGGAATAACCTCCACCTGCAGCATTTCTTCTTTGCTGACGGAGCCGCAAAAAGTAGTGATGGACGCAAAAACCCGGAGCGTTGCATCGTTGTTCAGGAATGGGGTTTGAAATACAATAGCGTTTGTATCCAGCGCCAACTGTTGTGCAATCACTTCACCGTTGAGTGAAAAAAAATAAGACATATTTAACGCGGGGTGCAACACTCGAACAATGGCATTGCCGCCGGCACATATCTGGGAGCCGGTTGTCCATTCCACGGTTCCAAATTCAAATTCCAGCGCAGGTTCAATTTGAATCGTGCGTTGAAAAGTGTCGCTGCTGATTCCGTTGGAAATTAACAACCACACCGTATGTGTGCTTCCAAATTCCGAAAAACTGACTGAAATATCATTCGCCGCCGAAAAAAAGACGCCGTCTACAAACCAACTCGTATTCCATTGCCCGGCCGGGGCGGGGTTAATCATTTGAATGGTTTGATCTTTACAAAAAGTGACAAAATTCGGATCCGTCTGGAAATAAGCCATCGGCGTGGAAACGCCGCCACCGTTAGAGGTTCTGTACATGCGCCCGTTGACGCCGACCGCTATGCCTGCCTGATAACCGGCGGACCAATCAAAATCGCGCATTTCCACCGGATTAATGCCTGGAAAAAGGTATTCTTCCCAAAATTGTCCACCGTTTTGGGTACGCCGAACGCCGTTATCAGACAGCATAAAACCCGCATTTCCATTTTGAAAAGAAAAACGCCGCGCCCTGGCTTCATCCGGAATAGGCAGGAAATCCCAGTTGATATTGCCGTCGTGCATTCGAAAAGTATAATTTACATCGGCCAGGAAACCTGTATCCGGGTGTACAAAATGAAGTTCGGAAAAGAGGCCTGACGAAAGCGGCGCCCAGGTCTGACCGCCATTCGTGGTTTTCATCAACTGACCGCCGCCAAAACCTTGCTCTGTAGACACATATCCCACCTGCGCATTGGTAAAATCGACCGTTTTCAGATAAGCCACATTGGGGATATCCGGCAAATCCGTCCAGTTGAGGCCGCCATCGAGGGTTCTGCGCACCTTTCCGCTCGAACCCACGCACCAGCCCTGCATGATATTGATAAAGTCGACCCGGGTGATGCCCCCGGTCCATCCCTGGGGATCGTTTTGGGTAAGCACAACAGACCAGTGCAATCCGCCGTCCGTCGTTCGCAAAACAGTGTGAATACTGCTTGCACGCACCCCGACCGCAATACCTGTCTGGCTGTTAAAAAAATGCAGGTCATTGATCGCCATGCCGTTAATGGGCTGGTTAGAAGTATTTACAAGAGCGATGGATGTCCATGTTTGCCCCCCGTTGATACTTCTTAAAAACACATTCGAACCACCGGCGTAAGCCGTATCAGCATTAATGACTTCAACGGCATTCAGGTTGGCAGTGGTTCCTGATACTACCTGTGTCCATTGGGATTTTAGAGAATAAGGTATTGATAATGAAATAATTACAAATAAAAATAGCAATCGGGTTCGCATAAATCGGATGTTGTGGGTATATGAGCAATGGAGTCAAATTGTATGAAGCGATTATTTTGCCCACCAAGATAAAAACGCTGCTACATTCGATGTGCCGGGCCGGAGTTTTTTAACAATTTTTGGGGTTTTATTTGATTTACAAAACAAAAAATGTCAATTTTGCAGGGTGATTTAAATCCACTTAACCACTCGATTTTGTCAAAAGAACTTGCAAACGAACCCATTGGCGAAGAAAAACTGGTAGAAAAAGCCCTTCGCCCCAAATTGTTGGACGAATTCACCGGTCAGCAAAAGATCGTTGATAACCTGCAAGTATTTATACAGGCAGCCAAACAACGCGGTGAAGCGCTCGACCACGTGTTGCTGCACGGCCCGCCGGGGCTGGGCAAAACCACCCTGTCGCATATTGTAGCCAACGAACTCGGCGCTTCCATGAAAATGACCTCCGGGCCGGTATTGGAAAAAGCGGGCGATCTCGCCGGGCTACTGACCAACCTGGAACCTGGCGACGTGTTGTTTATAGATGAAATACACCGCCTGAATACGGTGGTGGAAGAATATTTATATTCGGCCATGGAGGATTACCGCATCGACATTATGATCGATTCGGGGCCGAATGCCCGCAGTATCCAGATCACCCTGAATCCATTTACCCTCGTGGGCGCAACTACCCGCATGGGCCTGCTCACGGCGCCGCTGCGGGCGCGTTTCGGGATCAATTGCCACCTCGATTATTACGACGTGCCAACACTGGTAGGCATTATTCACCGTTCGGCTGAAATCCTGAATATCCCGGTGAGTGAAGACGGCGCTACTGAAATTGCGCGGCGCAGTCGTGGCACGCCGCGTATTGCCAATGCCTTGCTGCGTCGTATCCGCGATTTTGCACAAATAAAAGGCACGGGAGCGGTCGACCAGGCCATTGCCCGTTACGGCCTCTCGGCACTCGATGTCGACGAAAGCGGCCTGGACGAAATGGATATTCGTATCCTGACCACCATTATTCATAAGTTTAAAGGAGGTCCGGTGGGACTGAC
>JALHMA010000090.1:0-1431 GCA_022844265.1 Saprospiraceae bacterium | reverse complement strand
TCAATGGTTCCGTCGCATAAAGCAAGGGCCGATTCCTCCACGCCGTCCACTTCGTTGCCCAGCACGAAGGCATACTTTTCCGTTGCCAGCGGCTGAAAGTCCTGCAACCAGATTTTTTGAGTGGTTTGTTCGATGGCATATACCCGGTAACCTTCTTCCCGGAGCGCCCGCACAGCCGATACTGTTTCAGGGAAATATGTCCAATCCACCGATTCGGTGCTACCCAGGGCTGTTTTCAGGATTTCGCGGTGCGGCGGTTGCGCTGTGATGCCACAAAGCACCATTTTTTCGAGTAAAAAAGCATCCGCCGTGCGAAAAACGGAGCCGGTGTTCAGGCCGGAGCGCACATTGTCGAGCACCAATACCACGGGCATTTTATGTTGTTGTCTGAAGTCATCGACGGAAAGCCGCTGCAGCGCATCCATGCTTAATTTTTCCATGCGGCAAAAGTAAGTATCCTTTTACCTTTGCCGCATGGATGCGACATTACAAAACACCAAACTGGGTTTGAAATTACCCACCGACCCACGCTGGGTGAATCTAGCGGAAATTGATCTGGCTGAAATACTGACCGACCACGCCTACTGCGAACAAAAAGCAGCCACCGCCTGTATTTCGCTGATACAGGCCTATCCTGAAAAAGAAAAAATGGTGGAAGAACTGGCGCCTATCGTGACGGAAGAATGGGGACATTTCCGCATGGTGCTGGCAGAATTAAAAAAACGCGATTTACGCCTGGGCCGCCAGCGCAAGGATGAATATGTCAATGAATTACAGGCTTTTAAAAAAGCGGGAGGCTCCCGCGAAGACGCCCTGCTCGAACGCCTGCTGATATTCGCGCTGATAGAGGCCCGCAGCTGCGAACGTTTCCGGCTGCTTTCCCTGCATTGTGCCGATCCGGCACTCCGTGGATGGTACCATAAATTTATGGTGGCCGAAGCGAGCCATTACCGCCTTTTCCTCGACCTGGCTGAATTGTATTTTGACAAGGATCGGGTGTGGGCACGTTGGCAGGAATACCTCCAGTACGAAGCAGGAATTATGCAACGGATAACGCCGAGGGGGGACAGAATCCACTGAATTTTAGTTATTTGTTATTCGTTATTGGTTATTAGTGGTGGTGGTGGACCATCTGTACAAACATGAGTCATCCCGGATTTTGCCTAAAACGACCACAAAAAGGTCAAACTCGTATTTATTGATGATTGCTTATTGATAATTGATGATTTTTGATGTGCGAAGATGCCACCTTGCATCAAAAATCATCAATTGTCAATAAGCAATCATCAATAAAAATTGTGCCGACGCGTACTAAGTAACGCTTAAAAAACAAGTTCACGATTTGACTAACCCCCGCGCTTTAGCCGGGGGAAATGAACGAGACAAACACAGATGGGTTTTAACCCAAAATGAGTGTTCTGGGGTTAAAAC